>DAHL01000035.1 GCA_002509225.1 Euryarchaeota archaeon UBA102 | reverse complement strand
CGCTTCAAACAGTACTACATTCAAGAGAAAGATGTAATTAGCGTCATCGATTAAGATTACTATATGAATCTTAATCTGTTGCTGATTTCAGTCATTCTAATCAGTTGCTTACCTTTCACAATCGCTGAAGAGGGTGAAGATAATCCTGACCGAGCTCCACTAGAGGCCAGTGTCGGTTCAATAGCACCAGATTTTACATTAGTAGATACTGAGAACAATACTTTCAATCTTTCCGATTATCGTGGCGATTTAGTAATAATAGAAATGATGGCAACTTGGTGCGGCCTCTGTAAGAATATGGCAGACGGTGCTCTAATGGCGATAAATAATGATATCAATGATGGTGATTTACTCAATGTAAGAATTATTTCAATAGGTGTAGATCGCGATGAAAATAATACAGATCTCAAAAACCTATCTACTGAGCGAGGTTATCATTGGCAACATGCAATCGATACCAACAGTTCACAGGTTGCTGAAATGTACGATGCTCTTCCCGTTCCAACAACGGCTATTATTGATTCAGATGGTTATTTACACTTTTTAGAAAGAGGCTCAATTCCTGAATATGACTTACGTTCAAATATAGCTAATATCCAAACTTGTGGAACTATTTCGAGTTGTCCAGAAGAGAAAGAAGACTCATCACGATTCAGTATCCCTTCTCTTTCTATTATTGCCGTATCTACTCTTTTAGTTTTGATATCCCAAAAGAGATTTTAGTTACAAAATTCTACTTGCTGCGTATTCACAGATTTGGAAGAAATCATTCCAGTACAACGGTACTACAACTAGTAAAGTAACCATTGCAACAATTGCTAAGAATTTACTAGAGTCTGGGAATTGAATCTCAGAATCTTCTGGATCGAATAGATACATGTTTCTAATCACTCTTAGATAATAATAGAGTGATATTGCTGAATTCAAAATACCGGCTATAACTAGGATTAGTAACCAAGATTTAGCGGCACTGGCTTGGTAAACGTAATAGAATAAGAAGAACTTAGTAAAGAAACCACCAACAGGAGGCATTCCGATCAATGCCAATAAACAGATAGTCATTGAAAATGCCATAACTGGTGAAAGTTTGTGTAACCCCTTGAAAGAATCAACAGTGTATCCCATTCCTCTCATTCCAACTGCAGCTACTATCACAAATGCACCACCTTTCATTACTGCATGTACTATTGTGTGCGCTATAGCACCTGCAACTGCAGGCTCAGTCATCGCAGGTAATGCTATCAGAATATAGCCTGCCTGTGCAATTGAAGAATATGCCAACATCCTACCAATATCATTTTGAGTTATCGCAACAACATTTCCAAGCGTCATAGTTACTATGGCGAGGATTCCCATCATTATTTCCCATTCAACAGAAACAGATGATAATGCAACAAGGAAAATCTTGAACAGTGCAACAAATCCAACAGCTTTACTTCCTGCTGCAAGGAACATTGTTATTGGTGTAGGTGCACCTTGATAGACATCTGGAGCCCAAGAGTGGAATGGAACTGCAGATATTTTGAAACCTAATCCAGTTATTATGAATAATATTGAAATGAATATATGTGTAGAGAAATCGGTAGCCTTGCTTTCCATGATTACATTTATCTCTTCCAAATTCAAACTTCCCGAAACTGCATATATCAATGAAATTCCATACAGCGTCATAGCTGAAGAGAATGCCCCAATCAAGACATATTTCGTTCCAGCTTCAGTTGATAAATCATCTTTCTTACGGAAAGCAACTAGAGCATAACTACTGAATGCAGACAATTCTATACCTATGAATAATAAAACTAAATTTGAAGCCGAAGCTACAATCATCATTCCAAGTGTAGCTGTAATTAATAGCGTGAAATATTCTACCTGATGTTCATCTTCTTTAATATAATTAAAACTCATTATTGCAGTAGCAATTGAGATGAGAATGAAGAGAGTCTTGAATAGTTGTGAAAAAGTATCTAACTCATATCCTTCATAAAATGAATAACTCATCATTTCATGAGCCGTTAATCCCATCATTGATGGCGGAGTCCAAGTAAGCCAAAGAGCAAAGAACGATAGCGTTAGAAATACAGTTGCCAAATATGTTGACATTTGGGTATTTTTATTCGTAATGAAATATATTCCTGGAGTGACCATAGCTCCAATCAGAAGTATTATTTCAGGTGTAAGTAGCCAGTATCCTTCCATTTCAGATTACCCCCATTACACGTAGAACATCATAGCAAGCTGTCGTCACAGGTTCCATCAATATGTGCGGATAGATTCCAAAGATTACAGATAAAATAATAACGGCAAACATAGGGCTCGATTCATACCAGGGTGATTCATGCATTTTTTCAACATCAATCTTCTCTGTCAATTCTCCAAATACAGATCTTTGAAGAGCCCATAAATGGTATCCAGCAGTAATCAACATACCCATTAATGGTAGAAGTACCCAATATCCATGCGTTTCAAAGAACGCTATGAAAACACTCAATTCAGAAATAAATACAGCCAATCCAGGCAGTCCTAAACTTCCTAGGAATATCACTGCATACATTCCAGCAGTATTCGGCTGTTTTTGGGCTATCCCTCCTAATTTATCTATAGATCTAGTTCCAACTTGATGGTGAATCGATCCTGCAATCATAAACATACCTGGACTCAATATTCCATGTGCAAAGCCCATGTACATCGCACCTGCTAATCCCAATTCTGTAAATGTCGCTATTCCCAAAAGGGAAATCCCCATATGGCTTACACTAGAATAGGCTACCAATTTTTTCAAATCATCTTGTGCTAAACTCAACATTCCACCATATAATATCGAAATTATAGCTAAAACAATCATCAAGTCTTGGAAGTATTCAGCACCGAGTGGTGCAGCTGTAAGGGCTGCTCTAATCATACCATAAAGTCCCAGTTTCAACATCAATCCTGCTAGGATAATACTTCCAGCAGTTGGTGCTTGAACGTGTGCATCAGGTAACCAAGTATGCCAAGGTACTACAGGTATTTTGACAGCAAATCCAATGAATAAGGCTGCAAATGTCCATATCTGAAATGTTCTATCAAACTCTGGTGAAACCTTTGCAATCTCTATCATTGAAAATGTTCCAAGACCCGCTTCAAAGTATAATGCCATAAATCCAACTAACATAATTACCGATGCTGTAAATGTATAGATGAAGAATTTAATTGATGCATATTTTCTATTTTCACCACCCCATACAGCAATCAAAAAGAACATAGGTATCAATGTCAATTCCCAGAAAACATAGAACATTAGATAGTCCAAAGTAAGGAATACGCCATAGACTGCAGTTTGCATTAATAGTAGAAGTGAGAAGAATAGGGCTCTACGTTTCTCTTCATCCCAAGCAAACATCACCGTCATCGGTCCAAGTAATCCGGTTAGAAGAATCATTGGAGAACTTAATCCATCCACTCCTATGAGTAATGAAAATCCATATCCAGGTGCCCAGTCATAATTTTCAAGCATTTTGAATCCACTATCAGATCCTGCTTTTGTAAAAACAATCAAAGACATACAGAGTGTCGTAATCGTTGTAAGCATAGCTATCAATCTCGGTGCTTCTGTATTTTGACGGAAGAACAGAATCATAGCTACACCAATCAATGGTGTGAAAATCAGAAATGCTAACCAAGGTATCCCCTCTGCCCAAGATTCAGAAAGTTCTATTGCACTAGGTCCAACAACTATAACTCCTCGCATTCCAAGGGTTGCATGAGGTGTACAAACATATTCGTATGTTCCTTCTTGAGTAGTATAAAATTCAGGTAGTTCCCACGTATAATTTCCAACACCAAATTCCGATTCAAAACCACCATTGGAGGTTGTAGCATCTTCATCTTCTACTTCCACTACGTTGTGACTGAATTGCGTATCTACCCATACAAATGTAACATTATCACCAATATTTACTTTGATAATCTCCGGATCAAATTTGTAATCTGAACCTTCTTCTACAACATATATTGTGTAATTATCTGCAGATACTTGAGGTAGTAACATTAGAAGGCAGATTCCAATTAAGAAATATTTTCCATTCATTATGTCCACCCCACTGCAGGAAATACTATTCTAAGAAGAATTACAAGCACACCAAGACCACCAACTGAAAGTGATGCGTAGTGTGCAGTAAATCCAGTATGTATTTTACGTAAATTCTCACCAAAATTCATTGTAAATGAAGCCGTTCCATTCACTACTCCATCTATTATTTTTCGGTCAAATAAATCGCAAATTTGAGATATCGTATCCCATGTTTTCGTTCCTATCCAATCAGTCAGAACTACAATGTACATTCTCTGACTTAGGAATTCATGTAGCCAGCTAGTAACTGCATTCTTCGCTATGAAGTCAGGTTTCGACGAAGGTGGTGCCCCCGGATAATCTGCTTGATAATACATTATTGTGGCCAACGTAGTTCCAGTAAGAGCGACCGCAATCGAGAGGTGCGTTAAACTCGAAGTAACTATGTGTTCAATGAGTGCAAATGCGTCTGTTGATTCATGGTGTCCATAATATATTGCTGAACCAAAACCATTTCCAACGAAAAGGAAAAATCCGGAAAAGACTGCCATAAATCCTAAAATCATCAATGGCACAGTCATAATTCCTGGAGATTCATGAGCATGACTTTCTACCTCTTTTTCATCTAACACCCAATCGCCAGTGTCATCATATTTCTTAGCTCTGACTAATTCTGTAGTGGTTTTTTCTAGAGGGCCACTAAAGGTCATCATCCACATTCTTGTCATATAGAATGCAGTCATTCCCGCAGTAAGTAATGCCAATGCCCAAAGGAAACTAAAGATCACACTATATTCACCATTATGGTGCACCGCTTCTAATATCTCATCCTTCGACCAGAAACCGGAGAAGAACGGTATTCCTGAGATTGATAAAACAGCTAAGCCCATAGTCAAAGAAGTAATAGGCATAGCCTTTCTCAATCCACCCATTTCACGCATATCTTGTGTGTGGACTGCATGTATTACAGATCCTGCACCAAGGAAGAGAAGAGCTTTGAAGAATGCATGGTTCATTAGATGAAACATACCTGCAGTATATCCATGAGCTTCTGATAATTCTCCACCTCCTGAATTCCAAAATGCCCAACCTCCAGCACCAAGTGCAAGGAACATGTATCCTAATTGCGAAATTGTAGAATATGCCAATACGCGTTTTATGTCATACATAACCATCGCCATTGCAGCTGCAATGAATGCAGTTACAGCACCTGTTACGGCGATGTAAATCAATGTATCAGGGCTGTGAACCATCAATGGGAAAAATCTTGCAATTAGGTAGACGCCAGCTTTCACCATCGTGGCTGCATGTATCAAAGCCGAAACGGTAGTCGGCCCTTCCATTGCATCTGGTAACCAAAAGTGAAGAGGGAATTGTGCCGATTTACCAACAGCACCACCGAATATGCATAAGGTTGCCCATTTCAATTCAGTTGCATGACTTGCTAAAGCGTCATGATCATGAAATAATTCGTCAAATCTAAGAGTTCCAAATGTATTGTATAATATTATTAATCCGAGCAGGAAGAATATATCTCCAATTCTAGTAACTATGAATGCTTTCTTTGCAGCCGAAGCTGCTGAAGGTTTCTCGTACCAGAATCCTATTAGAAGATATGAACAGACACCAACTAATTCCCAAAATATGAAAAGAAGTAACAATGAATTAGAAACTATTAATCCTAACATTACCGAAACAAAAAGAGATATTTCTGCAAAGTATCTAACCCTTCTATCACCTTCTCCAGCCATATATCCCATTGAAAATACAACAACTAGGAATGATATTGTTCCAACAACAAATAACATCAAGGCAGCTAGAGAATCAACATACGTTCCGACATCGAATGCAAATGTATTCCCTTCAAACCACACTCTTTCTTTCTGTATGTAATGCTCATCATGTAATACATCCTTAACTAGAACTTGATAAGCAGTCATTATTGATAGGAGTGCTGCTAATCCAATACCCATAGCGGCAATTGCACCGCCTCTTTCTCCTCCCTTAAATGTTGGATAATCTTGCTTTCCAAGAAGCAGTATTGCCAAGAATGCTAAGAACGGAAATGCAGGTATTAACCATGTATAATCTAAAACATCGAAACCGAACATATCAGAACCTCAGCCTATTGAGTAAATCGAGCTCAATGGTATCTCTCTGATTGTACAGACTCAAAAATACTGCCAAGGCTATTGCTACTTCAGCAGCCGCTATTGATATTACAAACAATGCAAATATTTGCCCATCTAAATCACTATAGAAACTAGAGAATCCTACTAGATTAACATTTGCAGCAGTTAACATTATTTCTATCGACATCAAAACAACAATTGCATTTCTATTTGTTATAACGCCGTAAACACCTATCATCATCAACATAGATGAAAAAGCTAGATAATGAACGGGATCAATCATCCTCTTCCCTCCTAGCTAAGAAAACTCCACCCACTAATGCTATTACCAAAATCATTCCAATCAATACAAATGACATTTGCCAATTGTTGAATAATTCTAGCGCAAGAAAATGTGTCGTTCCTACATTTACAGAATAACTAGTTGACCATTCTGACGAAGTTCCTACTCCATCATTTGCCTTTACGTGCCATGTGTAACTAACACCGTTTTCAAATCCATCTACATACGTATCATTAGTTTCAATATCATTTATTTCTTTGAATAGAACTGCCCCATCATAGATTGCTATGTCATAGGTAATAGACACTCTTTCCCATTCAAAGGTCTGTTTCGATGGACTTTCTAAGCTGAAATTTCCAGATTTTACAATCTGTAAATCAATACCATTCATCGATTGAAATTCTATTTGATATGTGTAATTATCTGCATTCAATCTTTTCGTTCTATAACTCGATGTTTCATATATTTCTTCCTCTAACAAAATCTCGGTTTCGTTTTCAATTGTCACTATGTATGTCTCCGTAGCTGAAGTCCATTCGAATAGAACGGTTTGATTATGATGATAAAAACCATCAGTAGGCTTTATGGGTTGTACACCTTCTTCAAATGATTCAGTTTCATTCAATTTTTGTAAGGGTGAAAAAATAAGTCCCATCACTACATATATCACTAAAATTGACACTAATGTGTCTCTTATCGTTGCTGCATCCCTATACATCTTCTGTCGAACCTCTTAAAGTTCTTCTAGTCAGCATTACGCCAAACAGTATTACTACGGAAACTGCACCTACATACACTAATACCTGTATAACAGCTAAAAACTCCGCATCAGCAATAATGAAAATTCCTGAAGTTAATAAGAATACAATTGTTAGCCAAACTATAGATCTAACTATGTCTGTTCCAGTTACTATCGCCCAAGCTCCAAATAGGATTAATCCAGCTAATAACCAAAACACACCAACTTCAACACTCATTCAGCTTTAGCTACTCCCTCTTTCTCCAATTGTTCTATTAATCCACTGGTTGCGGTGTTTGCAATCGGTTCCATATGCAAACAGTCAACAGGACAAACTTTTACACAAGTTGAACAACCTATACATATCGTATAATCGAAATACGGAACTGGAACATTCCTTTCCTTTCCACTTTTCAGTGTTTTAGTTATCGGTCCATCATCCATTATTATACAATTGGTTGGACAATTGTCTACACACTTACTACAACCAATGCATACTTCAGTATCCAAAGCTGGAGATTCCATGGTGTAATTTGTTAATGGTAGTTGAGGCACTTCATCTAAATCTACTTTCAATGATCTTGCAGGATAAACCAACCCTTCTCTTGTAGTATCTGCCATTTCATAAAAGTCAGTCATTGTCATTGCACCAGTAGGGCAATAATCTTCGCAAAATCCACAGAACATACAATGTCCAAAATTAATGGCAGGTCTTTCTGGAGTACTCTTTCTTTTTGCAAGATGAGAACCATACCATGCTCTTGATTGCTCTTCTTCTGTTAAATCTTCGGGCTTCATTTTGAGACATCTATTTGGACAGACTTCAGCACATATTCCACAACCTATGCAAAGGTCCCATATGACTGCATTCATTCCTCTATATGTTGCAGGCAATTCTCTCTTTTCCAATGGATAAAGAACGGTTTGAGGCTTTCCAAAAGTCGCTCTCAAAAATTGTTTTATCGTAACCGTAAACGGTTTGATATATAGATCAATCAAGCTAGGTGTAGGTGTTTTTCTCGATTCTCCCATTATAGGACTCCTGATGAAAATTCAGTCATCAATATTACAATAACAAGGTTAAGTATCGAAAGAGGCAATAATCTCTTCCAACCCAATATCAAAATTTGGTCTGTTCTTATACGCGGAACTGTCCAGCGCAAAAATACGAAGAATACAAATATTGAATATACTTTTAGTAAGAACCAGAATTCTGGAATAAGTCCAGGACCAGTCCATCCACCTAAAAACAATATAGTGGCTACAGCAGCACCGGCAAAACCTCGAATATATTCGGCCATTAGAAATAAACCGAATCTCATTCCTGAATATTCCGTAGTCCACCCCTCTACTAATTCTGCTTCTGCTTCGGGAAGATCAAAAGGCGTTCTTTCTACTTCTGCTAAAATACAAATCATAAACACTACAAACCCGATAAATTGAGGTACAATGTTCCACATTGGTAATCCTAACAACCAAGTTGCTTCCTGTTGTTGTTGTACTATGTCTACTGGATGAAATGAACCAGCTACTAAGAATACGCCTGCCATGCTTAGCAATAGTGGAATTTCGTACGCCATTAATTGCGCAGCAGACCTCATTCCACCTATCAATGTATATTTATTATTCGAAGCCCAACCAGCTGCAAGTATACTAACCGGTGCCACAGAAAAAGCAGCCATAACTAGCAAAACTCCAGCCGGTGCAGCATTTGCAGCAAACCTCTCTGAAAGAGGAACTAAACCGAATAAAACAACAGACGAAGATATGAACATTATCGGCGCTATACTATACAATAACTTGTCACTCTTCTCTGGAAAAATCGCTTCTTTAGTAAAGAATTTAATTCCATCAGCTACGTTCTGTAAGAATCCAATTCCACTATAATTTTTAATAATATTACGTGCACCACCACTACCTAAATCGTCAAAGATTTCTTTCAAAGCATAAAATGAAAGCATAGGCCCTCTACGATCCATTATTCTTGCTGCTATTTTTCGTTCTAAATAAACCATCATTACTAGATTCGTCATCCCAATAGCAAAGGCGAACTGTACTGCTACAAACCAAGCTAATGTAGTAACACCTCCATCAGTCTCAATCCATCTTGCAGTATCACCAAAAGGATTCGTAAAAGGCGGCATTGAAATAGCTAGTAAATCAAGAATAGGTATGAGAATCGGAATTGTAGTTTTAGTAACTATCAATTTACATAATCCTAGCAAATTCATTTGTCAGTCTCCCCAATACACATATCGATACTACCCATTATTGCAGGTATGTCGGCTATCTTGTAACCCTTTAGGAAATTCGGACAGGCAGACACAGTAGTGAACATCGGACTTTTGATTTTCCATCTATAAGGTCTATCAGTTCCATCACCTACAACATACATCAAAGCTTCACCTCTAGAATCTTCAGTTCTACGGAAAGCTGCACCTTCTGTTCTAACAGGAACCTTTGAAGCCATTATAGGCCCCTCCGGTCTTTTCTCCAAGGCCTGCCGAATAATATTAATCGATTCTTGAATTTCATTAAATCTTACTCGATATCTACTATAGCAATCTCCCCAACCATTACCTGCTGTTGCTGTTTGAGGTTCCCAATCAAGCTCATCATAAATCGAATATGTGTCTGCTTTTCTGATATCAAAAGGAACGCCACATCCACGTATATTTGGCCCAGTTATTCCCCAATTTTTGGCGTCACTATCTTTAATCTTACCAACATCTTGTGTACGCATTCTAAATATTTTAGAAGAATCATATAGATTTTCATATTCATTCAATCTTCTTTCCATTGTTTTCAATACACGTTCAGTTTTTCCTGCATATCCGGTAGGCAGATCTCTTTTCACCCCTCCTACTCTCATGTAATTGTAAAGCATTCTACCACCACTAGGGATTTCTAGTAAGTTGAGGAACATTTCTCTATCACGGAAACCGTACAAAAATCCAGTCATCAAACCCAAATCTGGCATGAAAGCACCCATCCACATAAGGTGGGATGCTATTCTTTGTAATTCTAAGGTTATCACTCTAGTATATTCAGCTCTAGTTGGAACTTCAACTCCCATAAGTTCCTCAACTGTTTGAACATAACAATGACTCCAGGTCATTGCACTAGCATAACATAGTCTGTCTGTCAAAGTAGTATTCATAAAGAATTTACGCCTTTCACCAAGTTTCTCTACGGAACGGTGCAAATATCCCAATTCAGGCTCTGCGTCTGTTATGGTTTCTCCATCTACCTTTACACGTAGATTCCAGAGTCCATGAGTCATCGGATGCTGCGGACCCATATGTATCCACATTTCACTCATTTACCATTCCTCCTCATGTATCTCATAAACGTAATCTTTTCGCAATGGGTGTCCAGCAAATCCATCCGGTAACAAAACTCTTTTCAAATTTGGATGTCCAATGAAATAAATTCCCATTAAATCATAAGCTTCTCTCTCATGCCAGTCAGCTCCACCCCATAGTTCTGTTATCGAATCAATAGCAGGAGAATCTCTAGGTAAAATAACTCTCATTTCTATCATTTCACCTTCATCATCTATACGGGAAAAATGATATACAACTTCAAATTCAGTTTGATAGTCAACAGCAGATATACAGGAGCAATGATCAAACCCAAATTCATCTTTGATTTTTTTTGCAATATCTAAGATATCTTCCTTTTCAATTTCAATATACCCGGTTCGTTTTCTAACCATTCCAGTGTTTTTCACACCTTTCAAATTGGCTAGTGCTTCAACTGTTTCTTCAATATTCAATTTAACGCCTCAAAAACATTCCAGGTTCATGGTCTCTAATTTTCTTTTGTAATGTAAGAAGTCCATGGATTAGTGCTTCCGGACGAACTGGGCAACCGGGAATATAGACATCTACCGGTATGAATGTGTCAGTACCAGCCACTACAGAATAAGAGTCCCAATAAGGTCCTCCTGAAATCGCACATTCACCCATCGCTATAACCCATTTAGGTTCAGGCATCTGTTCGTACAACGTTTTCAGTTTCGGTCTTAATTTTTCACAGACAGGGCCATTCACAATTAAAATATCACATTGTCTTGGCGATGAACGATATATTACGCCAACACGTTCTGCATCAAAATCAGGTCCTGATGCTGCACCCATCTCTAAGGCACAACACATTATTCCAAAATGGAGTGGATGTGGTGAAAAGCGCATACCCCAATTAAAAATCGGTCTAGTTATTTTATTCATTACTTCCCTAATTCCGGTTGCCTCAGATACATTGTAAACGGCATCATCAATCCATTCTAACAATTGATCAGAACGTAATGTGAGCCAATCGCCTGCCGGTGGATCTTCCATTATTAAATCAGAATCTGTAGTCATCGCTCCAACTGAACGTCGACGTTCTGCATCTCCACGTACGTCTTCTTTTTTCATATCCAAATCACATCCTCTTTACTTAGGGCATACCATAATCCAATAAGTGAGCACATCATGAATATTCCCATTATCGCTTTCGCTTCAATAGTTAAAGCGCTATACGCTACCATCCAGAGAAGTATAAACACAGTAACTATATCAAAAACAACGAACAATATTGCAAACATATAATATTGAAAATGGAACTGAATATGTGCATCTCCGATAGGAGTTTCTCCACATTCATAAGTTGATCTTTTGAGTGGATTGTCATTATTAGGTCTAAAAAAACGTCCCATAAAGAACGTTAAAGTTGGAAAACTTATAGCTAGCAATGTGAATATCGCAATAGGTATGTAGTCGTGTCCCAGCACGGGTAAAAGGTGCCGCCCCATTTAATAAGAATTAGGGTGCTTTAATTTATCAGCTCTCTTACTATTTCTGTACCCATTTATGCCTTTTTTTTAGATATTTTCAACATCAAAAGTAGTATTATTAGCCTCCTTCTTTGAGTGACCTTATGACTCCTTCAAAGGGTGTTACCAGAGTTACCACAAACACGCTACAAAAAATGAAATCAGAGGGTGAAAAAATCGCTATGCTGACTTCTTATGATTATTCATTAGCTAAATTAGTAGATATGGCAGGCATCGACGTTATCTTAGTTGGTGATTCTGCATCAAACGTCATGGCAGGTCATGAAACTACAGTTCCTATTACATTAGATCAAATGATATATCACGCAACATCAGTCGTTAATGCTGCTCAAAGATCATTGATTGTCGTTGACCTTCCATTCGGTTCTTATCAGGGCGATTCCAAGGAAGCTCTAAACTCATCTATTCGGATTATGAAAGAATCTGGAGCACATGCCGTTAAATTGGAAGGGGGGTCCGAAGTAATAGATTCAGTTAAGAGAATCCTAACTGCAGGAATACCAGTCATGGGTCATTTAGGATTGACACCTCAATCAATCTATAAATTTGGAACGTACACCGTTAGGGCTAAAGAAGAAAGAGAAGCTCAAAAATTATTAGAAGATGCAAAACTTCTAGAAGATGCAGGTTGTTTTTCAATAGTATTAGAAAAAATCCCCACAAATCTTGCAACTCAAGTTACTAAAGATATCAATATCCCTACGATAGGTATAGGTGCAGGTCCTGGTGTCGATGGCCAAGTTTTAGTTCTTCATGATTTACTCGGTATCACTGTTGATTTCAATCCTCGTTTTATTCGACGTTATCTGAATTTAGAAAAGGATATAGATAAAGCTGTTAAATCATACATCAAAGATGTTAGGGTAGGGGATTTTCCTAATGATGATGAGTCTTATTAGATGGAAAAAATAACTTCAATATTGAAAGAGACACTAGATCTCGTAATCGAATGTTCCAAAGATCAACACCCCTATGAATTTGCTGCTGCAATGAGGGCAGAAAATGGAACTATAACTGAGATAATACCTATTCCAGGTTCAGTTTTTGGGGATGAACACGCAATCCTCCCTTTACACATGCTTCCTCCAGATTTGACTATTTGCGGCACTATTCATTCACATCCAGTTCCAGATACAAGATGGTCTGATGAAGATTTGCACCTTTTTGGAAATTTCGGTTCTCTTCATATAATTGTAGCATATCCGTACTCACACAGTTCATGGAAAGTTTACAATAAAAAAGGAGAAACAATTCATTTAGATATATTAGATACTCATTTATGAGTAGATACTCAACTAATTTAAGGTACAGCTATATGCAAATCAATGACTCCTTTTGTGACTGTTAATTGTGCAGCTTCAGCAGATGGAAAAATAGCTCTTTCTAATAGACGTAAAGTTAATCTTTCTAATAGGTTAGATTTGGAAAGATTACACAATTTACGAGCTGAAAACGATGCTATTTTAGTCGGTATAGAAACAGTTTTACAGGATGATCCTAGTTTAACAATTAGAAATAATTCAGATAGTGATAATAATTTAATTCGAATTGTTTTAGATACAAAATTTCGGACACCCCTCAATGCTAGAGTAATGAACAACGAATCAAGAACAATTATCGCTACAGGGAATAATGGTTTTACAAGTCCTAATGATAATGTAGAGATATTATCGTGCGGTAGTAATGAGGTAGATTTACATCTACTAATGACAAAACTCTCAGATATGGGTGTAGAAAATTTACTAGTGGAAGGTGGAGCAAAAGTTATTTGGTCCTTTTTCAGAGAAGGTTTAGTTGATAAATTCATTCTTTTCGTTTCTAGTCAAATAATAGGTGGTGCAACAACACCAACCATTGCAGGCGGTAGGGGTTTTGATAAAGAATCATCTTTGATTCAATTAAAGATGAAAAAAGTAGAGGAAATCGGAGATGGCGTACTCATTACGTACACTAAAAAGTAATTTTATCTCCGTTCTATTATAAATTATGCGAATAGGAATTTTAGCCTCCGGACGTGGAAGCAATTTTCAAGCTCTGATTGATGCTTCAGAGAAGGGCGAATTACCAAACGCTGATTTGGTTTTATTAGTAGTGAATAACAAAGAGGCCAAAGCTATAGAGCGAGCTGAAAAACACGGTATCGACTGGACTTTCATCAGTCACGTGAATAAAGATAGAGTAGTTTTTGATTCTGAAGTGATGGCTAAACTAAATGAGTATAATGTAGAAGGTGTGATTTTGGCTGGTTTTATGAGAATATTGTCTAATGATTTTGTATCTCACTTTAAGAATCGTATATTGAATATCCATCCATCATTACTTCCTCTTTTTCCAGGTGCACACGCTCATAGGGATGCGTTAGATGCCAAAGTAACAAAGAGCGGCTGCACCGTCCATTTTGTTGATGACGGCGTTGATACCGGTCCTATAATATTACAAAAAGAAGTAGATGTCAAACCAGATGATACGGAGGATTCTTTATCCAGTCGAATTTTAGTTCAAGAACATATAGCATTTCCTGAAGCATTGCATTTATTTAGCTCTAATAGGCTAAAAGTTACAGATAATACGGTCGAGATCTTAGCACCTTAGTTCTTTATATAGTGGGCATCTTGCGTGCACCTCAATCTCATGTGATGATTATGTCAACAAAGAATCAAAAGAGCAATGTCCACCTAAGTGGGTTAATCAGTGAATTGAAGATTATAGGGAGAGAAAAAGAGGCCAATATCTGGAGAAAAACAGCTAAATTATTAGAAAAATCATCTAAGAACTGGCCTTCTATAAACGTCAGTCGTTTAGAGTATCACGTTGAAGGAAGTGAAAAAATAGTAGTTCCTGGAAAATTATTAGGTTCTGGAAATATTTCAAAGAAAGTAACTGTCGGTGCTTACAGTTTCAGTAGTGCAGCTAGAGCTAAGATAGAAGCTGCCGGTGGAAAATGCATCGGTTTAGATGAGATGGCAAAGAAGAATCCAAAGGGTTCAGGTTTGAGGTTGATGGGATAATGAGAACAATTGATGCTACTGATTGTATTATGGGGCGTCTTTCAAGCCACGTAGCAAAGAGTTTACTCAACGGAGAGGAGATTCATATTGTAAATGCAGAGAAGGTACTTATTTCAGGTTCTAGATCAAATATAACTTCTGAATATGTAGAAAAAAGAACTTTAAATCATCCTAGAAAAGGTCCTAGATATCCAAGAGCACCACATATGATGTTGAAAAGAGCAGTTCGAGGAATGATTCCATATCAAAAACCGAGTGGCCGTTTAGCTTTCAAGAGGCTCAAGGTGGATGTTGGTATTCCATCACATACTGACAAAAAGATAGAAATAGTGGATTCAGCTAAAGCTAAACGTGATGGAAAATATATGACATTAGGCGAAGTGTCTCAATTGTTAGGAGCTAAAATAAATGGCTAAAAAAGTTGTACACAAAAGCGGAAAGAGAAAAAGAGCAGTAGCGAGAGCTACTTTCAGCTCCGGTAAAGGATTAGTTACGATAAATAGTAAGCCAGTCGATCTCTACGAACCTGATTTGGCCAGGTTAAAAATAAGGGAACCATTAGAATTGGCAGGCAAACGCACTTCTAGATTAGATATCAAAGTCAAAGTTGAAGGGGGAGGTTTTATGGGTCAAGCAGAAGCAGCTAGAACAGCTATTGCAAGAGGCTTAGTCGCATGGTTTGATGATGACGATTTAGAACAACTCTATTCAAAATACGATAGAAGTCTTTTAGTTAATGACACTAGGAGAAGAGAACCTAAGCATCCAATGGGCAGAGGTGCTAGAAGTAAGAGGCAAAAATCATACAGGTGATATTATGTTAATTCCAATCAGATGTTTCTCATGTAACAAAGTAATAGCAGGCTCCTACGAGGAATACGTTTCCCGTAGAGACAGCGGCGAAGATCCCGCTGAAGTAATGGACGATTTAGGTATAGAAAGATACTGTTGTCGTAGAGTTTTTTTAGCTCATAAAGATGTTATAGATGAGTTAATGCCTTACGATTAAAGCATTATTTCTTACTTAATCAACAATGATTCCTAAATGTGTCATCTTTGATTGCGATGGTACATTAGTAGAAAGTGAACACGTTACAAATAGAATTATTGCCGACATGGCAGGTGAACTCGGCATTAAGATGTCGGGAGCTGAAGCTACGGCTATTTTTGGTGGAAAAACTATTGATGAAGTTCTTTACAAAATGAAAGAACTCTCTGGAAAAGAAGTTCCAGATGGTTGGCTTGAAAGATTGATTAAGAATGTTAGTTCAGCTTGGAAAAAGGAACTTGTTCCAGTAGAAGGTGCTCAAGATTTACTCGAAAGCCTTTCAATTCCAATTTGCGTTGCTTCTAATGGAGAACCCCATCATGTCCGCGAGTCATTAACACTAACTGGTCTGTACGATTTTTTCACAGATCGAATATTCACAGCTTCCGATGTCGG
>DAHL01000026.1:16220-24130 GCA_002509225.1 Euryarchaeota archaeon UBA102 | reverse complement strand
TCTCCAAAAAAACATCTCTATTTTCTGCTTCCATTAGCTACAGGCATTTTAATTTCATATTACTTTGTCACTCTGTTTCTAGTAGGCTCAACTGATAGTCCTGGTGCATTGAGACAATCCAGCACAGCTCCTATGTTGTACGGCTTCTTTTTCGGCTTAGTTTTTGCTAGCTTACCTCGCTTATGGGGTGATATAGAAAATCCAAATAAAAACAATCTAATTACTGCATTTTGCTTTGCAATACTAACTTATCTACTATTAGGATTAAGTTTTTTTTCTGGTGATTCCACAGTTTACATTTTATTCCTTTCTGGCATACTAAGTTTAACTGCTATGCTTTTGCCAGGGCTAAGTGGTGCAATGGTTTTAGTTATTTTAGGCCAATATTCTTACATTGCAAGCTCTTTTCACGATGGTTCATTTCTAAATCTAATTCCATTTTTCGTTGGTGGGGTTTTCTGTTTATTCACAATACTTCCTCTTCTTCAATATTCTTTAAAAAATCATCATTCAGAAACTATGGCAGTTATGACTGGAATTTTGGCAGGCTCTTTGAAAACTCTATGGCCACTAAAATCTAATTACGATATTCATCAAGGACCTCTTGTTAATACCACCTTCAATAACGCAGATTTTTCTAACGAATCTTTACTATTCATTTCACTATTCATTATTTTTGGTTTTTTAATTGAAAATCTAATAATATATCTCAAAAAAAGCACAGTTTTACTGAATAAATGAGTTATTTTACTACAGACAATCTTTAAGAACCCAAGTTTTTGCAAACAAAGATGCAAGTAGTAATCGCTGGAGCAGGCGAAGTCGGTTTCAGAGTCGCTAGAGATTTAATAACAAGAGGGCACGACGTCGTTATAATTGATAATCAAGGAGATGGAATCTCTAGGATTAGTAATTTGGATGCTCAAATAATCAAAGGTAATGCAGCTTCTCCTAAAATATTGATGGAAAAGGCGGGAATTGCTCAATCAGATTTGTTCATAGGGGTGTGTGGAAGTGATGAAGTAAATCTTATTTGCTGTACAATCGCTCATAAATTAGGTTGTAAAACTATTGCTAGGATTAACAATACTGAATTGATAGAAGGCCCTCTAGATCCAAATCCTATGGATATATTGGGTATTGATTACTATGTAAATCCAGATAAATTAGCTTTGAATAGAATATGGCAAATTGTAGATAGGCCTCAATTAATGACCAGTTTAGATCAATTTTCAGCTAAAGATTTACATATTATGGAGGCCAGAATAGATGAAAGCTCACCAATAGTTGGAAGGGCATTAATAGATGTAGAAATGCCATCAAATACTAAAATTGTTTTAATATCAAGAGAGTCTGGTGTTAGTATTGCTAATCCAGATGAAGTTCTCCTACCGAGAGATAGATTGATGATAATAATCAACCATATTGAAGATGTATGGAATCAACTTTCTAAGTCTATAGGCAATCTAAGCGAAATAACAGGCGAGAAAAAAGTCAAGAAAATATTTCTAGCAGGAACAAGTAGATTGGCCATAAGTTTCGCTAAACAAGTGGCAAATAAAAATTCAGAAAATCCAAATATAGAACTCTTTTTAGTCGAAGAAGATAAGGCAGAAGCCGATAAGGTTTCTAGTATTTTACCGGATAGTGTTACAGTGTTAAACGGGTCGCCAACCGATCGAGATTTTCTAAGAGACGAAGGTTTCGGAAACGCTGATTTATTCATTTCAGCTACTGAAAGAGAAGATTTGAATGTTTTAAGCTGTTTAATGGCTAAACAAGAAGGAGCCAAAAGAACCGCTGCTTTAGTTTATCAAACAGAATTAGAATACGTTGTACAAAATACGGGCGTGGATATTATTATCAATCCAAGACGTCTAACAGTTAGTGCAATTTTAAATCAAGCTACTAAAACCACAGAAACAACTGGTCTGGAGCACTTTTATGGTGAAGATGCAGTTATTAGGGAAGTTTCCGTAAATCATAAAGATCACATTGGAAAGTCAATTTCAAATTTGAACTTACCAAAACAATCTTTAGTTGCAGTTATAAAAAGGAAAGATAATGTTATCTTTCCAGATGATAGAGATACATTAAAAGAAGGTGATAAGCTTCTTTTATTTACCCTCAAAAATAATTTGAAAGAGGTAGAATCGATTTTTACTTAATATGCGTTTTAAACTAGTTTTAGGCATTTTGGGCTATCTCATCTTTTTATTCAGTTTATCTTTTTTAATTCCAATTTTTTCCGGTTTTTTACTGGAGGAATCTCCTGAAGAATTATTTTGGATGTTCGCTGCTCCGATGTTATTTTTCGGTTTCTCTGGTCTTTTATTGTCACGTATATTTCAATCAGATGAAACTCTAAGGGATAGGGAATCTTTTCTTTTGGTTGGTATCACCTGGTTCTTAATTGCTCTGATAGGGGCTTCTCCTTATTATGCTGCACATGAGATGGAATTAACAGGAGAAAACAATCTAACACCAATCCGTTCCATATTTGAATCCTTTTCCGGTTTTACAACCACAGGCGCAACTTTATTGGAGTTTTCAGACGCTAATGGCGATGGCTATTTTGACTTACCTAAATCACTCCTACTTTGGAGATCATTATCTCAATGGTTTGGAGGCATGGGTATCATTGTTCTAGCTACAGTGGTTCTTTCACGTTTAATCGGCGGGGGTGTTCAAATTTTACGAGCTGAGATGCCAGGAACTGATATAGGAAAAATAAAACCACGAATGGTCGAAACGGCAAAACTTCTTTGGTTGATTTATGTATTTTTATCGCTCTTAGAAACATTCTTATTAAAATTCATAGCAGGTTTATCATTCTATGATTCTATATGTATTACTCTTTCTACAATATCTACTGGTGGGTTTTGTCCACGGATAGATTCTATCGCTTATTACAATAGTGCACTAGTCGAATCTATCATTACTTCTTTCATGCTCATTTCTGGAATAAACTTCGTTTTATTATATTTCTTCTTTTCAAATTTAATTAAAAACAATCTATCTATATTTGAAAAATTAAGAAGTTCCGTTGAGATATTACGCTCGAACGGCGAATTCAGATTTTACATTTTCTTTATAGTTACTGGTACTTTTTTAGTATTTATTGGACGTTGGGCACCATTGGTTGATGGTCTCGATACACCCCATTTAGAAAATATCAGAACAACTATTTTTCAAACAATTTCCTTACTAACTGGAACTGGGTTTACAACTGACGTTTACACAAATTGGCCCTCTTCTTCTGTATTTGTATTGTTATTTGTAATGTTTATTGGTGGTTGTGCAGGGTCAACTACTGGTGGGATGAAAATAGTTCGTATAGAGTTATTGCTAAAAGCTTTGAAAAGAGAATTATTCATGGTTATACATCCAAGAGCAGTTGTAAAATTACGTATTGGTGGCAAATCATTAGATGAGAATTTAGTTCACAACATAGCAGTTTTCTTTTTCATTTATATCTCTCTATTTTTGTTAGGAGCTCTTGCACTATTATATTTCCAGCAAGACTGGACTCTGATAGATGGTATCGGTGCTTCACTTGCCTGTATCAGTAACGTTGGACCTGGTGTAGGTGCGGTAGGTCCAGATTTCAACTATTCTGGTTTAGAATCTCCGTCTTTAATTATATGCTCATTATTGATGTGGTTAGGTCGTTTGGAGATTATTACTGGATTACTCCTTTTCTTCCCAGGATCTTACAAAGAATAATTTTACACCAATCAAAAAGCCTTATTTCGGTACTGCTTTCTCAGTTTCATTATGGCATCTAAAGATTGGATGAAATATATGATTGAAAAACAGAAAGGCACCGCTTCCAAAGCAGCAGCATTAGCAGAAGGTCTTGAAGAAGGTTATAATGCTGCAATACAATCTAAAGATGATGTCGATCACAACTCAATCTTAGAAGAAATAAAATCCAATAAATGGAAAGAAGCCAATAAAATTATGGAAGAGGCACGTACTATTTCTGGCACCATTCTAAAACAAAAAACAAAAGATGAAAGAAACGAAGTAATGCTAAAGACAAGAGAAATTGCTAGAGAAGCAGGTCGTAAAGCAGCATGGATAACTGGTTGGGAACAAGGTTGGAAAAAGGGTTGGAATGAAAAATTAAATTCAAACTAAGTAATTCTAAGTTGCCTTCTTCTAAGTAATCCTTCCCCAGCTCTTTTCAATATATCATCCATGTATGAATCTTTCTTCATAATCTTTCTAATTTCCCGGCTTCCTATTTCAAGTTTTATTACTCTACTTCTACCATGCCTCCCCCAACTAACAACTTTTCCACTAATTAATCCGTGCATTTCCAATTCAGATATTATTTGACTAACTCTACGTCCAGACAACTCATCTATTTCCAATCTTTCACACACATTACTGTATATCTCTTGTACATCTCCAGTAGTCTGTGTTTTTAATTTATCATAAAGTTCATTCAATACAATACTCGATAAAATCGCTTTATGCTGCAATGGTAAAGTTATTATCACTTTCTTTAGTTGATCCTCTTCCATTCTATTTTGAGCCCGTTCCACATAGTTTATGTCTACACTTTTAACACCGTCTCTTTCAGCAATGTCCACAGCTATTCGTAGAAGGTCCAATGCTTGCCTAGCATCACCATGTTCTTGAGCAGCTCGGCCAGCACACATTCTAATTACAACGTCATTCACCATTCCACGATTGAACGCTTCTTTCGCTCTTTGTTCTAATATGTCTATAAGTTGACTAGCATTATAAGGTGAAAACGTCATCGACTCTTCTCCCAATCTCGATTTCACACGAGGGTCTATATTTTTCGTAAATCCAACATTATTTGATATCCCAATTAATGACATCTTAGAATTTACAAGGTCAACATTCATTCCTGTTAGGTGGTATAAAATATCTGAACCAGATTTTTGAACCAAAGCATCTACTTCATCTAAAATAATTACGATACTACTTCCTTCATTATCTATTCGCTTTCTTACAATTTCATATATCTGTTCTGTTCTCCATCCAGCAATCGGTATCTCATTCTCTTTTTCACCTAATACTTCTTCACCTATTCTACTTAGAATTCCATACGCAGTATTAGTTTGCTTACAATTTATGTAAATCATTTTCACTTCTTTTTTACACTCGCGCGATTTTTCAGATAGTTGTCTACAAACATATTTAGTAATTGCAGTTTTACCTGTGCCAGTTTGTCCGTATATCAAAATATTCGATGGTTTAGAACCATCTAGAGATGGTTGCAATATTTCAGCTAGATTTTTCACCTCTTCATCTCTATGTGGAAAATTATCTGGTAAATATGTAGTTTCAAGAACTTCTCTATTTTTTATTATCGTGTCCTTTCTACTTATTTCATCAAATAAATTTGAATAACTAGTACTTTGCATTGCGTTCATGGTTGCGTTGGCTAAAATTTTGCCGGGCTATACCCATTAGAAACCCACTTTAAACTGTATCTGATAATCGGGCAAAGAGTTTTGCTCTCTTTCCACATACATTACTTCTTGAGCCCATCCGAAGAAGAAGTTCTCAATTGGCTTGCTGAACGCAACTTAATGCCATCTCCAGAGCTCGTTTCTCACGTTACCAATCAACCAGACGGCATTACTATTTTGGAAAATTCAGTCGGCTCAATTACACGTCCTCTTCTGTTTCTCGGTCTGTCTGATTTAGTAGAAGAGACTATCTCTGTTCAACCACCTAAACAAAGTCCAGTAGTAAGTAATGCACCACCTGTAATCATAAAAGATCAGATTGAAAAATCAACTGCAGATGGAAGTTTGAATAATTTCGTTTCTCTTTTCAATGATCGTTTAAGACATCTCTCTAAACTTCTTTATCAAAATCCAAAAATGAGGGGGGCGAGAAATTTGAACTATTTAGATCCAGGCTCAGAAATAAGTTGCATAGGCATTGTTTCATCTATAGGGCAAAGATATAACAATAGACGCAAAGTAATTTTAGAGGATGGCATACATCAAGCAGCTGTTTATCTAGAAGATTCAGATGCAAATCCTTTGCTATTAGTTCCAGATGAAGTCATAGGAGTCATTGGCCGTGTAGATCGAAGAGGACGGGCAATATATTCGAATGAACCAATAATAAGACCTCATTGGGGGAGGGTCAGAGAATCAACTAGGGCGGAACAACCACACACTGCTTTATTCGTCTCCGATGTTCATTTAGGTAGTCTTACTTTTCAAAGTAAAGAATGGAAACGTTTCATTGAATGGCTTAACGGCAATACCGATCTTTATCCAGATTGGGTCCCTAACGGAGGCTATCTAATCATTGACGGAGACATCGTAGATGGAATCGATTCTTATCCGGATCAAGAAAAAGATTTAGCAATTAAAGATGTTTGGGTACAGTATGAAACACTGGCAGATGAAATCAAAAATATGCCTTCCGATTTACAAATCGTAATCTTACCAGGTAATCACGATGCTGTACGATTGATGGAGCCCCAACTACCATTACCAGATCATGTCAAGGATAAATTTCCACCAAATGTTACTTTTACTGCAAATCCAGTTACAATAGATATAGCAGGCGTCAATGTACTCTGTTATCACGGCAAATCTTTGGACGATTTAGTAAGTTTTCCAGGTCTATCATATGAAGATCCAATTTCTTTAATGAAAGAGCTAATCAAAAGAAGACACTTAGCACCCATATATGGTGGCAAGACGCCATTAGCTACAGAAAATAAGGATTATTTAGTAATCAAAGAAGTTCCCGACATTTTTGTAACAGGACACGTTCATTCCTGTGGCGTTGATTATTACAAAGGCACCCTTTTGATAAATCCTGGAACTTGGCAAGCTCAAACATCATATCAAAAAATGATGGGTTTTCAACCAGATCCTTGTCGCGCTGTAGCAGTTAATTTACAATCTTTACATTCAGAGACTCTCGATTTTAATTTTTAAACAATAAAAGTTACCTTTAACATCCCAACTGTTTACACCAACTATAAGCGGAGATGCTATTTTGAAAATATTGATGCTTTTGACAAAGGCTTACATTAGGGATCCTAGGGTGGCAAAGGAGGCCACATCTCTTGTAAGTTCCGGCAATGAAGTTACGGTTTTAGAATGGTCACGTCACGAAAATAATCCTTTACCAGTAGAAACTATAGATGGTGTTAATATTGTTCGTTTGAAAAATACAAAAATGATGAATGTAATGAAATCTGCATTATTTCAAAATCCTCTGTGGTGGTCTATCGCAACTAAAAAAGCGTTAGAGTTACACTCAGAAACCCCTTTCGATGTAGTCCATGCACATGATTTAGATACATTATCAATAGGTGTGCGTTTTAAGAAAAGAACAGGCGCAAAACTAATCTATGATGCACATGAAATTTTTAGTTATATGATTTCAGATGATTACACATTTCTGCTCCCCCGTATAGCTCAATCATTGGAAGATAGGTGGATCAAGCATATAGATGGTTTAATCGTGGCTGGAGAGAATTATATTCCTTTTTATTCAGATAGAACTGACGCCCCTATAGCTCAAGTTTTAAATTGTCCTAAAAAACAGAATAATGATTTTTCAATCAAAGACTCAACCCCTTTCACAGTAAGCTATATTGGAGTTTTACATAAAGTTCGTTTATTTCCAGACGCAGTTCACGCTTTAGGTAATCTAGATGGTGTTCGTTTTGAGATTGCAGCTAAAAAAGAGGGGTGTTATGATGCCGTTGAATCTGCTTCTTCCAAATATGATAATGTAGATTTTCTAGGCCCAATTCCTTATCATGAAGTAATGTCACGAACTTCAAAAGCTGATGCAATTCTCTGCATGTTCAATCCATCTTCTCTTCTTCATAAAGTCTGTTCTCCAAACAAATTGTACGATTCAATGGCTGCAGGAATTCCAGGTAT
>DAHL01000026.1:6844-15843 GCA_002509225.1 Euryarchaeota archaeon UBA102 | reverse complement strand
ATTTCTGTAGATTTTAGCCCAGATATTTTGAGAGAAACGGTCATGTCATTAAAGGAGGATTCATCACTCTGTGAAAAACTCGGACGCAATGGTCATAAGTTAGCCAATGAAACTTATAATTGGGAAAAACAAGCTGAGAATTTAATAAATCTTTATCATTCTATATCATGAAACTAAAATCACATATCTTGATGATACTTTCTAACCCTTGTATAAATGATGCACGGGTTCTCAACGAAGCTAATAGTTTATCCGAAGCAGGTTACAAAGTAACTTTACTCTGTTGGGACAGAGAAGGAATCCATCCAGAACACGATTTTCTTTACGATATTGAAGTTATAAGAATTAGAAATACACGTTTTATGACTTTTTTAACTTTCGATATTTTACGAATGAGTCATTGGTGGAAGCAAGCTCATTTCAAGGCTTTAGATATCCATGATAAAAATCCTTTAGATGCTATACATTGTCACGATCTCGATACTCTCCCTATAGGTGTAGAGTTGAAGAATAAACTCAAAATTCCATTAGTATACGATTCTCATGAACTTTGGCCAGATATGCTTTCAAGAGATATTCCATATATTTTTCCAAAGCGTTTTGCACATATTGAAAAAGAATGTTTTAGGTCTGTAGATCATTTAATCACTACACATGATCCGTTTTTAGATGAATTACTGAAACGAGCAGGTCGTCAAATTCCAAGTACTATTGTTATGAATGCTAAAAAAATAACTAATACAGAATATCAAAAATCATCTAATTCAGAACTCATTGCACTCTATATTGGAAATCTATCAAAACCACGCCTCGTCGAAGGTTTGATAGATGCCGTTTCTTCTTTAGATGGCGTTAAAGCAATTATCGGAGGCTTCGGTAAGCCAAATCAATTTCAAAAGATATCTAATTTATCTAAATCAAATCCAAATGTAACCTTTCTAGGTGTAGTGCCTGTTGATGCAGTCCTCTCTCATACTCTTGAAGCAGACGTAGTAATCTGTATGACAGATCCTAATGATAAAAATAATTCACGAGCTTCAGCTAATAAACAATTCGAAGCTATGTCTTGCGGCCGTCCAATAGTTTGTTCAAACGGTACTGAAATTTCAAATTTTACGAACAAACATGATATCGGTATTTCTGTTGAACATAGTGTAGATGGAATTCAAGGGGCACTAATCGAATTAAGAGATAACAAAATTCTCAGAGAAGAGATGGGACGCAAAGCTTTGAGTAAGGCTTGCGATGAGTTTAATTGGGAAGTCCAATCTAAGAGGCTAGTAGCAGTCTATGAAGGACTTTAGGTCGCCACTGATGTTTTAAAGACCAAAAGTGGTGAACACCTTCCACAGGCCGCTGTAGCTCAGTTGGTCAGAGCACCCGGCTGTTAACCGGGCGGTCATCGGTTCGAATCCGATCAGCGGCGCCACGGGCCCGTAGCTTAGTCTGGTGGAGCGCCCGGCTCATAACCGGGTGGTCGTCGGTTCAAATCCGGCCGGGCCCACCATTTCATTTTATCATATCTACACGTTTTTCAATATCTTTTTTATTCATCTTCCACATTTTTTCAGGACCCATACCTTCTACAGTGAATGAAGCAACTGCCGTTCCGTACTCCAAAGATTTTTTAACAGATGAAAAATTTATTTCTTTCTGTTCGGCTAACCAACTAATAGATGCCCCAGCAAAAGAATCGCCAGCACCTGTAGGGTCTACAAATTGCTCTATTTTGACAGCAGGTATATGTCCATATTCATCGTTACTAAAAATATCAGATCCATTTGCACCTCTTTTTATTACAACATATTCTGGCCCCATTTCTAAAATTCTCTTCGCTGCAAGTTTGTATTCCTTTTCTTTCGTGTATTCTAAACTTTCCATCTCATTTATGTACATTATTCTAACTTGACTCACAACTTTATCTAATTCCTTTTTTGTCGTTTTTATCCATAAGTTCATCGTATCTGCTGCAGTTATTTCCGTATTCACTTGTTGCAGTACCCTCAGTTGTGTTTTAGGTTCACTATTACAAAGAAGCAATGCTTTAGGATTTCGATTTTCATTTTTTATTTTCCAATCAAATTTCTCTAATATTTCGGTCTCTGTATGGTGTGTTATCGCTTCTTCCATATTTCCAATATATTCTCCAGACCAATGAAAACTCGAGGTGTCTATTATTTTTACATTTTCCATATCAATTCCTCTTTCTTTCATTCTTTCAAGCACTTCAAATGGAAAATCAGTTCCTACAGCTCCTACAAGTGAAGTATTTGTAAAAATACAGGAACTCAAAGAAGAATAGATGCCAGCACCACCAACCAGATTCTTCCCTTCTCTCTCTGGCGTTTTCAAATCATCAAGTGCTAGGACTCCGGCAATCAGTACTCTATCATCACTCACAAAAATGTAGTACGGTTTCGATTTAAAACCCCTCACCTTAGTTCAACTCGTGCCTACTTCCCGTAAAGTCACCTTGATGTTCGGCGTTGAAATCATAAATGCTCTAATTGGCTGGGTAGCTCTTTTCGTAGTCGCTAGGAATATGGGTCCAGATGCTTTAGGTGAGATTGCATATGCTTTAAGTTTAGTCGGCGGATTCACTTTTCTAGCTTATTTAGGCTTTAGAAATGCGCACATAAAAAGAGTGAGTGAAGGAAAAAATCTAGCTAAGTGCATCGGCACATTTCTCCTTGTACAAACAGCTCTCTTATCTTTGATGTTAATCGCTTTTGGTGTCTTTTATTGGAGTTGGACATCTTTATTGGATAAACAATTTTATGACGTAAGAATTGAAGTTCTTTTATCAATTCTGGCTTATTATGTAATTGTCATTTATTCAGGAATCATGAAGGATACTTTTACAGGCCTTCAACAGGGTGCTAAAGTGGCTATTACAAATCTGATTGCAGAAGGTACTCGGGCCATTATTATGATTTTTACAGCTCTATTTGCATGGAAAGTTATCTGGCTTGCTAATGCTTATCTTATCGGAGCTATTTTAGCAACATTTTTCATGTTTTGGTATTTCAAAGACTATCCTATAGAAAAAACAGATAGAACGTTTGTTAATTCTTATGTCAAATATGCAATACCTTTAGCAGTTCTTTCAATCGTAGGCATAGTTAATACATTTTTCGATAAAATAATTATAGGTATATTCTGGACGGAAACTGAAGTGGGCCAATATTATGCAGTTCAACGAATAGCTCTATTTTTAGGAACTATTGCCCTCTCTTTGGAGTATATGCTCTTGCCTGCAGTTTCTAAAATTCATCAGGAAAAAAGTGAAGGGTTAACAGGCCTTATTCATAGATCGGAAAGGTATACTCTAATGGTTACTATGCCTGTAGTAGTGGTAGTTTGTATATTTTCTTCAGACATAATTCGAATTCTCTTAAGTAATGATTTTGTAGATGCCAGCAGAGCGTTACAAATTCTAGTTTTAGGCTCTTTAATTATGATATCTAATAGGCCTTGGTCAATTGCACTTAGAGGTGCAGATAGACCAGATATAACGTCTGCTATAGGTATACTCAGCACAATTTCTGCATTGGTTTTAATGCTCTACTTAGTTCCTAAAGAAATACCACATTTAGGGTTGCAAGATTTACCAGGTTTAGGGGCTGAAGGTGCAGCATTAGCAATACTCACTTCTTATTCTATCGCTTGTATTGGATTAAGGTTTTTTTCATTTACACAATTGGGCATTCCTCCTTCTTTAAGTTTAGGAAAACAGATTATTTCTGCTATAATTACAGGATATTTATTATCTCAAATAAGTACATGGTTTGATTTAGATGCCGATTCGTTACGTTGGTATTCATTGTTCTTAGTTTCAGGTCTTGGTGCATTCTTATATTTCGCAATTTTATCTGCTATCGGAGGATTCAAAAGAGCGGATTTCGATTATCTTTATGACGTAATTAATCCATTTAAGATGTTATCTTATGTTAAGGAAGAATTAAAGAATTAATCCTATTTTTTGTGCGTTTTCAATATCAATTCAGAGATTTCTTTCCTAGGATCTGGCTTTGTAAATTTTACTAATCTTTCCTTCGCTAATTTATTTATCTTTTCTATTCTTTCTTCATCAGTAAGCGAATAGAATTTTTTCACTTTTTTTATAAATTCATTATCATCGCTGAATAAGTTTTCATTTGGTAAGAATTCTTTCACACCATCCCAAGTAGTACTAAGGGGCCATGCACCACACGACAACCCCTCAAAGAGAGTTAGATGTGTCGATTCATGTTCAGAAAATGATAGTATAATATCTGTATCTTGAAAATCTCTTTTAATATCATTCGAAAAACCCAAAAATCTTATTTTATTACGTAATTTTAGATCTTCAGCCAGTCTTACAAGTGTGTTGGAAAATTCTTTATCATTATTTATTCCTATTATATTCAATCTTAAATCGGGATATTTTTTCACTATTTTTGAAAATGCAACTATCGCTTTATCATGCCCTTTTCGAGGTTCTATAGATCCTACAATTGCAATCTGATTAGTTTTAGTTCTGTTCTCTTTTGGAGTCCAATAATCTACGTCTAGATAATTCGGTACACAATGTATTTTCCCCTCCATTTCTGGTAATTTTTCTTCAAGACGTTCTTTCATTCTTTGGTTTACAACTATAATTGCATCTACAACGTCCCATTTTGCTTTTGGAAGTTGAAAAAGCTCATATCTATGCAATCTAGTCACTAGAGTTTTCTTTCCTTTCCATTTAGAAGCTAAAGCGAGAGTTTCATTAGCAAATTCAACAAAAACGATCTCACTTCTAATTAGTGACATCAAAGTTTTTATTTTTTTTATCATTAATTTGTATGGAAATACCAAATAATCCATCAGTCTTTTCGGTGGCGGTGTGTAAGGTATTTTCCACCAAGACAACTTAAAATCTTCACTAAATTGTTTCTTAAATGGCTTTATGAACGTTTCAGTACTGACTAGTATGGCCAGTCTAGATTTTTGTTGTTTCATTAAATTTCACCTAATTTAAGTTCAGATACTATTTCAGGTATACATAATAACCTAACTTCTCAAAAAATACAGTTGTTTCCCGGCTGTAACGGGTACCTTCACACTAATTGAATCCGGACCCTGACCCTAGCCGGGATATCTGTATGATGCCGGGGTTGTCCCTTCCATCATAAATCCGGTGGGGACCCAAAGGCATCCTGTTCGCAACTCTTTGCAGAGGACATCATTAATCAGTCCACCCTTCGAAGTTGCTCCTCTCCTTCTTCAAGCTGCTTATTATTACTATCGCTAATCATTTTTTGTGCAATTCTTTTATTTAGACACCATTTAGAGGTACTATGAGCACGCTTGATGAGGTCCATACATTGACGGAAACAGTTCAACAATGTGAGGCGCAGATTGAAGCATGGTCTCGACACATTGAGACATTACATGCTTTACAAAACGAACTCTCTCAGGCACGCAAAAGTCTCGAAGGAATCGATAAATCAGATAAAAATAGTGAGCTATTAGTTCCAATAGGTTATGGCTCCTCTATGTTCGCTAAATTAAGTAATTCAGATAAAGTTCTATCTAATTTAGGTTCTGGGGTTTACGTTGAGGAAGAAGTTTCAGTAAATTTAAAAAGAGTAGATGAAAAATTATACGAAACAGCAAAATCTATCCAAGATTATAGTGAAGCGGTTCATAAACTTAAGATACAATACCAGGAAAACGCTAGAAAATTAGATGATTTGCGTATGCAAGAGATGGGTGATCAATAATGTTCAAATCCTTAAGAGAAAAACTTTTCGGAGCCAAAAAGAAAGCTTCTGACGATTTAGAAACAGATTTGAATCTAGAATATGAAAAGTTTACACCAGAGGAGAGGGAAACTGGGTCTTTAATCAAAGAATCTCATCTCGAAAATCTATTTTGGGATTTAGAATTAGCCATGTTAGAATCTGATGTTTCATTAGAAACTATAGAGCTCATTCGTGCAAATCTCAAAGAGAGGTTAGTAGGCTTGCGCGTCTCTTCCAAAAAAGAGATTGCATCTACTATCGAAACAGCTCTAAAAGCAAGTTTAGTAGAAATTCTATCCAAAAACAATTTCAATCAAAAAACATTTCTAGAATCCAATAAGAAACCATTAGTTATTGCATTTGTAGGTGTAAATGGAACTGGTAAGACCACAGCTATAGCACGTTTGACACATTGGCTTCAATCTAACAATAAAAGTGTAGTTTTAGCAGCGGCTGATACTTTCAGAGCAGGCGCAATCGAACAGTTAAGAACTCATGCAGAAAACTTGAATTGTAAATTAATAGCTCACGAACAAGGCGGCGATCCTGCAGCCGTAGCATTCGATGCAATTGAACACGCAAAATCGAAAGATTTAGATGTTGTTTTAGTAGATACGGCTGGCAGAATGCAAACAAACACAAATCTTATGGATGAAATGAAAAAAATCAAACGAGTTGCCAGTCCAGATTTCTTTATTTTTGTAGGTGATTCTTTAGCAGGCAATGATGCCGTAGAACAGGCTCGCAAATTCAATGAGGCAGTGGGTCTCGATGCAGTCATTCTTACTAAATTAGATGTAGATGCCAAGGGCGGGGCCGCTCTCAGTATCTCGAGTACTATAGACAAACCAATAGCATTCGTTGGCATTGGTCAAGATTACGAGGATCTCATGCCTTTCGATTCTGCATGGGTCGTTGAGCGTATATTTGCACAATAGATGTCGATAATCTACGAAGTCAACATCCAAGTTTCTTTAGATATATTAGATGATTATCTTTCTTGGTTAGATAAACACATATCTGAAATTTTAGATTTCGATGGTTTTGAATCTGCTAAAATATATAAAGAAAGCATTACTTCTTTAGATTTCTTTGCATTAACTATACACTACTCCGTTTCTAGCAAAACTGCCTTAGATTCTTATTTTTCTAATCATGCAGAAATTATGAGGCAAAAAGGAATCGATCGTTTTGGAGATAAATTTAGTGCTACTAGAAGAATTTTAGAACAAATCAACTAATTTTAAGATTCATCTACCCATTTTCTGTAAGGCTCATACGAATCTTCCCAAGGTATAGCAACAATGGCCGCCATACTGTATGGATGTTCTTTAGATATCCATTTTTCTAATTCTTTGTATTTTTTCTTTGTCGTTTTTAAAAATACAATATATTCTGTCCCCTCTTTCAGTTCATTTTCCCATTTGTAAATAGTTTCAACAGGCCAAAAATTACAGCAGGCAGCTAATCCATTCTCAACACTCCCTTCTGATATTTTTTTTGCAGTTTCTCTATCTGGTGTTGTGGTGTAAACTGTTATTCCCATATTTACCCACTTTTCATGTATGTTTATATAGAGGGGCCTAGGTGCCAAAAAGCTTTGATAAGCACCAGTGAATAATGAAGATATAAATCGGAATGAGGTGTAAAAAATGTTCGTAACATATGAAGTACCAAAAGAACTCGTAGAGAAAGTCTACCTAGCTGTTGAGACGGCTAGAGACGAAGGCAAGCTCAGAAGAGGCGCTAATGAAGTAACAAAACTCGTAGAGCGTTCTCAAGCACAACTAGTGGTTTTAGCAGAAGATGTATCACCACCAGAAATACTCGCTCACATACCTATGTTGTGTGACGAAAAAGTAGCATTCTATACATTCGTTCCTTCAAAGGAAGAATTAGGAAAAGCTTCAGGATTGAAAGTACCAACTTCCGCCGTAACTATTGTTGATATTGGTAAGAAGAAGGGGGCTTTGGATGAAATTACCAAAGCTATAACTGAGGCGAGGAAAGAATAATGGTAGACGGAGTCCCTGCTGAAGTCAAAGAGATAATGCACAGAACTGGTATGAGAGGCGAAGCTCAGATGGTCAAAGTTAGAGTTTTAGATGGGGATGACAAAGGTCGTATAATCAAAAGAAACGTCACAGGTCCAATTTCAGTTGGCGACGTATTATTGCTTATGGATTCTTCCAGAGAGGCAAAATCATTGGAGAGACGTTAAGTTATGGCAGAGAAACGAGTATGTTCTTTCACTGGTAAGATAATTCCACCAGGAACAGGTTCAATTTACGTTAAGAAAAATGGTCAAGTATTACATTTTATCAACTCAAAAGCTCGTAAAAATATGCTAGATTTGGGACGCAATCCTGCACGTACAGAGTGGACAGACACTGCTCATAAAAAGAAGAAATCGAATTAGATATAAATGTCAGAAAGAACTTTTGTAATGATTAAACCAGATGCAGTTAGAAGAGGTTTAGTCGGTAAGATTTTATCTCGTTTTGAAAATTCTGGTTTATCTATGGTGGCAATGAGAAGATTAACTGTTACTTCTAATATATCTTCTGCTCTTTATGCCGAGCACGATGGAAAACCCTTCTATCAAAAACTTCTCGATTACATCCATTCCGGTCCAGTGGTTGCTACAGTTTGGGAAGGTTCCAACGCGGTCAAATTAGCACGTAAACTAATCGGTGCAACAGATCCGTTAGAAGCTGCACCAGGAACAATACGTGGAGATTTTGGTTTAGTAATAGACGAGAATATTGTTCACGGTTCCGATAGTGTTCCAAGCGCTGAACGAGAATTAGGTATCTTTTTCTCAGATTTAGAATAGATTATTTTTTCTTCTTTTAGATACCATTTAATTTATTGACTGTTTTCTTTAACCACTCAATGCCTAATAATCCTTCAGATTTAAAAGTCGGAGTTATCAGAATAGAAGGTACAAATTGCGAGGACGAATCTGCTGCAGCATTCAGTAGCCTAGGTTGCAAGGCAGAGAAGATACATCTGAAACAATTACTGGGCGAGACATCTACTTCTCCACAGGTTAATTTAAGTGATTATGATGCATTATATTTTCCTGGCGGGTTCTCTTCTGGCGACTATGTAAGGGCCGGTGCAATCTTTGCAGCAAGAATAAGATCAAGATTAAAATCTCAAGTTGATGATTATATAAATCAAAATAAGCCAATTTTGGGCGTTTGTAACGGATTTCAAATTTTA
>DAHL01000026.1:0-6540 GCA_002509225.1 Euryarchaeota archaeon UBA102 | reverse complement strand
AACGGATTTCAAATTTTAGTTGAATTGGGAGCGCTTCCAGGCACTGACTCAGGCATAAGTGATGCACCAGAGGCAGTTTTACACACAAATTCTTCTAGTAGATTTGAATGTAGACCAACTTATCTCACAGTTGCTAACAAATCTCTTTTTACTAACAAATATGAAACCAATCAATTGGTTTCTTTTCCTTGTGCTCACGCTGAAGGAAAACTACAACTCTCTGCAGATAAATTAGATGAACTAGAACAGAATGGACAGGTGGCATTCAGATATTCTGATTCATCTGGAGACACTGATGCAGACTATCCTTGGAATCCAAATGGTGCACCAAACAATATTGCAGGAATTACTAATCGAAGAGGTAATGTTCTAGGCCTAATGCCTCATCCAGAACGAGTTTTTCATGGGTGGCAACACACAGATTGGACTTCTAAGGGGATAAATCCAGACGGTCCTGGAGATGGAAGGCCTCTATTTGAATCAGTGGTGGACTTTCTTTGTCAAACGAATTAAGATTCGCCATTGAAGCTGCTAAAATCGCAGCTGATATTATTTTAGAAGGATATAAATCTCCAAAGATAATAGAACATAAATCAGAATTTGATTTATTGACGGAAACGGATCCTAAGTGTGAAAATGCAGTGGTCGATTTTTTAAAATCTTCAACTCCGAATTTCGGTATTTTATCAGAAGAGGGTACTAAAATTCAGGGAAATCCACGTTGGATAATTGATCCATTAGATGGAACTACTAATTTTTCACATCAATTTCCTCATTTTTGTGTTAGTATAGCTTTAGTTTCTGAGAATTTACCATTGATTGGAGTTATAGCAGATCCTATTCGAAATGAATTATTCTTTTCTGAATCTGGAAATGGGGCTTTTCTTTGCAATCTAAATGATGAAAGTAATTCTCGTAAGTTAGAAGTCTCTTCAAATATAGAAATCAGCGATTGTTTAATTTCTGCTGGTTTTCCATATCAGAGAGATACTGATTTATTCAAAAATATTTTGAATTCTTTCTCAATCCTCTCTAAAAAATCTCAATCAGTAAGAAGAACCGGTTCTGCAGCTTTAGATTTAGCGTATGTAGCTTCAGGACGCTTAGATGCATACTTGGTCGCAGGGGCTAAACCTTGGGATCTCGCAGCTGGAATATTGCTAGTCAGAGAGGCTGGAGGAAAGGTCATGTCATTGGATTCTGATTCTAATCCCCTCTATTCTAACTGTAGTTTGGTTAGCAATGGTAAATGCCATGATAATTTGATAGATATGATAGATATTTAGTCCCATACCTTATTACTTAGAATGTGCCTTCTCAATCTTTTTTTAAAATGAATGACGGTTTTGAGATACCTGCTGTAGGTTTAGGTACTTGGAAGTCAGAACCTGGAGAAGTCACGTATCAAGCAGTTCTTGATTCATTGGAATTGGGATATCGTCATATCGATACTGCTCGAGCATATGGAAATGAAGAGGATGTCGGCAGAGCTGTTCGAGATTCAGGCGTTAACAGAGGGGAAATTTTTGTCACAACCAAATTAAGATATCAAGACGAAGGCTTCGAAAGTGCTATTGAAGCTTGTAATAAGAGTCTCAAAAGATTAGATATAGATTACATAGATCTTTATCTTATTCACTGGCCTCTCAAAGATAAACGTGTAGATGCTTGGAAGGCACTAGAAGTTCTACAGGAGGAGGGAAAGTGCCGTTCCATAGGTGTTAGTAACTTCACAATAGAGCATTTAGAAGAGCTTAAGGAATCCTGTAACGTCATTCCTGCAATAAATCAGGTGGAATTACACCCTTATCACTTTCAACGGAAGCTTTTGAGTTACTGTAACTCTGAAAATATACTAATTGAAGCGTACAGCCCCTTAGCACACGGCAAAAAACTCGAAGAACCTAGGTTAGTCAAGATAGCTGACCAACTAAACGTCACTCCTGCGCAGGTTTTGATCAGGTGGGCCATTCAACATGGTATGATTCCATTACCAAAATCAATCAATAAAGGTAGGATAGGTGAAAACTTCGACGTTTTCAGTTTCGATATACCTTCCTCTGTCATGTCTGAGCTAGATGACCTTGACGAGGCCTACATTACCTGTTGGAATCCATCAAATCCACCTCCATATGCGCCAACTTAGTGTATACATATTGTATACATTTCTTTAATATATACATAATGCATACATTTATATATAGTCAGTTTTAAGACGATATATGGCCGATAAATCTTATACAACTATAAGGGTGACCAAAAATGTCAACAAAATGTTGAAGGATTATTCTACAAAATGCTATGCAGACCTCTCATTGAACAGTATGTTACAAGTTTTATTGGATGATTTGAATTCAGGGTATGTTAAATTTCCAGATTACGGTATCTTTGAATGCCCTACACATCGTAAGGAACGTCTTAGAGATGCAGCAGCTAAGATAATTGCAAGTCAAGAGGGCGTTTCTGATGTTTCTATGGCAGGATCCTTACCTGGAGATGTTTACACTCGCAAGGAGAAGGATACAATGGGAACTATGGATGTTCCCGAGACTGCATTATGGGGTGCTAGTACTCAAAGAGCAGTTCTAAACTTTCCAGTAAGCGGTCTCAGAATGCCTCGTTCATTTATTCGTTCTTTAGGTCTGATAAAAGCTGCAGCGGCTAAATCTAACAGTAAATTGGGTATCATTCCCGACGATATCAGCGAAGCGATCGTTACAGCTTCAATATCTGTAGCAGAGGGTGAACACGATGAACATTTCCCAATTGATGTCTTTCAAACAGGTTCTGGAACTTCTTCAAACATGAATGCTAATGAAGTCATAGCTAGATTAGCTTCAAAAGATTCAGGATTGGAAATTCATCCAAATGATCACGTTAATCAAGGTCAATCTTCAAACGATGTAATACCTTCTGCAATTCATCTCTCTGCTCTTTTTCAAATTCAGAACAAATTAATACCTCAATTGGTAAAATTACAAAATTCATTAACCGATAAGTCGAATGAATTTCATGATGTAGTCAAAACTGGTCGTACACATCTGATGGACGCCACTCCAATCCGTTTAGGTCAGGAGTTCGAGGGCTTTGCTGGATTAATTGAACGTTCAATTGATCGTTTAATCTTAGTTCAAGATGAACTTTCGCTTCTTGCACTTGGTGGTACTGCTGTTGGTACTGGTGTAAATACGCATAGTGATTTTTCATCTCTAACTTGTACATATATTTCGGAATTAGCTGGTGTAGATGTGCATGAAACCGATAATCATTTCCTAGCTCAATCAACATTAGATGGTGCATTAGCTGCAAGTTCAGTTCTAAGGGGTGCTGCAGTAAGTATGCAGAAGATTGCTAACGATATTAGATGGCTCGGATCAGGCCCCAGAGCTGGTATTTCAGAATTACAACTACCTGCAGTTCAACCCGGTTCATCAATCATGCCAGGAAAAGTCAATCCAGTAATTCCTGAAGCTTTGATTCAGGCCTGTTCACAAGTAATCGCTTGTGATTCTGCTATGCTACAAGCAGCACAGGGGGGTTATTTCGAACTTAATACAATGTTACCATTTGCAGCACACAATATTTTACAATCTATCAATCTTTTGACTTCCTCTTCTGCAGTTTTCGATGAGAAATGCGTACAAGGACTTGAAGCAACCAGTAAAGGTCCAGAATTACTTCATTCTGGTTTGATGTTGGCAACTGCCCTCGCCCCAGTTATCGGATATGTGGAGGCTGCTAAGATAGCGAAGGAGGCCCATTCTTCCGGTAAGACTGTAATTGAAGTGGCTGAGTATAAGACAGATCTTTCTAGGGAAGAATTAGAAGAGATTTTAGATCCATCGAGTATGTTAGAACCGAACACCTCCGAACCCGATTCAAAAACAAAAACTCCATAAACGGTAGGCTTTGGCCATTGGTGAAATCTTGCATTAAATGCGGTAATCAGCCCCCTCTTCTGGATTTGATATGTCAGGACTGTTTTTCAGAATCAACAGATTTGATTTCTATACCTAATCCTGTCAAAGCAATCTGTTGTAAACGCTGTTTTGCCAGTCACATCTCCGGTCGTTGGGACAGACATAAGAATATGAAGGATTCAGTTGAACACATCTTCCTTCACAATCTCTCTTGGCTTAAGGATAGTACCAATCACGATCTTACATTGAGTATCAAGACATTAGATGATAATTCATATCGCGTTTTTGCAGAATGTTCCGGTTCAATTTCTGAATTCAATCTCAGTTCCGATTTCGAAACTGAAGTTTTGGTTAAATTTCAAGTTTGTGAAAACTGCTCTCGTCAAGCTGGCGGCTATTTCGAATCAACACTTCAATTACGTAGTAAAAGAAAAAGCGTTCTAGCTTCAGCAATTGAGAAGGTTAGAAATGAGATATCTTCCGCTCCGCCAGAGATTTTCTCGACAATGGATGCACCGGTACGTGGCGGTCATGATTTTCAGTTATCTTCAACAGATAAAGCCAGAACAATCGCCCGTTTGATGATCAATTCCTACGGTGGTTCAGTAAAAGAGGCTCGCAAAGTCGTTGGAAAGAAATTAGGACGCGATGTACTAAGACATACATTTGGCGTCAGGTTACCAAGTATCTTGGTCGGTGAATTTTTCACTAGAAATGATGAAATCTGGAAAGTAACATCTATTCGTAAACGGAAAGTCGATATCGCTAGAGTCACAGGCAAACCACTTCGCGAATCATCCGAATTAGAGTTAATTGAGAAGTACCCGATAGTCGGTCCAGCCGAAGACGTTCAAATAATTTCACAACGTGGTCAGGAATTCCAAGTTCTCAATCCGTTTACTTTGAAAACGGAGGATTTACGTTCGCCAGACGACTGGTCAGGTGAAACAATTTCAGCACTCCATCATATCGATTCTACCTATTTCGTCTGGAATGATTGAATCGGAAATTCATATAATGAAGTAACAATTGGTACTTTGTGAACTCATTCAAACTTTCTGTCTTATTGGTTCTTTTTCTGGGCGTATGTGGCGTCTGTGCTGAAGAGACAGAGGCCGAAGTCGATCTACTCTGGAATCATACAATTTCCGGTAATGCACATTCAACCGACATCTCTGATGATGGCATGTACATCGTTGCCAGTGATGGCGAGGGGTCAATCAATCTCTTTCACAAGGATAATAGCACACCACTCTGGAATTATACTGCTGACAACGGTGTGAATTCCGTAGCAATCTCCGCTGATGGTCAATACATCGCAGCCGGCGATTATGATGGAATAGTCTATCTCTTTCACCGCGATAGTAACGAACCACTCTGGACTTACATTATTGAGTCATCTTCTGCTTACAATGGTGTAGAGGCGGTCGACATCTCAGCCGACGGCGAATACATCACAGTCGGTTCTTGGGATAACAAGGTTCATCTCTTCGATCAGGCAGGCAATCATCTATGGAGTTATGACACTTTAACCGACGGCACTGAATTTATTTTCAGTTGGGTACTTTCAGTCTCTATCTCTGATGATGGTGAATACATTACTGCCGGTTCTATGAATTCATTTGTCTATCTTTTCGATAAAGATAACAACGGCATTCCTACTTGGAAATACAACACAAGCGGTTCTATAATTTCGGTAGATATCTCTGCTGACGGCGAATACATCGCCGCCGGTTCGGCTGATGACAGTCTCTATCTCTTCAATCAGGCCGGTAACAATCTATGGAGTTATGCTGCTACGGATTTTGTAATTTCTGTTGACATATCCGATGACAGTGAATACATCGCCGCCGGCTCTCAAGATAATACGCTCTATTTCTTCCATAGAGATAGTAATCAAACATTATGGACATACACTGCTCCAGAGACTATTCAATCGGTCTCTATTTCAGAAAATGGAGATTACATTCTAGCAGGCTCTATCGATGATTTTGTTTATCTCTTTGAGAAAGAGAGTGGAGAACCATTCTGGTTTTACGATACTGAAAATAACGTTTTTTCAGTCTCAATCTCAGCAGATTCCAGTTACATCGTTGCTGGTAATCTGGATTCCAATGTCTTTCTCTTCGTTCATAATGATTATCCATCTGCCATTATCGATTCAATCACTCCTTCTCCAGCTACGTATGGCGATACAATCTCTTTCAGTGGTTCCGGTTCCGATACTGACGGTTCTATTATCGGTTATGAATGGAATTCATCGGTCGATGGTTTCTTGAGTGATCAAGAAGATTTCAGCGCTATTCTCACAGTTGCTACGCATAACATCTCTTTCCGTGTTCAGGATGACAAAGGAGCTTGGTCTAATTGGTCAACTATGGAATTAATCGTCAATCCTAATGAGATTCCAACCTCATCAATCGATTCTATCTCTCCGTCACCGGCTCGTTTCGATGACGTTATCAGTTTCACCGGTACTGGAATAGATGATGACGGTAGTATCACAGAGTATGATTGGAAATCTTCTCTAGATGGTTCGCTTAGTGATCATGAGGATTTCGACATGTCACTCTCAGGCGGTACTCACACAATCTCCTTCCGTGTAATGGATAACGATGGG
>DAHL01000037.1 GCA_002509225.1 Euryarchaeota archaeon UBA102 | reverse complement strand
AGTTAAGAGGAGTGGTAAGTATGGGCATTAAGCCAAAACAATGACCTATTTCAGTCAGAGGCGGGGTATAATTTACATAGTGTTATTAGATAGGGTCAACTTTTAAAAATATAGTCCAAATATTATAAAGAATGAAATGGGGAGTGTATTATTGAATCGAGAAGAATTAATTAGGGAATTAGAAATTAGATCTGAAAGCTACATATTAAGATTTGATAAAGCGCTAATCAAAGTATTTGATAATCATCAATGGTCTAGTTTCCATGAACCATTACTTTATGCGACACATGGAGGTAAGAGAATTAGGCCTTTGATTTTAATGCTTGCAGCTGAAGCAGTGGGTGTTCCATCTACTAAAACAGATTTAGCTTCAGTGGCAGTAGAACTCTTACACACAGAATCAATCATACACGATGACATAATTGATGAACAGATAAAGAGACGTGATAGAGATTCATTTCATAAAAGATATGGAAATAATACATCAATTTTAACAGCTGATTTTGTTTTTGGTATAATTTTAGAGATTGCCTCCAGATATAATGATCCACGAGTAGCAAAAGAGCTCTCACTTGCGGCAATTAAAATGTGTGAAGGAGAACAAAGAGAACTAAGCATGAATTCAAGAGAAGTTCCATGGGTGGAATACTTAACAGTTATTAGTGAAAAAACTGCTGCGCTATTCCAGACATCGTCTAAATTAGGAGCAATTATTGGTGGAGGAAATGAAGAGGAGATAGACGGGCTAGCTGGATTTGGTGTGAATCTAGGAATTGCATATCAAATTCATGACGACATACTTGATTGGGAAACTGATAAAAAGTTTTCAAATGATATGAACATGGATAACGAGATTCAAGAGAATGAGTATATCACACTGACAAAATTAAAAGAAATGGCAAATGTGTATGCGGAAAATGCAAAAAACAGTTTAGACGTAATTAAAGATTCTGAACAAAAAGAATTCCTGCATGATTTAGCCGATTTTACTATCAGACGGGATTATTAGATAAGAAAGACAATGTAATATCTTCTGAGATATCATACAAAACATTTGGAAGTAAACCAGTAACTATGATTATAGCAGAGGCAAACAAAAGAATTGAGATAAAGATGAAAGGCTCTTTTATAGACTTGAGTGATGTTTCGTCCATATACATTCTTTTTATTACTAGTAAATAATAAGCAACAGAAATTGCACTGTTAACAAGTCCTGCAAGAGCAAGCCAAGTATAACCTCCATCAACTGCTGCGGAAAACAACACCAACTTACTCCAAAATCCATTTAATGGTGGAATTCCTGCTAGACCTAATAATGATAATGCTAAACAGAATGAAGTTATTGGCATTACTTTAGAAAGACCATTATAACTATCTAATGAACTACTAGAAGTTTTTAATCTGACTAATGCAACTGCCAAGAAAGCAGAAGCCTGCAAAATTGCATGGTTAAAAGAATGATACAATAAACCAAGTAAACCAAGATCAGAATACGGTAATACAACTAGACCAATGAGAAGATATCCAGCTTGTGCAATACTAGAATAAGCAAGCATTCTCGTAATGGATTTTTGAGTAAGTGCGGCAAGATTGCCAAGAGTCATGGTCACTAAAGCGACAATAGACAAAGCGAGTGCTAAATCAAAATAAAATATCGGAAATATTACTGCGAATATTCTTATTGCTGCGGCGAAGCCAGCTTTCTTGGTAGCGGCAGAAAGCAGTGCACTAATAGTCGTAGGAGAACCCTCGTATGTATCTGGAATCCACATATGGAATGGAACAATTGATAATTTCAAGCCAAGACCTGCAAGCATAGAGATTGTAGAAAATATGATGAATGGAAGCATGTCTGCAGAAACCGTAGGGAGAGACTGAGATATAATTTCAAGATTAGTAGAGCCCGTAATTCCAAACATTAATGAGATACCATAAAGAAGAATGCCTGAAGATAAGGCTCCTAGAATAAAGAATTTGACTGCAGCTTCGTTGGAAAGTTTATCTTGTTTATTATATCCAGCCAAGATAAATGTAGGAAGGCTCATCAACTCCCATGCGACAAATATAACAAGGAGATCTACTGCAAAGGAAAGCATAGTCATTCCAATTGCTGTAAATAATAATAGTGAATAATAGATATTTTCATTTGAATTACCTTTCATGTAATCAAACGAGGTTATGGTAACAAACAATGTTACTAAAATAACCATGAGGCTGAAAAATGAGCCAAGAGTGTCGTTACGAAGAAGATGAGGGACAGTAGATTCTTGAGGTGTAAGAGATAATGTGGAACTAATCAATAAAACTAAAGAGACCAACAATGAAAGTGTAGTAATATATTGAACGTATTTTATGGATTTTTTACCAAATATTATTCCATATAGTGGAGAGGTAACTGCAACAGAAGTTAAAATAATCAGTACTATGATTGGAGTATCCAAACTATGCTGCTCCTCCTGATACTAGAGTTGCGTAGAAAGTCGATATTGGATTTGCCACGTCCAGAATTAACCAAGGAGCAATAAGTGTAAGGACTAACGGAACAAGATACAATACAAGAGCTAGAGTGGAAATATTACTCAAATCCCATTTTTTAGTACCTGGTTTTACGTCTGACATAACGACACGGCGTAACATCCACAAGAAATAACCAACAGTAATAGCAGGTACAGCAACAATCAATGCATAAATTGTATTAACCTGAATTGCTCCGAGAATTACCAGATATTCGCTTATGAAAGTACTAAAGATTGGAATACACATAGCCGCCATAGAACCCAAAATTAAAAGAGTAGCCAATCTAGGACTGGAGAATTTCAATCCTTTAATGACAGTGATATTACGTGTACCTGTAGCTTCGTGTAGATATCCAGACAACATGAACATAATTCCTACAGCAGCAGCGTGAGTAAACATTTGGAATATCGAACCAGAAATTCCGAAAACAGTTCCAGTAAATGCACCGACCATAACAAATCCCATATGGTTGACACTAGTCAATGCAATCATTTTCTTGATGTCAGTTTGAACAATTGCAACTATTGCGCCGTAAAACATAGTAATTATTCCAACAAGAATAAAGATCCAAGCGTATTGAGCTGATGCTTCGGGAAGAAGGCCGATGTTGAAACGTAGAAATCCATAACCACCCATCTTCAACAATAAACCTGCAAGAAATACACTAATTGGAGCAGGAGCTTCAACATGTGCGTCTGGAAGCCAAGTATGGAATGGGACTACAGGAAGTTTAACGCCAAAGCCAATGAAGAAAAGTACTGAAGAAATTACTTGAAGGCTTAATGGGATTTTTCCAGCAACTTCAGGAATGTTAAATGAATGTGGTGCGACGTTGAAATAAATGAGGATAAATGCAAGTAGCATGAAGATACTTCCCACGAAAGTAAACAAGAAGAATTTCATTGCGGCATAGCGTTTACGTGGACCTCCCCAAATTCCTATAAATAGAAACATTGGAATCAATACTATATCCCAGAAAACATAGAACAGAATCATGTTTAATTGAGTGAATACACCCATTATCGATCCTTGGAAAATGAAAATCAT
>DAHL01000049.1 GCA_002509225.1 Euryarchaeota archaeon UBA102 | reverse complement strand
ATTAGGTCTTTCCATAATCATCACTGGTGGTTGGATGATGATGTTCACTTCCATGACTACTTTTTACAATGACGGTCTTTCAGAAGGTGAAAACTGGGATGCCAGAGCATCTTTCTATCCAACGCAGAAAGAAGAGATAGATGCATGGTTAGATGCGTCAAATGTAACTCACGAATATGCAATAATTTTCGAAGTCAAACCGGAAGGAGAAGATAACAGCATGCGTTTATGGATTCTAACAGAGTCCCTTAATGAGAATGCAACAGACCCAATGCACAATTTCCGTCTGTCAGAAGGGAGATTGCCTCTGACTAATCAATTAATCCCAGAAGTAGTTATCGATTCAGGTACTGCAGCTCTTCTTGATTGGTCTGCTGGCGAGACTCGGAATGTCGTAATAGCTGGGCAGACAATTCCTATCAAAATTGCAGGTATTTCAGTAGAATTAGATAGAACCCTTTGGGTAAATTATGCCGATATCGCAGAACTTATCGGAGGTGAATATTATAATTCAATTTTCATCAAGGGGGAGAGGTCAGAAATAGAATCTCTGGAAAATATAGTCTTGATTACTTACAGTGATGATTACGCTTCTCAATTTAATCAAGCAATAGATCAATACAAAGTTTCAATTTATATTTTCTTATCTATTGGTGCAATTATCGCTATTGCAGTATTATTGAATACCTTGATTATCAATCTCACAGAAAAGGATTCTGAAATCTCTACATTACGAATATTAGGCATTAGTAAATTCAATTTAACTAAAATTCTGTTAGTAGAGAATTTTGTTATCGGTGTTTTAGGTGGCGTTGTCGGTGTAATTCTTTCCATCTACACTGCAAAACTACTCCACGGTTCATTCACCACCTGGCTCTTTTATTACGAGTTCAAAACCGATTGGCAGATTTCTCTAATGATTTTGATTCTGATTTTATCTACATCATTGTTAACTTCTTTTTACGGTACACGAAGAATTTCAAATATCGATTTAGTTGAAAAAACAAAAGTGTTCAGTTCCGATTAGTTCGCAATTTTTTCTTTGAACAACTTATAATATATTGTTTCATTACGGAACCGTGGCATCTGCCGATTTAGATTTAGCAATTCTCTCCTTCGTCGCAGATAATCCTTCATCCACAGTTACTGCTGCAGCCAAGACACTCTTTGAACCAGATGATGTCGATGAACTTAGAAAAAGAGACACCATGTTACGTCATCGTTACAAAAATCTTTGCTACAAGGATCTTCTCTCTTCCAAAAAATCCGGAAATAGAACGCTTTACAGTATCAATAAATCTCGTGTTATATTCTGCAATGGAGTACAGAGTATTGAAATGGGAGGTAAGAAATTCTTCGGAACTGGGGTTGCTGATGATTATTGCTTAGTACTTTTATTGGGTAACACAGTCGAAGTTCATTCTTTAGATGCACTCGATAAACGCTGGTAAGCGCAATTTTTTTTACGAATAAAGTTTATTAATTCACAATTTTTTTTGTGAACTTTCTTTATATTCTAAAGATAAAAGTAGACAATCATGTCTAAGAGCAATTTGAAAGGATTCAAAAGCTATCGAAAGAGCCGAGATGGAAGCATAACTCTGCCACCTGGCGGTGCTCGTTCATCTTCACCTAATAGTCTCAGTACTACCTCTACAGGTAATTCAACCTCAGCATTCAGTGCTTCATTTGTTGCATTAATGTTAGGTATCTGTGTCGGTTTCGTCGCTTTTCAGGATTCAAGCCCAGATGCTATTATAAATCCAGATTCAGAAGGCAATCCGGATACAAACACAGCCCCAACTGTTTCAATAATGGGACCAGAAAACAATGAAGTATTCTATAGTTCTCCAGCAATATATTGGACTGTAAATGATGTCGATGATGATTCATTAACAACAGTTCTGTTTTACGGAGCTGTCGGCGGTTCTCCCTACTTGCTGAATTCAGTTACAGATCCTAATCCTGGTTATCAATTACCAGATTTAGCTCCAGGGGATTATTCATGGTATATTCAAGTTTCAGATTTATGGCCAGACCATACGACTGTTTCCGATGAAAGATTTTTCACTATTATAGAAGAGAATACTGAACCAGTTAATGTGGCACCAGTCTTGGAATTACAGTATCCTGAAGATGATACTAATGTACTCGAAGCATCTCTTATTTGGGCAGGTTTCGATGCAGATGACGACTTAGTAACATATGATCTATTTTTAGATAGTGATGACGGCACCACTCAAATATTAAGCGGCGTCGAGGAGAATAAATACACTCCAACCGATTTAATGTTAGAGGTAACTTACTTTTGGAAAGTGACTGCACATGCTGGCGAACATTCGATTACTTCTGATGTTTGGGAATTCACAGTACTCCCTCTTCCAGATGACTCATCTTTGAGCGATTCAAATTTCGGTACTGCAGAATCTGCAACCTCTTCTTTTGAAGATTCTTCGGATTTAGATGACGTTGAAATCGATACTTCAGATGCTGATGAAGGCAGCTCTACTATGGATAATACAGCTCCAGAACTTACAGAAGGCGAAGGTTCAGCTGAAGCTCCAGAAGTTTCAATGGAAGATATTGAAGACGTCAGTTATGAACAGTCCGATTTAACTACACCTCAACATGGTCCTGCTGAAGCTGAATCTGGCGCTTCTTTATCTAATAATTTGGTTTCAGATTTTTCCGCATTAGATCCTATTAATGAAGACAATACATTGGACACAGATCAAAACTATGGGGACACTCTAAACAGTATTGTCTATAGTAGCGAAGGGGGCGATTCTGGCAATGGAGGTTATTCATATGCAATGCAAGTCATTACTTCCGGTTTATTCTTAGATGATAACTCTGACGGAAATTTGGAATATGTATCTACAAATACCATAAGCTGGGGCTCATCAGGTAGTATAGACAATCCAGAATACGAATCATTCTATGGTTCAGAATTTTTATGTCTGGATGATAATTCTGATAGCATACCTAATTATATGCTAATCAAAGAGTTCGGTTTCGAAGTTTATGACGGTGATCATGATGATACACCAGAATATACTGCAATACATCTGATGGAAATCGAAGTTTGGGATAACAACTCAGATGGGAATCCAGAATATTATTCATACCGTTTAATCGATATGGTGTCTTATGATGGTAACAACGATACTCTCAACGAATATTTCTACATCAATGTAGTAACAAGAGAATTCTGGGATAATTTCAGTGACGGTAACTGGAACTACATCTCTATGTCTGATTTAGTTATAGCAAATGCCGATGAAGATAGCGACGGTAATGCTGAAGCTAGTTTCTTACAAATTGAAACTATCGAATTTTCAGATACAGACAGTAATGGAGAACCGAACGCAGTTCACGTTGAAGAGGTAGGAATTGCTTCATTAGATTCTGATGACAATGCCGAATCAGAACTCGAAATAGTAAGTATCGAAAATTTTGCAGCACTGAATGATTCTAACGGCGTCAATATCACATCCAGTGATGTTACTGCAGTTCGTACTACCGGTTACAATGAACAGTACAATGTTTCCGGTGAGATACTCATCGTAGAGGCTGCAAATTTCCACTGGCTAGATGGTAACAATGATGAAAATCCAGAGTACGTTGAATATAGTGACATTACATGGGGTGGTTGGGATGAGGATTACGATGGTAATTGGGATGCCCGAGTAATACACGTTGCCGGCTATACTATGTATGATAATTTCTCTGCAGGAAATCCAACTTACATCAAAGCGTTCGATTTCTCTTTCTGGAATTTCGATAATAATGATGACGGCGATCTCGATGATGAGGAAGATGGCGTTTGTGGGGCTGGCTGGTTCTATGAAATGATAGATGAAGATGGTGACGGTATTCCTGAATCAGAACATTTCGTAGAAGGTAATGACTGCGGTGATGACTGGCACGACGGCAGTGGCGATGGCGATGGCGATGGTGCTGACCCCAGCTAGTTAGAATAGTAAATGAATGACTAACATTTGCCGGTAAGCCGTGTTAGTCATTCTGAGATTCGCATAATCTGGTTTTAATATGCCCCCAGTTGGCAAACTGTGAGCAAGATTCATCTATTAGCGATTCTGTTGTTGACATCCTCTTTCTCCGGTTGTCTTGGAATTGAAAATCTGTTAACTGATGAAGGTCCTGAAATCATACCGGAAAATGAGATAGATAATGGTGGAACTGAACCTACTGAACCGATTTTAGGTTGTACTAATGCAACTGCAGACAATTTCAATTCGAATGCAACAGTGGATGACGATTCATGTGTTTTCGAGCCTATCGATCCAGAACCTGCTCCTGTAGATGGTTGTACTAATTCTACTGCTAATAATTTCAATCAAAATGCAACAGTGGATGATGGTTCATGCACTTTCGATCCACCCGAACCGGAACCCGAACCGGAATTTGTTGTTTGGTCTAATGACACAGTGCATGCAATTTCTGCAAATAAAACAGTTACGATTCAATTAATAGAAAACAGCTCAAATTTCACTCTTGTTAGTATTGAACCATCTCTTCCAGATGGCCTAACTTTCGATACTACTGGAAATCTGTCGGGAACTCCAACTACACGTTCTTCTTGGGATATTTATGAAATTACAGTCAATACAACTTCAAACAATTTCAGTACTAATGTAACACTCGCAGTACACGATCTCGATGCGGATTGGCACGACATCACTGCAGATGTTGGCAGTGTCGATTATGGGGGGTCATATCTTTCACTCATTCTTCCATTAGGTGAATGGGCATTCCCAATCGGTATCGATTCGAGCGACCGTCCACTCTTTTCTGCCTCTCATGCAGGATTTGGCCGAATAGTGGGCTATGGGCATGAAGGTCTAGTTGCAAACAGTGGAGGTGGTAATGAAACAAGACTTTCGCTCAATGCAATTGAATGGGTCTGCGGTGGCACAGATAAATCGGTAGCATTGGAATCGAGTTTCAATCATTTCGAAGACGAATTAGAAGCTAAAGGCTACAATGTTATTATCAGTGCAACAACTGATGATTTAAACAATACAGATTGTTTCGTTACTGAATTTTGGAACAACTATAATGATACAGAAAATGAAATCATTGAAAATTTCTTGATTTCTGGCGGGGGGTTAGTAATGGGTGGACATTCATGGTATTGGTCTTATTCTAACAGTGATGTTGCAAATAATTATTCGGGAAATAAAATATTCAGAACAACAGGTCTATTCGTTTCAACCTCTCCTACTACTGCAAACTTAGATTTAGGTAACACAGCCCCTTCACCACTTTATCGCACATTGACGGCAGTTGATGCTTTTGAGGATCATCTAACAGACGTTTTGCCCTTATCTGATTCAGAACAGAGTATCGTATCTACATCAATCTCTCTCGCTGTAAATCAACTTCCAATCGATTTCGATATCATCTGGTCTCCACTAAGGGAACTTTCAGATGATGTCGGTTGGTTGGAGATAAATTCGAGCAATGTTTTTGATTTAGGTGCCGATCCGATAGATGACCTCTTATTGAATATTCAGCAAAGTCTACTCACACTACTCCCAGCAGACGAGTTACCGATTCACCCTAGTTCATCAGATTTTCCAGGTGCAGTTCCGGACACAGCTCCACGTGTTTCACTTACTATGACAATCAATGGTGATTATGATGGACTCCCTAGCGGTTTCGGATATTCAGGTGCTCGTGCAGACGGGCGTATGAGTACTGGTCTCTATGCTGCTCCCGGCGACGTTGTAATGGTCACTTTCCCAGATCACATAGTCGATACTGGCGTGAATGTTTTGATTGGTGCACACACAGATAGTCTCTGGGGAAAAGATACAATTTCAAGACATCCTATCGTTTACAGAGTCTGGAGTGCTTCTAATCAGACTATTGAAATTGGAAATGCATGGGGCGGCCCAATCTATATTCGTATCCCAGCAGGCTCATCATTAGGGACCTTCGATGTTACAATTGAGCAGGCTGTTGAAGCTCCACATTATATTCACGGTGTTACAGATGTTTCAGATTGGCAAGAGAGCATTCGTCATTTACCGGCCCCTTGGGCTGAAATAGAATCTACACAATTCATCCTTTCAGTACCGTCTAGTGATATTCGAGATTTAGATGACCCAGACCATACAATGAATTTCTGGGATGAGGCTCTAGAGATGGAACATGAACTAAGTGGTTTCACACCTTGGCCTCGTGTAGAACGTGCTGTATTCGATATACAGATTAGTGCAGGTTGGATGCATAGTGGATATCCGTTCATGGCCCATCTTGCAAGCGTTGCAGGAGTTGTTAATGGGACTGAGATGTATGAGAATGGAGATTGGGGTATGTTCCATGAATTAGGACATAATCATCAATGGATGCCTTCCACTTTACCGGGCACTACCGAAGCAACATGTAATCTCTATTCTGTAAAATTGATGACTGAACTGGTCGGCGTTGACCTCGCATCAGGCCACGGCGCACTTTCATCAGATAGTCGTGAATCACGTACAGAGGATTATTTCGCAGACGGTAGTGATATCGATCAATGGAGTGTCTGGACTGCTCTTGAAACTTATTTACAAATTCAGGAATATTTCGGCTGGGATCCGATTACTGAGGCTCTAACAGCTTACTATGATATGGAAGATTCACCGAGTGGTGGTGACGCCGAATTCAATCGTTGGGTTATCGAATTATCTGAAGCTACTAATCACAATCTCGCTCCGTTCCATGAAGCATGGGGTTTTCCATTAACTCAAGAGACTAAAGATTCCTTACTTCATCTCCCAGTTTGGGTTGACGATCCTCTACGGGGTTGGGTTCATGAATACAATCCAATTTTCCGTAATCTCTCTGCTGAAAATATCACATCCACAACTGCCGATTTGGAATGGGACGTTTATGATAATGGAACTAACAC
>DAHL01000036.1 GCA_002509225.1 Euryarchaeota archaeon UBA102 | reverse complement strand
TGTTCCAAAGCCGGCGGTCGTGATTATCTTGGTCTTTTCTTACAGATGAAGGCTATCAGTGAAAGGGCATTGCCCAAGTAAGTATCTGTTTTTCCTTAGAAACCCCTCGCTTTTATACCCATCTTGCGTTCTAGTTACCTGACGAGAAATGAAGAGAGTTAAGCTGATTAATGACCCAGCAGATTTAGTTTCATTATTCCATTCTGTTGATTCAGATGCCAGAAGGGAGATTCTATCCTTACTTTCACAGGGCTGGACGCCCATCAGTACCTTGACCGATCAGTTTGGCGATGAAGCAAATGCTGCAATTAGCTTTTTTGAAAAATTCAAATTAGTGGAATCAAGATGGGAAGTCAAGGATTCAAAGCCACAAAAAGCGTACAGAACTTTCTATAATGCTTTTCAAATTTCTTCTTCCTTATCATTCGATGAAGCTCAAGAATTGTTGACTATAGTTTTAATGACTAATAGAAAATTCGCTAGTATTGAGAAAAAAATGGATAAATTAGTTTCTGATGAGGGAACTTTTGCTAACGATATATCTAGAAAACTTAACCTAACAAATTTACAACTTAAGGGAATCCTAAAACGTTCATCACAGTTCGATTTCAAAGGTCATAACATTGTAAGAGTCGGAGGCGAAGACTAATATGGATGAACCAGACATAGATGGTACCTTACCAGGTCAGAGATACGGCGATAGCGAAGAGTCAGAAATGGTTAACGATGAGATTAGGCGTGATGAAGATGCCCCTCCAGAACCCCGTTATTCTGATGATTATGATTATGATACCTATTCTTCTGATTCAAATTTATTAGGATCTTCTGATCCAGATGCTCTAAAAGAAAGACTCTCTCTTATTGCAGGTGCAAGTTTGATGGCACTTTTCGCTTATTTTCATTTTGTTATACAATGGAAAGGCGATGCCTTTCTTTATTCTGCTGCAGTTTCTATTCTAGTCGCAGTTACAACTTGGTTTTACATGAGGGGGTCTAGTACAATGGATCCTGTCAGGGCTAATTTCCTGGCTGGTGCTTTAGCAGGGGTTTCTGTTATCGTTGTTTATCAGGGTTTAGATTCGAATGTAGATGTTATGCAGATGTTATTTTCAGGATTATTAGCTGGTGTAACTTCGTCTAGTTTAATGAAAGCATCCAACTAAAATTATTTCTTTTTTTATTTCCAAAGAGGTATAATGGAATCATATCCAGCTAAAGTCACGCCCGTGAGTGCTGATGTTTCGTAGTCAAGACTTTTCAAAGAATCTATCCCTAAATTAGCGATATTTTGAACTCCCACTGCATTCATTATTCTCTTAATCTCTTTGGAAAGTTCATTCATTGTTTTCTGTTTACAATCTTTAGTGATGTATATTCCAGATGCACCTAACGCTAAATATTTCATCGCTTCCTTTGCCGAAACTTCCTTTCTTTCAATTAAGATTGGAATATTTTTATATTTTCTAATTGATGATATGTCGGCTTCAATCGGAATAGAGTTTTCCATAATTATCACTCCATCTGAGTTCGATTTTTCTATTATTTTCATTTCAGATCCAGTATTTCCACCGGATATTCGAATCATTACAGGTGCATTTCCATGAGATCCTTCTCTAACTAATTCTACTAGTAATTTCAAATCTTCTCCACCTTCTAAATCAAATCGTCTAGCTATCTTATTCGGCACTAAATCAATAACAATCAAATTAGCTTTATTCATATCTTTAGGTGCACTATCTCCTATTCTCCATGTTGAAATCTTGGGTCCTTCTTCTCCATTCCATAAGAATGGCAAATTCATTTTGAGGGATTTAGATACTTTACCTCCAATTTTCATAGAGATATCAACATCATCTATTCCATCTATTCCAGGTCTTTTTTCAATTGTAGCAGGTATCAGTACCAAACTACCGCTAAGGCCAATTGGCTCATCAAATTTTATTGGAGAGTCTTCTACAACTTGTTCGGCCTCTATCCTTCTAAAATCCAATCCACTGGTGTTGATTTCTTGTTCTCTGAATAATTTTTTAACATCTTTCAAATCATTTTGGTCAACTTCTGATATTTTCATATCGTCCGTTTCTGTAATTTTACCAGATATGTATATTTCCCCACCACTCATCATTTTACCGACATCGCCCCCTATATTTCCAATAACTACTACAGTACCACCAGTCATTCCAGTTCCCAAGTCTCCCGATACTCCTCCCGATATCAGAAACATTCCACCATTCACAAAAGACGCTGCGTTACCGGAAACTTGACCATGAATTGCCAGAATTCCATCATTAAGTTGATGACCTGCTTCGGTTCCAGTATTTCCTATAATTGTTATTTCTCCACCAGTCATTCCATTAGCTAAAAATCGACCTACATCACCTTTCATTGTTATTTTCGCAGCTTCATTCAATCCACCAAAATGATCTCCAGCGATTCCATCAAATTCTACAGATGTTTTTTCAGGCAACGATACTGCTACTGAATTTTGCCCTCCAAGGTTACTAACTTTTGCCGTTTCAGATTGAGTCAAACTCTCTCTCAAACGTCCATTTATTTCTGCAGGAGACCAAACGTCATTCATATGGGTCACTTTTTCACGGTTATTTAGGTAATACTGTCGTTCAATATTTTCTTTCTACCATAAATCGTAGCAATTCTTCTAAATCTTTCCTAGCTTCAGTATCAGAATAATCTGATAAAGTTTTCTTTGCATTTTCTAGATGTTCAAGAGCAATTTCTTTGCATTCATCCAGTGCTCCGCATTCTTTCATTATTTCAACCGCCTCTACAATCTCTTTATCATCATTATTTTGTTTATCCAATATCTCTTGCAATCTTCTTCCATTTTCTTCATCAGTTTTTTCAAGAGCTTTAATAACTAATAATGTTCTTTTTCCTTGTACTATATCTGAGCCAGATGGTTTTCCTAAAAGCTCTTCAGATGCAGTAGCATCTAGGTAATCATCCCATATTTGAAATCCTAAACCAATAGATATGGCCATATCTCTTAACTTATTCGCTCTCTTTTCTTCCATTCCCCCAATGAGAGCCCCACCATATGCGGCGGCACCAAACAAAATTGCAGTTTTCAATTCTATCATTTTTAGATATTCTTCACTAGACACGTGTGTCATATCTTCAAAATCCATATCCATCTGTTGTCCTTCTGCAATCTCCCTTACAGTTCTTGCTACATGTCTAATCAAGCTATTTTTAACATCACTACTAACCTCTGTATCTGTTATCATTTCAAAAGCATATGCAAAAAGTGCATCTCCTGCATTTATTGCAGTAGGCAATCCATAAACTACATGACAAGCATCAACACCATGTCTAAGGTCATCATCATCCATTACATCATCATGAACTAAAGTAAAATTATGTATCGTTTCAAGGGAAGTTGCATAAGGGATAGCTCTTTCAGGATCTCCACCAACTATTTCACACATAAGTACTGCCATTATAGGTCTTAATCTTTTACCACCAGCTAATGGAATATGTCCCATGGCATCATACAATTTTTTAGGCCGCCTAACTGAAAGATATTCTTCAAGTGCATTTTCAATAGGTACTCCTCTTTCTTTCAAAATTTCTTTAAGATCCATTATTTCACCCTCCCAAATTTGTGTATTTCTAAATTTTTCGCTTCCGTTACTCTATCTAATGATTTCCACCATTCATATAGAAAGTTATCGTTTATCAATCTAAACCACGGACCTATTTTATTTCCGTCATTATTTGCATTTTTTACAAACTTATCAAGATTATTTATATCGAAATATCTAACTTCCTCAATTTCATTAGGATTAGGATTCAATTTCAAGTCTTTTTTTAATATTAAAATATAATCCATTTCCCTTTCTATCCATTCGTCGTCAAATTTAGATTCATAATGCATTCGAGTCATAAGTTCTAATTCACTGGGTTCTACGGCACCTCTTTCAACTCCTAATTCCTGCTCCATTTTTCTGATAGCGGCATTTTTAACCCCAATACCACCATTCACCTCTTCATCAATATACAACGGGTGGCTGCAACACGCATTCGCCCAAAAAGAAGGAAATGTAATTTTACTTCCAGCTCTTTTTTGCAATAAAAATTCACCCCTACTATTGAAAAGAAGAACGCTAAATGCACGATGGAGCTTTCCTTCAAGATAGTGGCAGTTTTTTTTAGAGTCAGAACCTATAACGGTGTCTTGTTCATCTACAAGTATACACATCTCTGACATCATTTCATTTTGTGTAGAATCATACTTGTTTAACTCCATATTCTATTATCAGACAGTCATTATTAACGTAAAGGTCAATATCTTAAAGTCCCTATTTTGTCGCTAATCTATGTCTCAACTAGATTTCCTTTCAGAACTAGGAATAGATTCTGAGAACTTAGGTGGTTATTCTTCAGGTTGGTTAGGCTCTGGAGATAATTTAGAATCAACAACTCCTGTAGATGGCTCAACTATAGCTTCAGTTAAACAATGCACATCCGAAGATTATAATTCAATCATTTCAAATTCTAAAGGCATTTTTCAAAAATGGAGGATGGAACCAGCACCGAAGAGAGGGGAAGTTGTAAGACTCTTAGGGGAAGAATTTAGAAAACACAAAGAGGCGTTAGGAAAATTAATTTCTTGGGAAATGGGCAAAATTCAAGCTGAAGGTGAAGGTGAAGTACAAGAGATGATAGATATTGCCGATTTTGCTGTCGGACTCAGTCGCCAATTATATGGAAAAACTATGCATTCTGAACGACCATTACATAGGATGTATGAACAGTGGCATCCTTTAGGTAATATTGGAATTATCACAGCATTTAATTTTCCCGGTGCAGTCTGGGCTTGGAATGCAATGATAGCTGCAGTGTGTGGAAACACTATGGTTTGGAAGCCTTCATCAAAAACACCTCTTACAGCAGTAGCTATTCAAAAAATAGTTAACAGAGTTATGAAACCTTTAGGCTGGGATGGTGTTATGAATTTGATGATAGGCAGGGGTCGAGAAGTTGGAGATTTAATGATAAATGATCGTAGTTTCCCTCTCGTTTCTGCTACAGGTTCATGTACGATGGGACGCAAAGTAGGCACAGCAGTCTCTAAGCGTCTAGGACGTACTTTGTTAGAACTCGGTGGAAATAATGCAATCATTGTGATGGATGATGCTGACATCGAAATGGCTATGTCTGCTATTCTTTTTGGAGCAGTCGGCACTACAGGTCAACGCTGTACATCAACTAGAAGAATATTTTTACAGAAAGGCATTGCAGATAAATTTACAGAAAAACTAACGAATAGTTACAAACAAGTTAGAATCGGCAATCCACTCGATTCATCAACTTTAATGGGTCCGCTAGTAGACTCATCTGCTAGGGATACTTATGTCCAAGCTATAGACACAATAAAAAATGAAGGCGGTAAAATACTATACGGTGGCAACGTCCTTGATGGAGATGGGTGTTTTGTTGAACCAACACTAGTTCAAGCAAATAAAGAAATGGAGATTGTGAGGGAAGAAACTTTCGCCCCTATACTCTATATCTTTTCTTTTGATGATTTAGATTCTGCTATAGATATGCACAATAGCGTTGATCAAGGTCTTTCATCTTCCATATTTACTAGTAATATGTCTGCTATGGAGGAATTTCTAAGTCACAGAGGAAGTGATTGTGGAATAGCCAATGTCAATATAGGGACTTCCGGAGCAGAAATTGGTGGTGCTTTTGGTGGAGAAAAAGATACTGGCGGTGGAAGAGAGGCTGGTAGTGATTCATGGAAGGTGTATATGCGTAGACAAACGAATACGATTAATTGGTCTAGCGATTTACCTTTAGCACAAGGTATAGAATTCAATTTAGATTAATATTCAGATTACCCGTAGTACATATTATCCCCCACAATCTTTCCTAATTATGGAACAGCTAAACAATCTACGAGCAATTTTCTGCGTCGCCATGCTCTTATACGCTTCAAAAAGCGATTGGGTCACTAGACGCGTTTCAAATAATGTTTGGATTTATTCCGGTTCCTTTGCAATCAGTTTATTAATTTTAGATTTATTTTTAGAAGGCGACCCATGGACAAACTGGGCTATCGTTTTCGTTTCTTCTATCTTATTTTACAATGCATTTATAGATGAATATGAATTAGAAGAAAAATATCTTCAAGCATGGAAGGGTGCACAAATTTTAGCAGGCATTTTATTCGTAGCTTTCATATATTTTTCTGATATAGATAGCCTTTCTGAAAATTCACTCAGAGCGGTCGATCTTTTTTCTATTTCCATATTGATTATTCTAATGTATGTTTGGTATTATTATGGTCCAACTATAGGGGGTGCCGATGTAAAAGCAATTATGACTTTGGCACTCTTAGTTCCTTTCAACCCTTCAATCAATTCAGATATTATTACAGCATTCGATTCTAGAGGTTTCCCATTCCCATTCGTTGTCTTTATGAATTCTTTATTGGTGTATTTAGCAATCCCATTAACTCTTTTTATTTTAAACATGATTCGTGGAGATTTTTCTTCTCCATATTTACAAATGTTTGTAGGTGTTAGAATGCCAATCTCCGATGCTCGCAATAGTTTCGTTTGGCCATTAGAAAGAATAATAAACGGCAAAAAAGTCCTTACTGCTTATGTTACAAGAGGTGAACCAGAAGATAAAATTTGGAATTCTCTCGAGGAAGCCGGTATCGACAAACCGTGGGTAAGTCTAAAAGTTCCATATATTATTCCTTTAACTATTGGCTTGATTTTTAGTATTTTGATAGGTGATTTATTTACAACCGTTCTAGTAGCTCCTTTGCAAAATCTATTTTAATCTTCATCAAGAATTTGCATTAATTCTGATAATATCATCGCAGTTGCTCCCCAGATTTTCTCCTTATTCATTTCATAGAAAGGTATCTTTACCTTTACACCATTAAATGTACGTTCTTCACTCTTAATCACTTCTTTCTTTTTCAATTCATCCATTTCAATTATAACTATCTCTTGAACTTCATCTGGATTTTTTTTGAATTTTTGCCCCCCTTTCATTTTGCCAATTACAGGTACAACTCTGTAACTACTGATGGGTATTACTAATTCTGAAAGTGTACCTATTATTTCTACATCTTCAATTCGTATACCTATCTCTTCATTAGCTTCTCTGATAGCTGCTTCTATTACAGATTCTC
>DAHL01000027.1 GCA_002509225.1 Euryarchaeota archaeon UBA102 | reverse complement strand
CCTTCTTCGCCGACTTTATCGACCGCGTTTGCAATCAACTGACCGATTTCTGGATCATTGTTAGCAGATAAGGTTGCAACTTGCATAATCATCTCGCTAGAATTAACTGGTATCGAATTCTTCTTTAACTCTGCAACGACGGCCTCTATAGCTTTGTCGAAACCTGATTTTAGATTTACTGGTGACATTCCTGCGGAAACGTTTCTCAACCCATATTTACACAGAGCTTGAGCTAAGATTGCAGCTGTGGATGTGCCGTCACCAGCCGTGTCTTGAGCTTTGTTTGCCACTTCTTTAACCAAACGTGCGCCCATATTTTCATACGGATCTGGTAAATCTATATCCTTAGCAATTGTCACACCGTCATTAATGATAGTGGGACTACCGAACGATTTGTCTAGAACCACAGTTCTAGCTTTTGGTCCGAGAGTAACTTTAATTGCGTCGGTTGCGGCATTAATACCGTCTAGTAATTTTCTACGTGCTTCTTCTCCATAAACTATTTGTTTTGCCATTTTTTTGCCTCACTTTATCTTAGCTTGTATATCTTCAGATTTAACTAAGAGATATTCATTTCCTTCCCATTCCATTTCTGTTCCAGAATATTTTCTGTAAACAACTCTGTCTCCAGATGAGATACCGGCCACTTCAGCTTCTGGACCTGCAGAAACTACTACACCGACATTCATCTTTTCTCTCGCTGCTTCTGGAATTAAAAGACCTGAAGTCGTTTTTTCAGCGGCCTTTTCCATCTCAACGAGAACCATCTCTCCTAAAGGTTCTATACCTGTCATATTTACTCCTTGTTAATTCTTTTATTAGTTGCCTAGAGAATTGTGAAGCCCTAGTGCTATGCAACCGGAGGTTGTTAACCGGCAGAATATATAAAATTTATTCGAAAAAGTGAGTTTAAACGATTCCTAAAACTAGTTCTTGAAGTGTTTTCCTGGGATTATCAGACAAAACCACCCCTGAAGCTAGAAGAATGCCATCAACACCCAATTCGAAAGCTTTGGAAACGTCGGTTTGAGTCTTCACCCCGGCACCGCATAAAATTTTGACATTATTAGAAATTTCAGATACCTTAGAGACCGTTTCCGAAATAATTTCTGGATTGGCTGTAGAGACGGAAATATCACCACCTATGAGTTCTGGAGGCTCTATAGCAATCATGTCCGGTTCTAATTTTGCTCCACTGACTGTCTTATCTATGTCTGCAGTGCAAAGCACTGTAGTAAGATTTGAATCTTTAGATCTTGAAATTGTTGAAGCTATCGTATCTTCATCGATTTGTCTTTCAGCGTGATTTATGAGAGTACCTATAGCCCCAGCATTAGATGTAGCTTCAGGGAGAGAATGGCCCGTGTGTGCACCGAAATTTATAGGATCGACGTGTTGTGCTAGTATAGGAATATTAGTTGCTTGGGAATAGGCAAAAATGTCGACAGTGTTGACCGCAGCTGCAATACAGACTCCACTTTCCTGCGCTACGCTTTCCATATCCTTGCACAAGGCTAAGCCAAGATTACCGAATCCTTTTTCGTAGGTTTTGAGATTGACTATGATTAATGGAGTTTTGAGCACGTTACCTTAGTTTACATGAGGCATATATGTAATTTGTATGCCACTTATGCTAAAATAAAGGCCGGTAGATGGGGTGTTGATGCCTACTAGAGAACAGAAAAGAGTCTTGATTACTGGTGCTGCGGGACAGATTGGTACCGAATTGACTATTGCTCTACGCGAGAGATTAGGGAATGAAAATGTAATAGGCATGGGGCACAGAACTAAAGCGCCTAAAGAATTAGAAAAGGGGCCTTTCATTTATGGGAATATTAATGATTTAGAAAGTTATGAGAAAATTGTTGATGAGTATGAAATAGATACTGTTTATCATTTGGCTGCCATATTATCAGTAACTGGTGAGAAAAACCCTCAACTTTGTTATGATGTGAATTTGAATGGGTTGTACAACATATTAGAGGTAGCTCGGAAAAGAGATCAGCGATTGTTTTGTCCTAGCTCTATTGCAGTATTTGGAAATGATGAAGAAACTGGCGAAGTTGTGTTGAAGCCTACAACGATGTATGGGGTAACCAAAGTTGCTGGTGAATTATTATGTGATTATTATTATCGTAAATATGCTGTAGATGTGAGAGGCATTAGATATCCAGGATTGATAAGTTGGAAAACGGAACCTGGTGGTGGAACGACAGATTACGCTGTAGCAATCTATTACGAAGCTATTAGAAATAAAAAGTATGAATGTTTCGTTAGAGCCGATACTAGATTGCCTATGATGTATATGTCTGATGCGATAAAAGGTACTTTGGATTTAATGGATGCACCATTAGAAAATCTTAATCAACATTCAGATTATAATTTATCTTCTATGAGTTTTACAGCTAATGAGCTTGCTAAAAGTATAGCAAAAAGAATTGATGGATTTGAATGTACATATGTACCTGACAATCGTCAAGAAATAGCTGATTCTTGGCCAGATGAAATAGACGATTCTACTTCCCGAAATGATTGGGGTTGGAAACCTGCTTATGATTTAGAACGAATGACAGAAGATATGTTAGGTAATTTAGAAATCAAATTGAAGGAGGAATGAAATGAGTGAACCTACACAGTGGATGAAAAAGGAATACGAAGAATTAGTTGCTAAGGGGTTTGATTGGCAACCGCCTGTAATCCAAGGACCTTCATCGGCTCGAAGTATGATAAATGGTAAAGAAACCGTAATGCTCTGTTCTAATAATTATTTGAATTTGAGTACGCATCCGAAAGTGAAAAAAGCAGCGATAGAGGCTATTGAAAGTCACGGAGTAGGAAGTGGTAGTGTACGACCAATAGCGGGGAATATGGATATTCACAATCAACTTGAGGAAACTATTGCACGCTTTAAACATAGAGAATCGGCTTTGTATTTTCAGACCGGTTTTGCGGTGAATTCTGGTTTGATACCGCAGCTTGCTGGAAAAAATGATGGGATAATATCGGATCAATTAAATCATGGTTCAATAATAGATGGTGTAAGACTTTCTGGTGTAAAAAAAGATAATAGAGTAGTCTACAGACATAATGACATGGGAGAATTGGAAGATTGTCTACGTAAAATAACTGAGAAATGTGAAAAGACATTGGTGATAACAGATGGTGTATTTTCAATGGATGGTGATATCGCCCCATTAGATGAAATAACAAAATTAGCGAAACAGTATGGAGCTATGACTTACGTAGATGATTGTCATGGAGAAGGGGTTCTTGCAGGAGGTAAAGGAATAGGTGCTCACTTTGGAATTGAAAAGGATGTTGATATGGAATCTGGTTCATTCTCGAAGGCGTTCGGTGTTGTAGGAGGATTAGTAGCAGGTTCGGAACATATGGTAAAATATGCATTCAATAAATCCCGTACAATGTTATTATCAGGATCTGCACCACCAGCAACTGTGGCTTCTTGTAAAGCGGCGATAGAAGTGTTAGAAAGTGAGCCTCAACATGTAGAACGACTTTGGAATAATACTGAATATTTTAGAAAGGAGATACAATCGATGGGTTTTGATACGGGAGTTTCTGAAACCCCGATCATTCCAGTAATGTGTGGTGAATCTCATAAAGCAAAAACTCTGAGTAAGGAATTACTTAATGATGGAATATTTGCACTACCTATTGTTTTCCCAATGGTCGCCCCAGATAAAGCTAGAATTAGAGTTATGATGAGTGCTGGGCTTGAGCGGGAAGATTTAGATGCTGCCTTATCTAGCTTTGAAAAGGGTGGAAAAAGAGCTGAAGTAATTTAATGAAAGAAAAAACTGAAGCCGAATGGCAAAAGATTCTAACGCCTGAACAATATTCAATATGCCGATGTAGTGAAACTGAGCCCCCATTCAATAATGAATATTGGGATTGTCATGAAGAGGGGAAATATTGTTGCGTATGTTGTGATTTAGAACTGTTTAGTTCAGAACATAAATTTGATTCTGGAACTGGTTGGCCTAGTTTTTATGATACGATAGGTGAAAATGCAATTTCTGAAAAAAAGGATGAATCATATGGAATGATAAGAATAGAAGTTGTTTGTAGTAAATGTGATTCGCACTTAGGACATTTATTCGATGATGGCCCTGAACCAACAGGATTGAGATATTGTATAAACTCCGCATCTCTTAAATTATCGAAGAATTAATCTGAAAATTCACTAATCCAAATACCGGCTGCTAAGAAAGATAAATTATACAATAAAATGAACATAATGACATTATTGTAATCATCTAAAGTAGAATCTGATAACGTTGCCATAGCACGTACTGAAGCCTCTATAACAGTAAACAAAAGAATAGGTATAGTAATCAAAATTGTAGCCATCCACGCACCTGGAATTTTTGATGCAAGTTGTGAGACTATAGTAGTTACAATAGACATACCCAAAGAACCTAAAATCAACGCGAGGAGTGCTTTATCCCAATCAGTGCCAAAAGGGTTGGTGAATAGTAAAGAATATAGAATAAAGATTAGTAAAACTTCTATCAAAAGTAAAAAGGAATTCCCCAAAACTTTTCCAAAGAATATTGTAGATTTGGGCACCGGTATCATTCGCATAAAATCGATAGTGCCTCTTTCGTTAGCTTTGATTGAAGTGTTAGACAAAAGCCCCATGCCAGAAAATATTACAGCAGACCAAAGAATGCCTGGAGCTAATTGTGCTTGATCTATGTCTTCAGAAGAGAGTGTGAATCGTAAAGCGAATAGGAGAACGAGAGAAATCATTCC
>DAHL01000022.1:9218-9372 GCA_002509225.1 Euryarchaeota archaeon UBA102 | reverse complement strand
TCTGTTCTAAGTTCTGTTGTACAATTTTCGAGTATTCCATTTTTCCATCCATCGCTGGAGCGATTAACAGAGGTACACCGGCACCCATACAACTCATTGCGAAAAGAGACGGAGTCGTATCTCCTATTCCATGCAATATCTTTCCAATCGTTGT
>DAHL01000022.1:6832-8817 GCA_002509225.1 Euryarchaeota archaeon UBA102 | reverse complement strand
CCTTTCACAATCGGTTGACCACATGCAAACTCTAGTGCCTTTTCACCTACTAATTCTAATGCCGCTTTCGAAGCTACAATCCTAACCTCAGCCCCATGTCTGAGTAGTTCTCTCACAATTCCAACAACTTCAACAGCAGCAATCGATCCGGTAACTCCTACCCATATTTTCTTTCCGAGTAACCAGTCACTCTTTCGTTCTACTGTTTGAGATGGATGATTCTTATTCATAAACTATCAACCAACCTATCTACCGCCTTTCTATATTGTAAAAGACAGAGATTTATTTTCTTCTCAACGTTCGACCAGGAAGCTTCAACATTGCCTCCTTGCAAATAAAATGCACTCGATGGCGAACCCCCATCTCGCGCTCTACATCTCCCAATAAATCCAAGTGCCAATAGACGATTTATGATTCTATAGGCAGTCGGCTTCGTAACTTCAACCCATTTCGCTATCTGTTCAGCTGTCCAGACTCGATCTGTTCGCATTAGGAAACAGTCGTAAAGAATTCGAAGCGATTTATTCTCCTCTTCAGCGTCTCTTCTCTGCTTAACTAAACCAATCGAAAACATCATCTCTTCCAAATCATTATAAGGATCTGAAAAAACCTTCATCTCTCTTAATGTAAAATCGAACTTCTCATCTTTCTCAACCATCTCCATTCTGGCAGGCATCTCGGCACCAGCTCCCTCTTTAGAAATCACTTCTGAAATATTCATTATGCATTCTCTGTAATTTTCAATACACATTTTAGCTTGACTTTCTACACTATTCCAAGCCTTCTTCACATCATAATGCCAAACTCTAATTCGTTTAGGTTCTTCTGCTCTTCCCGGAAAATCTTCAGTCAGAAAATTTAATTCTCGTAACCATTTGACAGGCCCATAAACACTATGTATCGAAACACCCAATTCATCAGCAATTTCCGTTGTAGTCCAACCCTTTTTAGGATTGGTCAAAAAGCATTTTGAAAAAATATTAATTCCGATTTCTGTTCGTTTTCTACTAGATATACTATCATTATCTAAACCTAAAAATCCTATCGTTTTCAAAAATTCAAAAGTCATTCCTTCTAGAGTATCATCTACATCGTATTTCAGATCACTAACTCTAAGTCTAAACAATTAATTCCACCCCTTCTCATTTATTTTTTCTAGTATCAAAGCTTTGAATTGCCGAGCTTTCTTATGTTGCGGATTTACAGAGATTAATGTATGAATGTCTGCTATAGCTTCCGTATATTTTTTCAATCTATAATTCAATTCTGAGCGATTCCAAAGCGCCTCTTCATTCTCTGTATCAAATTCCAAAATTCTAGATATGGTCATAATCATCATATCCACTTTATCTTGAGCTTGGTAAACTTTGTACAAGTTCTTCCACCCCTTCACTAAATCTGGTTGCTTCTGAACCGCTATAGAATAACCGAGCGTCTCTGCTCTTTCATAATCTTCTATATTGAAGTAAATATCTCCTCGAACCATATACGGTCTAGGATTATCCGGCTCTATCTCGATTACCATTTCTAATGTTTTCAAGGATTCTTTGACATCTCCCTGTTTCGCTAATATCCTACCCTGGCCGAGCATCGTATCGAATTTATCTGCACCCTGTTCCAATGCCATACGGTACGCCTCTTTTGCCGACTCATTCTTTCCAAGCTTCTCTTTACACTTCGCTAAACTAAGCCACGCTTCAGGATGTATATACTGCAATTCAGTAGTTCTTTGATAACATTTGGCCGCTCCTGCCCAGTGCCCCAACTTTTGGTATATTCTTCCTTTCTCAAACCAAAGCTCATCATCCATCGGAGCAATTTCTTGAGCCATTGAAAAATAAGTCAACGCCCTGTCCGGTTGTTTAAGCGCCAAAAGAGATCTCGCTTTTCCAGCCCACATTCGCTGATCTTCAAGCACACCACCTTCTCGCTGTTTAACTCTCAAAAGTTTTTCATATATCTCTAATGCCTTACTGATGTCTCCA
>DAHL01000022.1:4934-6624 GCA_002509225.1 Euryarchaeota archaeon UBA102 | reverse complement strand
TTTAAGCGCCAAAAGAGATCTCGCCTTTCCAGCCCACATTCGCTGATCTTCAAGCACACCACCTTCTCGCTGTTTAACTCTCAAAAGTTTTTCATATATTTCTAATGCCTTACTGATGTCTCCATCATCCAAAGCTTCCTCTCCTTCTTGAAAAATAGATTCCATTCCTTCACTATCGCTTCGTCTAATTAGGAACAAACTCCCACTTCCAAGTAGGGGCAATCCTCCTCCAAGTAAGGCACTCGTAGTGGCTACAGGATCATTCCACCAATACAGACTCCCAACACCACTGAGATAACAACCGATTACAAAACCGACAAGTGGAATTCGATTATGGTGTAAACCGGCCATCCCCAATCCAATCATCAAAAGTGGACCGAGTAACCAGAGGCTGGTTTCAGGTCTAGTTAGAATAACTATTACAGCAAGCCCACTTCCTACTGCTAATAACATCCCCATTGCTACATGTTCCCGAGGTAAAAGTCCAAGACCGTGTAGTATGAATAAAATTCCTATTCCACCAACTGCAGTCCCAACTCCTCCAAGCCACATTAATTCATAGTTGATAGACAAACAGGTTACTGCCAATCCCCCGATTGAAAGTAAAAGTCCACCAGGTGTGCCTTTGCTATTTTCTCTTTTCATTGGGTGTACATTGATAGAGACTAAGATTCCCACAAAACACCAAATTATCAATACCACTGAACAAATCAATCCAAGATATGTCATTATTTCTTGATAGGGTGCAAGACTGTGCCCTTCATTTTGCATATCGATATATTTCCAAATCGAGAAGATTAAAATTTGAAATATAATAATAACAAGACCTAAACGCACCATATCGTGACTGCGCCCTTTAATTTTCACACTGAGTCTTTCAAACCAAGTTTCTGATAAACCATCACTAACTGAACCCCCTAGAATCTGCCTAGCCGTTTCTTTCGGTTCTTCCATATTTCCTACAATCTACCAATTAAGGTTTAATCATTATATTATGGAAGTTATTATAAAACTAGTGACAACCACAACCAGAGCCACAACCGCTCTGTTTACTTTCGACAGGAGCCTTCTGTTCAGTGCTACATCCACATCCAGGACCGCATCCTCCTCCTTTAGCATCAGCAACCGGACTGGCCCCTTCCTGCTTCGATTCAAAATAAGGATTGGAACCGGATGCATGATCTGTTACATCTATGACTTCTTTAATTTCTGGAAAACTATGCTTTATGTATGTTTCAATTCCTCTTTTGAGAGTTGCATTAGCCATTCCACAGCCTTGACAACCCCCTCCCATCGTAACATACACATTATCATCTCTAACTTCCTCAAGTTTGATAACGCCACCATGTGAAGCTACCTGAGGATTTATCTGTTCATCAATTATCGCTTCTATTTTTGCAAAAAGACCGCTCTTTCTTATCTTTCCAAACTCTTCTGACACAGCGATTTCTCCAGAATCGATATGACTCCTAATCGCCCCACCAATCTCTTTTCCAAGATCGGGCCATGGAACCTCTCCATCTTTCGTTACAGTAACTACGTCTCCTGAAATCCTTAGAGATACTATACTCTTTATTGCAAATAATTTTTCAGCAAGAGGTGAACCACTCGCCTCTTCTGCATTGTTAAAGACACAAAGAGGACCATCATAAATCACCTTACCGATTACAAATCTACATACTTTTGGATT
>DAHL01000022.1:0-4541 GCA_002509225.1 Euryarchaeota archaeon UBA102 | reverse complement strand
GGTATTATTAAGCTTTACACATCGAAAGACATCTCTTCACCAGCCGTCTCTCCAATTTTCCTAATTCTTGTAAAGTCGAATATCCCTGTATCATGCCCATCAGAAAATTCAAATCTAATCGCATATCTGCCGATGTACCCGTAATTGACTATCATCAAATCGTGTGGAAGCGATTCCACATCCAAAGTTTTCTCACCCGTGATTTCATCTATACAGGAAGCACAAGGGCAAGCACCTCTCAACATAATCGCTGGAATCAAATTCTCTTCACCATTCATCCATTTAACAAGCAGATATCCTTGATCTGTAATAGTTATTTCTTGAGGCGATTCTGGATTCATACTCTCTTGCATCACAACTACAGAACTCTGAGCTGCTACCTTCTCAGCTATCTCTTGATACGCCTTACTGGGTCCAGAATCTTCGGATTTTTTAATCAGAGGAACTCCCTCTTCCATCGAATTTACAATTTCCGAACTCAATGGTATTTTCCCTAGTAAAGGTAGCTCCAATTTTTTAGCCGCAATCTCTCCACCACCTTCTCTGAATATATTATCAGCATGGCCACATTCTGGGCAGTGATAATGTGACATATTCTCTACAATTCCTAAGATCGGTATCTTTACTTGCTGAAACATTTTCAATCCCTTTTCTGCAATACTGTAAGCGACTTCTTGAGGTGTCGTAACGATTACACCACCAGTCAAAGGCACCGCTTGACACAATGTCAACTGTATGTCTCCTGTTCCAGGCGGTAAATCGACAAAGAGATAATCTAATTCCCCCCAAGCAGTTCCAGCTAACAACTGTTGAACCATTTGTGAAGCTATTGGACCTCTAACAATTACAGGACTATCGCTATTCGCTAAGAAACCCATCGAAATGACTTTCATTCCGTATACTTCTACGGGCGTTATACTTCCTTGTTGCACAGATTCGGAGGTTAGATAGTGATCTCTAAGCCCCAACATTCCTGGAATACTAGGTCCATATATGTCCACATCCAATATTCCTACTTTTGCACCAGCATTAGCAAAAGCGTATGCTAAATTAACAGTAACAGTGGATTTCCCTACACCACCCTTTCCAGATGCAACAGCAATTACATTCCTTACTTTCTCAAGTGAAGTAGGCGTTCCTGGATTTTGTAGTGAAGGAACTCTATTCACTTCCCACGTGTGTTCGATTTCAACTTTTTCAACACCATCTATTGCCATCACAGTCTCTTCACACGTCGTTTTCAATTCTTTTAAATTAGGTAAAAAGGGGGCAGGTAGTTTTAGGTTAAAGGAAACTACTCCCTCTTCGACAGAAAGGTCTCTAACACAACCCAATGTCACCAAATCAGTATCCAGATGGTCATTCTCTATCGTTCGTATTGCATCTAAGATTACGTTTTCATCTACCTTACTCATGGAATGCCTCAAATTTCAGGTCATATTTTAGTTTTTACAAATAATTTAATGGTTGACGGCTAACTTGGGTTCCCGTGAGCTCGCGCATCACAGTACAACCGAGAACGCTAATGGTCTTAACTTCCGTGTTCGGGATGGGAACGGGTGAACACCATCGCTATGACCGTCAAACCGTTTGCTGACCTTGGCCCTTGTTTAAATTAATTTGCATTTATCCAAATCAATTATTTTTCACTGGCACGGCGGGATTTCTTAATACGTTCACTCGCTTCTTTTCTAGCAATTCTTTCCTGTCTTCGACTCTCTACTCTCTCAAGTATCAGTTTCATGTACATCGCATCATGTTCCATCAATGGAGAATCTGAAATTATATTGACATCATAATCATTTTCCAATATTACTTCCGCTAAATATTCGAATTTCAATTCCCCCTTTTTGATTGGCGAATAATGCCTTTCATTTCCATCATTATCGAATTCTACACCTGAAAAATGACTGTAAATTGTACCTTTACCAAGACTACCTTCTACAAATTTGAATACTCGTCTAAAACTTTCTCTATCATTTAACCATCTATTGCCACGAGCATGAAGATGAGGCCAATTTATTACCAGTTCAACTCCTTTAACTCTACGGCAAATCTCAACAATCTCTCGTACACTTCCAAAAAGCTCTTTTTTTCCTGCAACTTCTATTGCAAGACGCGTAGAGTATCCTTTACGGAAGTAACTGTCACGTACACCTTTCAATATCGGTATCAGTTTTTCAGTAGCTTCTCTAGATTCAAGATCATGATATGCACCAATATGGGTAACGACTTTTCTAGCACCTATCTTTGTTCCAACTTCTCCTGCAAAATCTAACATATCTAAACCACGCTCTAATTCTTTTTCATCTCCTAAAAGATCCATATAGTATGGGGCATGTATTGCCATATGGATATTGAGTGACTTCGCAATCTCTCCTAATTCCTCAAAATCTTCCAGTTCCTTAACTGCCTTACCACGCACAAGCTGGATTTCCATGGATTGTAAACCCAAACTATGTATGTCTTCAATTCCATCTCTTATAGTGCGTCCTTTACAAGAGAGGGGTACGCCCGCAGGCCCTAATCTAATCATGTGCGTTTCACGCATGAAGGGGGACTATAATTACATTCGTCCCGTCCAAAATATTTCTCATCATCCCTTTACTCTTCTTTTTAATACCTCTAATTATCGGAAATAGTGTGAACACCAGAGAACGCGAGGAAAAGTGGCAACGCCGCTGGTCAGACAAAAAACTCTTCGAAGTCAAACCAGACTCTACTGAGAAAAAATTCTTCGTTAATTTTCCATATCCTTACATGAATGGATATCTGCATCTAGGTCATGGATTCACATTGATGCGTGCAGAGATGGCGGCTAGATATCGTAGAATGCGCGGTGATAACGTTCTTTTCCCATTCGCTTTTCATTGCACAGGTACTCCAATCGTAGCCGCAGCTGAACGTGTAAAATTGAGAGAAGAGAGTCAAATGCGTGCGTTGGAGCAGATGGGTATTAGTGGTGAATTAGCCGAAAGTTTAGAAAATCCCAAAACTTGGACCGAGCATTTTCCTGAACATGCAAAAAACGACCTTCAAACATTAGGGGTCGCTGTAGATTGGCGTCGTAGTTTCATAACTACAGAATTGAATCCAGCCTATGATGGGTTCATAAGATGGCAATTCAATAAACTAAAATCTCGTGAATTTCTAAGAAAGGGACAATTCCCTGTCGTTTGGTGTTCTGAGAAGAATACAGTCGTCGGTGATCATGATCGAGTAGAGGGGGAGGGTGAAACGCCCCAGGAATTCACATTATTGAAATTCAGAGGAGATTCTGGCACATTGGTTGCTGCAACATTGAGGCCAGAGACGGTTTTCGGCCAAACCAACATCTGGGTAGATGGTACTGGCGAATATGTCAAAGCTATCGTCGATGGCGATGAACTAATCTTCTCATCAGAAATGCTTCCAAAATTAGAATTACAAGGCCACAGTGTCGAAAAGACCGGAACAGTCACAGGCAAGGAGCTCGTAGGACAAAAATTCCAAGCTCCGGGTGTCGATAGAGAGCTCATAGTCCTCCCTTCAACATTCTGTGACGCTTCAATAGGCTCAGGAATCGTAACTTCAGTGCCTAGTGACGCTCCTGATGACTATCAAGGACTCGTTGATCTACAGAATAATACAGAAGAATGTGCTGCATGGGGTCTCGACGATAAGTATATAAAAGAAATAAAACCGATACCGATAATAGATTCTGGGGATCTAGGCAATCTACCTGCTCCAAAAGTTTGCCAAGAGATGAATATCAAAAATCAGACCGAAAGAAAGGCACTCGAGCAGGCAAAACAGCAAGTCTATCTTCATGGCTTTGTCAAAGGCACTATGCTCGATAATTGTGGTGATTGTGCAGGTCTAAGTGTAGAATTAGCACGCAATAATGTTCGTGATAATCTTATCTCTACGGGAGATGCCTTCCTATTCTATGAATTATCCGGTTCAGTGAAGAGCCGTTGGATGACTTATTGTACGGTCAAAATCGTCGATAACCAGTGGTTTTTGGCATACGGCGACGAACAATGGACAGAGAATACTCACAATGCCCTGAAAAAGATGGATATTTATCCAGAAAAAGCCCGATTAAACTTTGAAAAAGTACTAGATTGGCTTAGAGACTGGGCCTGCGCTCGAGAACAAGGCCTCGGTACCAAATTACCGTGGAACGATCAATGGATTATCGAATCATTAAGTGATTCTACAATCTATATGGCATTCTACACTGTCGCACACCATTTCGAAACTCTAGACAAAGAGGCCTTTGTAGAACCCCTTTATGATGCAATCTTCGACGATGGAAGTATCAGTTTAGCATCCGAAAAAAGCGGAGTTTCTGCAGAGAAGATAGAGGCTTGGAGAGCAGAATTCAACTATTGGTATCCTTTCGATATCAGAATTAGTGGCAAAGACCTCATTCAGAACCATCTCTCCTTTAGTCTATACAACCACGTAGCTGTTTTCGAAGAGAAACATCATCCGAAAGCTTTCGCAGTCAATGGATGGCTCCTTGTCGACGGTGATAAGATGTCTAAATCGAAGGG
>DAHL01000031.1 GCA_002509225.1 Euryarchaeota archaeon UBA102 | reverse complement strand
AATGACTTCATGTAGAAAGAGAGTTTTCCCTGTCTTTGCAGTGTTAACATTCTGTCATCATAAATGCGAAGAAGGAGCATATGCTCGAGAGCTTTCTGAAGTGTCTTTGTATCTAACTTGGGATCCCAATCGCCAACAATTTTACCTTTGTCATCCAGTACTCGAACTAAACCGAATGCTAAATCTTCCATTTCACCAGAAGGAGTTGTTGGGTCGGGACGAGGAGTTTCGCCCGCCTTTGGAATATCTAAATTACTATAATCCGGTTTTTCACCAGGTCTAAATGGAGCATTCGGTACGTGTAGATTTGATTTTGTTATTTTGCTTTTCTTACTCATATTTCAAACACACCCTCACTGGAAAAACCGTTAGCACCGTCCAAAAGTTCAGCCGCTCTATAAGAGGAACGTACTAATGGACCTGAAGCAACGCCTGAGAAACCTAGATCTTTAGCCTCATTAGCCCAAATATCGAATTGTTCGGGAGTTGGGAAAGAGACGACTGGATGATGTCCTTTACCGGGAGATAGATATTGCCCTAATGTTAGTAAATCAACATCGATATTTCTAAGGCTCTTCATTGCTGATGTAACTTCTTCATTAGTCTCTCCTAATCCGACCATGATACTGCTTTTAGTGACTACATCTGGTCTTATTTTTTTAGCAGTTTCTAAAATAAAGAGACTCTGATCAAAGGAAGCGCGAGGATCGCGAACGTTTGGAGTTAATCTTTCTACACATTCTATATTGTGAGCGAAAACCTGTAAAGGAGCCCCATCCAAAAGTGAAGATAATGCATCAGTATCACCTGCTAAATCACTACAAAGAAGCTCAATCTGAACATCCGGAGTTCTCTGATGAACAGCATCGATGCAGGCTCGATAATGTGAAGCACCGCTATCATCTAAATCGTCTCGATTTACAACTGTGATTACAACGTGAGAAAGGCCCATATTTTCTACAGCGAGAGCTAAGTTTTCCGGTTCGTTTGAATCGGGCAATGGTGGCTTTTTGAGCGTGCTAACGGCACAGAATCTACATCCTCTAGTACAGTGTTGTCCTGCAACCATAAAAGTTGCAGTCCCCCTGCCCCAACAATCATGAACATTTGGACATTTAGCTTCTTCACAAACAGTGTGTAAAGCATTATCATGAATAGAAGAAGTTGTCTGGTTATATCGGACTAATTTTTTTCCTGTTGGTAATGTAGTTTTGAACCAAGAAGGTAAACGTTGTCTTTCGCCGGTTAACACAGATAGTAGCAGGAATTTGCCCCTCTTAACTCTTATGTTACCTATTCTAAGATTCAGAAAGCGATATCGGTTTACATTTGTCGTCGACTGCAACCATTGTAACGGATGCTTCGGTTACAGGAATATAATCCCCCTCTTCTGCGAATTGTCTTTGAGCCCAGACTAGGACATCCATAGTTACAGAAGTGGAGCCGATTTTAGTTATATTGACATAATATGAAACCACATCACCCACAAAAACCGGTTTTTTGAACTCTATTTCATCCATAGCTACAGTGACCACCCTACCGTGATGGTATCGATGGGCTGCTATGGCGGCAGCTTGATCGATTTGTGATAAAATTACACCTCCAAAAATAGTACCTAGTGCATTGGTATCTTTCGGCATCATTAATTGCCGAATTGTCGGTTCCGTGTCTTTAGGTGGTTCCTCACTCATAAATGGTCATTTGATTTAGAATAAAAATTGAACTGCTTATAGCAAGATATTTTTTACCCCCCTATTATAGCGATGAAGCAACCATGATAGAAAGTGATGAACGTAGACAGAAAGTAGCAATGTTAACTGCGTTATTGTTTATCCTCTCAGCAGTATCTTATACAATGTATCAAAATGATGGTGAAAATGGAAATAATAACAATAACGGAACTATAGCTGATTGGATAGACCCTGTTTATCCTGCTGGACCAGAGGGGGATGCAAACCATAGTCATGGAGGAAGTGATGAAGCACTCTTAGCTCATTGGTTGTGGACAGAAAATATGACTTTAATTGATTATCATAACTTAAATTGCGATGGAGAAAGAACTGACCCTAGTGGTGATCTCGATCCGCTAGTTGGACGGCCTTGTTCCCCTGAATTCAAAAATGCAGAAGGACCTTATTCCACCCCCGGTGATACGGGAGAGATAGCAATAGAAGGTGATTTTCCTGAATGTATCATCGGTTGTTATGCATATATTGCAGGATATAATTCAATGCATATTTTAGATATATCTGATTTATCAAATATACAGATGGTTGGGACTTACTGGTCTTCTGTAGCTAGAATAATAGATGTGAAAGTTAGTAAAGATCAACAATGGGCATTGATTAATCATGAATTGACAAATTTAGATGATGATGGAAATCCTTTGGACCCTGGTCCATCTGATATTAATCCTGGAATGAATGCAATCGATTTGATTGATATCTCTGATAAAACTGCACCTGAATTTTCGGCACGTTGGCAAAATCCACCTGCTGGATATCATAATCAAGAAGTTTACCAATACGACAATGGAGATTACTTTGGATTCCTAGCTGACCCGTATGTTGAAGGAGAAAATGAAGCAGTAAAAGGAACTGAAATTCATAAAATAGATCCTGTAGCAGGAAGTGGAGTATTGACTTTATGGGGTGAATATACGCCCGATTTATCTACAACTTGTGGTGGCTCAGTATTCAATCATGATAATGTAGTGAGAGAGCATCCAATTACTGGACAGATTCTATTCTATGGGGCTTATTGGGATGCGGGATTGAGAATTGTAGATGTTAGTAATCCACCTTCAGTACCGGCAGGAACCCCCAGTAATGGTCTGGCACCAGTCTGGAATCCACCAGAGATAGGTAGATGGTTAGGTTGTTCGACTGATGGTAGTGGATGGTATGGTCCAGAAGGAGGTGGGCACGGAGGTATGAGTGTTGATACTTGGCTAGACGCTGGACAAGGGAATGGAAATGTGCACTATGTAATTCCTTTCGATGAACTAGTAAATGGTAGACATTATACAGCAGTAGCGCCTGAATATGGAAGTAATGCAAACCATACTGGATGGATATTCTTAATCGATACGACTGATCCAACTAAACCGTTTTTAGTATCAAAATGGAGATTGCCTGGTAATCACATAATAGAAGGAGGATACATGTATTCACCACACAATGGAGATACCGGTAATGGGCACATCTATTTTGCACATTATCATGCAGGAGCATGGATTACTGATGCAGAGACTGTAGCATCAACAATAGTATGGAAAGATGATGCGAATATGGATTATTATGATTTTGACGCGAGTGATGGAGATGATACGGTTTATTGTGAAAATGGTGATACTGGAGATTGTTTCAATGGTTTCTATGAAATTGAACAATTAGGAAGAACAGATACTCTAGCATATTATTTACCACATGGACCGGACTGGATGGAAAATCCATATGAAAAATTGGATTATGAAAGCGCCTCTGATTGGACGGGTGGAATGATACCGTTTGACTGGGGATTACAATATGACCCTAGAGGATACGTGCTTATTTCTGAAATATCGACTGGCGTATATGTAGTGCAATATGATGGAGACATAAATCCAGAGATATGTACATCATCTGGTGTTAACTGTGAATTTGAATGTAAAAATGGGAATTACGATAGTTGAAACATCTCATAATTAGTTGTAGTTTGAGACCTGGCAGTAATAGCAGAAAAATGGCTATAGAATTACATAATCAACTAAAGAGTAAAAATGTTGAATCTGAATTAATGGATTTGAGAGATTATGAGATTCCAATATGTGATGGTGATAAATGCTATGAACATGAAACGACAATAATGCTACGAAAGAAAGTTGAAGAAGCGAAATGTGTTGTAATTTCTACACCAGTATACAATTTCAATGTTAGTTCGACAGCTAAGAATTTTGTAGAACTGACTGGAAGAATGTGGGAAGGAAAAATTGCTGGATTTATGAGTGCAGCTGGAGGAAGAAGTGGATACATGTCTGTTATGAGTTTAGCAAATTCGTTAATGTTAGATTTTAGAGTAGTAATTATCCCCAAACATGTCCATGCAGAAAGATCATCTTTCGAAGACGGGAAAATTGAAAAGGAAATAGAAGAACGGATTGAAGGTTTGGCTAAAGATGTGATTAAATTTTCCAAAGCCCTTTAATCAAACATAATAATAAGCTAAAGTTAAGAGAGCGGACAAAAGGATTGATTGGAGTAAAACTACTATGGCTGTTTTCCTTTGTTTTGATAATTCAGATGAATCAGTTACGGCTTTATTTCCATCATCCATATTCTTGATACCTGCGAATGAATTGAACACGCATGTACTTGCTCTGACTTGAAAATATGGAATAGCAGTGGCCATTAAAGGAATGAAAATTAGAAATCTCATCGATCTGTCATCTGAAGCGATTGATATCCAAAACATCATAACTAAAGTGAAAAAGAGAGGAAACATACCCATCATCAAACGCATCTGTTTCTGCTTTTTTCCAATATTGGGACAGCTATTTGTCAAGATTGATTCACCTCTATTTTTTCATCTCCGATTCGATATCGTAGGATTAAGCCAGCCGATATCAAAGCAGCACCTATTATCGTTTTGTCATCTATAACAATGCCCCATATCAATAGCACCCAGATGGGATTTAAAATCGGTTCCAACAATGCAATTAGAGACCCTTCTTGAGCAGTGATGAATTTGACACCTAAGGCAAAACAAGAGTAAGCCCCCGCCATCTGAAAAGTGCCCATAAAAAATACCCAATACCAAGCACTACCTTCGAAACGTTGATCGAATGTTTCTGTATAAGGCAACAAGACTAACCAACTGACCAAGAAACAGAGAAAGATTAACCAAAAAGAATCCTCGTCTTTTAGATATCTCAAACAGACGATTACACCTGCATACGTGATACCGGCTACCAATGCTAAAACTGAGCCGAAAAATTGAGGAGTGTTGAATACGCTTGAAGCTATTACTAAAACTCCAGCTGTAGCGAAAATTAGAGCGTAGATATTTGATTTAACTAAAGATTCTTTGAGCCATATAATACTAGCAATCAAAACCCAAAGAGGTGCGAGATATTGTAAAAATATAACATTCCCTGCATCTGTCTCAGAAGACATTGCTGCCACATATACTAGATTCATTGAAGCGAAAAGAATAGTAAGAGGAATCAGAGCAGGGCGCCATCTAGCTTTTTTCCAATCTACGAAAAAGGCGACACCCAATGCAGCAAAGAAAGCGCGCCAGCACGCAACGAGATACCCTCTTTCTCCATACGGTTCAATTGATTGTATCGCTTGACTTTTGAGAATTAAACCACTAGTACTCCAAAGTATTGCAGCAAATAGGACTAAGAGTCTTCCTTTGGTCTGATCTGAAAGATTTTGAAATGATACCAAGTATGGGTTAGTTTGGGTCTAACTTCTTAATCTTTTCTAGTTAGAAATTAGTTCTACTATAGGGTATATCATCATCGAGTTGAACAATATACAGACCCGAAGTTATACAGGAAAGATAAACGAATCCTTTGTCATATTCGGCAGCCCATAAGAAAGGAGTCCAACCAAAATCATAGAAATCAGTAGGTGGTGGTGAGCCATCCTTGCCGTGTGGAACATAATAGGCAACAGTTGCTTTCAAAAAGTTAGAATGATTAAATTCAGTACCGATAGAAACCCATTTTTCAACATCAATAATCCAGAGTCCTGCGTGATATGAACCCATGTATACCCTACCATCCCAAGTTCCATCTGAATGTTCAAAATGTGCAGTATCTAAATTATGAGGTGAAAATAGAAGCCATTCTTCACCGCCCGGAATATTGTGATCTACACCCCAAGGAATCTCCCAAGGTGCGATTAATTTTGGTTTAAAGTAATTTAATTCACCGTTCGGATATGCTTCGTAATCTGTAGTATCTAAAAGATACATCAACCCTGTACCGTTAGTTGTTTCTAAAACTTCAGTAGCCAGTAAAGTAAGATGTTTAGGTCCTGCTTCATAACCTAAATGGCTTAAGTCGACCATCTCAGGATAAGCCTCTGTATAATGGATGTAAGCTGCCCTACCTCCATTGACACCATTTTCATCCCCTTCATCGTAAAAGGATTGATCCGGATTTCCATCACCATCTAAATCTGCAAAATCCATCCAATAACCGACCTCTTCAGCTTTCCACAATAGACCATCGAAAAGTGGATGTAAAGGGTAAGTAACATCATCAGGTCTAGGTACATCTGTAACATCTGCTATACGTAAACCGGCTTCCCAATAAGCACCGTAAAGATACGTACGACCGCAACGTGGATCCCCATACGTTGATGAGAATGGATTTTCACATGTATCATCAGGCCATGCTTGAATTGTCATATCATGAATATATATCCAACCGCCACGTGTATTTGCCCAATTAACCTCATATTCACCTACCTTAACCACTGATGGTGTTTTACCACTTTCAGGACTAGGCACTTCGAAATTTAGATGCGCTATGGTGACGCCTCCACAACTATGTAATCCATTAGACTCTTCATAGCAAGCATCGTAATCGGGATTAGCAACAAAAATATACCATTCACAATCATGTTCATGACAAACGTAGTAAGTATCGAGATTGTGTGGGCCTGTTGGATGGTCAACATCATACCAATGACCGATATATTCTGGATTAAACTTATCAGTTACTTCGACTAAATTAACAGATACTTCTGGATCTCGTAAATCACTCCATTCCCCAATATTCGGATCTGCAGCACCTGGATCAACAATCTGATTTTGCATGATTAAGAATTCGCGACCGCTGTGCTCAATGTATTTTACATCTAAAACTTGTGTATTTGGATCATAGTAATATGCCGTAACTGAAGAATTGTATGGATCAGTAACGTCGATAATATGAAAACCGGTCCATCCAGCGACATAAGCATAGGTGTTACCGTCTGGACTATCGGAAACTTGAACTTCTGCATTTCCTGGTTTGGTGAGCTCATTATAGCCGATTAATTGCATATTACCTGTAGAGAAATTATGGTCGCTGGCACTCCTGTGATCGTGACCATCTCCTTGGAGAATTGGGTCTCCCCATTCTGTTTCAAAAACGTTATTGGAATTGTTATTATTCGTACCATCACCAAAAGAATACAATAATAAAGAAACCATACTGACCGCAATTAAAGCGAACACTGCGAGTTCGTTTTTATCGTATTTCATCAATTTACCATTGAACGTTGCATTATTTATAAGTGGGTTTAATGAGAATGAAGAATGCGTGATGTAGGAAAAATTGCATTTGCCCTTCTTGTCGTCGGTGCATTTGTAGGGTTGATTTCTATTAGTCCTGCTGTCAGCGGCCACTCTGGTGGATTTTACACGATAATGCTTAGACCAGATTCATGGAGTGAAGAAATACAACCAGCAATTGCCCGTATATCGCAAAATGATAGTGCTGTTTGGAGAAATGTTGATAATACACATATAGATAATGGAGATAATGAAAATGTTTCTTATCATCGTATATTGGTAGATATGAATGAAGATGGGGTGTTTAATGGTACTGAAGATATACAATCTGGAAACTTGTATTTTAACGAAATGTTTAGTATTACATTTAACAACACGATTATGGGTGGAGATGTAGAAATTTGTTCAAGTGTCGATTGCGTTAGTGAAAATACATATGGCTACATTAATGAAGTACATTATGAGAATGGGAATATTACAACTAGACAAGGCGCTGTAGTTGTGAGTCCACATATAGATACAGTTCCAGTTATAGAAGAAGTGCCTGAAGAAGATGATACATTGTTAATGATTGCGATAGCTTCTGGAGCAGGTGCGATGTATATTGGATCGTCACTTGTAAAGAAAGATGAAGAATAAGGGGGAATAGAATTGGCTAAAAAGGAATCCAAAAAGAGTAAAAGATTACTCAAAAAAGCTAGAAAAGAAAGCAAAGATAATGCGGAAAGAAATAGGATATTAGCCACCATAGGATTAGCGCTTGTTGCAATAGGATCTATTGCAATATATTCAGTAATGAATGAAGAAGTAGTGCCGTTATCGGAAAAGTGCGTGACACATACAGGATTACTAACTCATGAACATACAACGATAGAGATTTACATAAATGACAACCCTAGGGCCATACCGAATGATGTGGGAATCCCTAACGAAGAATGTATGAGACCTGTGCATACGCATGATTCGAGTGGTGTATTGCATATAGAAATGGTAGACAAAGATGATGTAGCGACATTAGAATCATTCTTTGATATATGGAGGACTTGGGAGGTTGATAGAGGAGTGCCTGTAGATCTTAGAACTGAACCTTATTTTAGTGCAGAAGGGTTAATTTGGCAAGGAGAAGAATATCTTGTTGATGAAACGCATGAACTTGTAGTTACAGTATATGAATACCAAAATGGAGAATGGGATAGTGGAACTGTAACTCAAGAATATGGAGATTTGATTTTAGGTGGTAATTTTGCACCTGATGGTTCTGGAAATACAGATACGCGAGTTACTATTGAATATAAAGAAAAATAGAATATAATCTGAAGTAAGGATTAAAGGTCGGGGTTCAATTGGGATTTTATGAGTTCAGCAATAGAAGGTCTTAGACCTAAGAGTTTGTGGAGTCATTTTGAAAAATTATCAGAAATTCCTAGACCGTCAAAACATGAAGAAGAAGTTCTTGAATATTTGAAAAATATGTTTACTGAAAAGGATTTGGAATGGGAACAAGACGAAGCTGGAAATATAGTTGTTAGGAAAAATGGAACGAATGGTGGGGAGAATAGTTCTCCATTGGTAATTCAAAGTCATGTTGATATGGTTTGTGAAAAAAATAGAGAGAAAGAACACGACTTTATGAAAGAAGGAATAACGCTCGTTAAAGATGGAAAATATCTAACTGCAGACGGAACGACACTGGGTGCAGACAATGGAATCGGAGTGGCAATAATGTTAGCATTGTTAGACGCATCTAATGAAGTGAAAATGCCACCATTAGAGTGCCTTTTCACTGTTGATGAAGAGACTGGGTTGAATGGAGCTTTTGATTTAGATGGTAGCATTATCAAAGGAAAAAGAATGTTAAATTTAGATACTGAAGAGTGGGGTTGTATCTGTGTTGGTTGTGCTGGTGGTGGAGATACTATTATGAATTTACCTGTAAATTATACTAAAGCTGCATCCGATTTTCTAAAATTTGAGATATCTGTAGAAGGATTACAAGGCGGACATTCTGGAGTTAATATAAATGAAGATCGAGGAAATGCAATCGTATTCTTAGCGCAAATATTAGATAGATTGGAAAATGGTGTAAGAACGTCTCTCGCTTCGATTAAAGGTGGAGATAAGCAAAATGCAATACCTAGAGAAGCGCAAGCAGTTGTCTATATTGAACCGAGTGAAGTGACGACTGCGCAGATAATAATTGATAAAAGAAAGGAAGCCTTAGCTGATGAATTTGGAGTTAGAGAACCTGGTTTGACTGTGAAGTTTTCACCAATGGATGATGGTGATGTTTCGGTACTTGATGAACAGAGTCAAAGAAGTTTGATAAATTTACTCAGAATATTGCCACATGGAGTTTTGAAATATTCACATAGTATACCTGAATTAGTAGAAACTTCGAACAATCTTGCAAGAGTGAAAC
>DAHL01000043.1:12702-36142 GCA_002509225.1 Euryarchaeota archaeon UBA102 | reverse complement strand
AGAAGCACCAGCTGAAGAAGCACCGGCTGAAAAGGAGTAGATTTATGCCTGTTAAAAAATCAGATTATTATAAAGTTGAAGATGGAAAAATATCACGTTTAAGAGATAATTGTCCTAAATGTGGCCCCGGTACTTTTTTGGCAGTACACTCAGATAGAAAGTCCTGTGGTAACTGCGGTTATACACAATCTAATGATTAATTTTAGAATTCATCTTTGAACATATATATTATTATCATAATACCTAAAATCAACATTCCTTGTGAAATAATATTCATTATTTTAAATAACCTTTCTCTCTTTTTCGAATCGTTTATTTGATCAGATAGCCAATTCATTAATTCTTTATTCTTTTTAATCCGAATATACTTTCACGTTCCAATTCTTCAAGTCTGAGTGAAATATATTTCGCTATTTCTTCTAATTCAGGTATAACTTTGAATTCTAACGCATTAACACGCCTCTTGGTTGATTCAATTTCATCAAGAAGTTTCTTCATTGTCGTTTCTCCTTCTGCTGCTTTAATTATCATTTCTGATAGTTTTTCAAACGCATGTACAGATTCATCAATTCGTACCGAAGTCCCTATGAGTCCGTATCCTCTATCTTCTAATGGCTTTATCATCGGCGTTACTTCAACACTAGGAACTACTACTCCCATTATATTTTTCGTTCCGAGGTTTACTTCAGGCGGTATATTCAAACAATTAGCTGCAGATTCTATTGCAGATTTACCATCTGCAGCTATTGCAATCGATAATTTTTCCATTGCGATTTCATACAATTCAATTAATTGACTACGCAAATCTTTAACTTTTGGCAGCAATTCAAAGAATTCCATAATCAAACCATCTCGTTTCATCTTTAGAAGTTTATATCCACTCTTTGACAACTTTATTTTGCGCTTAGTATCTATAAGCTCCATTCTCGTTGGTTTGACGTCTGATGTACTCATCTATTTTTTCCTATATGCAGGATGATATTTCTCCAAAGTTTTACGGTCTATACGGGTCAAAGCAGATTCTGGTAATTTACTTAGCATATCCCATCCAATTTCTAACGTTTCTTCTATTTTTCTGTTTTCTTCCCAACCTTGTGTTACAAATCTACTTTCAAAATCATCTGCAAATTCCAACATTTTTTGATCTCTTTCAGATAACGCTTCTTTACCCACTATCGCAACCAATCCTCTCAAATCATTACCCTCTGCATAACCTGCGTATAATTGATCACTGAGTTGTTTATGGTCCTCTCTTGTTTGTCCTTCTCCTATTCCTGCATTCATCAATCTAGATAATGATGGTAGAACAATTATCGGAGGATATATTCCTTTACGATGCAATTCACGAGATATGACAATTTGACCTTCTGTAATATATCCACTAAGATCAGGTATCGGGTGAGTTATGTCATCTCCAGGCATAGTCAAGATAGGGAATTGGGTAACAGAACCCTTCTTTCCTTTAATCAAACCAGCTCTTTCATAAAGCATTGCTAAATCTGTATACATATAACCAGGATATCCTCTACGTCCAGGAACTTCTTCTCTTGCTGCACCTATTTGTCTTAGTGCTTCACAATAATTTGTCATATCTGTTAAGATTACTAGTACATCATATCCATGTTCAAATGCAAGATATTCTGCAGTAGTTAATGCAAGTCTAGGTGTGATTAACCTTTCAACTGCAGGGTCGCTTGCTAAATTTGTAAACACAACTGCACGACTCAGAGCTCCGGTTCTTTCAAAATCTTCCATAAAGTATTGGGCTTCTTCGTTGGTTATTCCCATTGCTGCAAAAACTACTGCGAATTCACGATCACCACCAACAGTTCTTGCTTGTCTAGCTATTTGCAAAGCTATATCGTTGTGCGGAAGTCCGGAACCCGAAAATATAGGTAATTTCTGCCCCATAACTAATGTATTTAATCCATCAATAGTTGATATTCCAGTTTGAATAAATTCCTGTGGTGAATCTCTAGAATATGGATTAATTGCAGCACCAATTATTTCTCGCCTCTCATCAGGTATTATCGGAGCTCCGCCATCTATAGGTTCTCCTGCACCACTTAATAATCTGCCAAGCATATTTTTAGAAACTGATAATTTAAACGTTTCTCCTAGGAATTTAACTCCAGATTCCATATCAATTCCTGCAGTTCCTTCAAATATCTGAACAACAACCACGTCTTTCGAAGTATCAAGTACTTGTCCTCGTTTAGTTGTTCCATCAGGCATTGCGATTTGAACTAATTCTCCATAACTCACAGGTTCAGTTTTCTTTACAAAAACTAAAGGTCCTGAAATTTCACTAATAGTTTTATATTCTTTTTGCATTATTTACCTCCTCTTATCTTTTCAAATTCTTCATCTAGTTCTTTACTATACTTTTTCATTAGTTTATCTAAATCCTTTTCGAATTTCGCCCTTCCTATATTTTCTATAACGTCCAATCCAACTATATTGTCAAATTCAATTCCTTCAGCCAGTGCCTTTTCAGCTAATTCCTTGTAGTGTAGAATAGTTTCCATCATCATAGCTTGATTTCCTATCTCACAATATGTATCTACATCATGGAAAGCATTTTGCTGTAAGAAATATTCTCTAAGCATCCTAGCCACTTCTAGGGTCAGTTGTTGATCTTCAGGTAAAGCATCGGAACCAACTAGTTGTACAATTTCCTGAAGTTTAGCTTCTTCCGAAAGTACATTCATAGCCACAGCTTTACTTTCATTCCAATTCTTGTCTGCATTCTCTCTGTACCATTCTTCTAAACTTTTATTGTATAATGAATAGCTAGTTAACCAATTGATGGCAGGAAAATGCCTTCTTTGAGCAAGTTTAGAATCTAGTGCCCAGAAAACTTTTACAATTCTTAGCGTATTTTGTGTTACGGGTTCTGAAAAATCTCCACCAGGAGGTGATACAGCTCCAATTACAGTCACAGAACCATAATCTCCATTTTCAGTTTCGACTCTTCCTGATCTTTCGTAAAACTCTGATAATCTAGCTGCAAGATATGCAGGATATCCTTCTTCACCAGGCATTTCCTCCAATCTTGAAGATATCTCACGCATAGCTTCAGCCCATCTCGAGGTAGAATCTGCCATTAATGCTACATCATATCCTTGATCTCGGTAATATTCAGCTATAGTTATTCCAGTATACACAGACGCCTCTCTCGCAGCTACAGGCATATTCGAAGTATTTGCAATAAGCACAGTTCTATCCATTAACGCTCCGCCTGTTTTAGGATCTTTAAGGTGCGGAAATTCAGTAAGAACCTCTGTCATTTCATTTCCACGTTCTCCACATCCAACATAAACAACAATTTGTGCGTCGGACCATTTTGCTAGTGTCTGTTGTGTAACTGTTTTACCTGTTCCAAATCCCCCAGGTATCGCTGCAGTGCCGCCCTTGGCTATCGGAAAAAGAGCATCAAGTGTTCGGGTTCCCGTCACTAAAGGTATATCAGGTCTCATCTTTTTAGCATATTTTCTAGGCATTCTAACAGGCCATTTTTGCATTAATTTTAGTTCCGTTCCATCATCTAATTTTCCTATGATTTCATCTACGTTAAATTCACCTTCTTTAATTTCTACAATTTTACCTTTCGACCCATACGGTGCCATTATTTTGTGCTCTATCGTTGGAGTTTCTTGCACTGTACCAATTGTTTGACCACTCTCTATTGAATCACCCTTTTTTGAACTAGGTTTAAATTTCCATTTAGTTTCATGATCCAATCCAGGAGCAGTAACACCTCTCTCTATGTAATCTCCCATTTTATCCTGCAGTACAGGCAACGGTCTTTGAATTCCATCATATATGGAAGTCAATAATCCAGGTCCCAATTCAACAGACAACGGAGCGCCAGTATTTTCAACAGGTTCTCCAGGCTTGACTCCAGAAGTGTCTTCATAAACTTGAATTACAGTCTTATCTCCTTCAAGCCCAATCACCTCACCCATGAGTCTTTCGTGGCCTACAAATACCACATCATACATTCTAGGCTTAATGCCCGTCGCGTTTACTACTGGTCCAGATACTCTGTATATTTCTCCTTTTATTTCCATAGGTCAACTCCTATAGCTGTTTTAATTCGGTCTCTAAGACCTTTATCAACTTCAGAGCCTATTGCTATTACAGTAGGCTTTACACTATTACTCAACTTAGTTCTAGTGTTATCATCAACTTTTTTCCATTCACTATCATGTATTACTAGAATTCCAATGTTATCATCACTCATTGCTTCCGTAATTGCATCATCTACATTATTCTCTTCATCAACATTAAACCATTTCTCAATTCCTACAGCTCTAAATCCAACTGTAAACATATCATCTCCAATTACGCCTATTTCCATTAAGTCACCACCAATTCTTCAATGATTTCTTTTGTCAATCCTAAGTCTTTTCCTCTAACAATAGCACGTAAGTTTTTGACCTCACGTTGTTTTCTTAGCAAATAATCCAATATTGGTAATATTGATACGGGATATAGGTATGAAAATCTCTTAGATTCTTTAGCTATATATTCTTCCAAAGCACTAACGGCTCCATTCAGATTCGGTTCTTCGATATTGCCCAATCCATTTTCTAAATATTCATGATAAGGGGTACCTTCTATGCCATTCATTATTTCACCTACATTTTGTGCAGCAACTAATGCATCGACATCTATATCACCACCATCGATAAACAATTCAGGATGTCCTTCAACCCCTCTATGTCTAAGTCTCATAGCCGTTTTTATATTCGCTATATCTATCTCAATCTTTACAAATTTCTTATATGCATCATCTGCCGCATTAGAGGTCTTTATTCTTTTCATAAGGCCATCGTAATACGCCACATCTAAAGCATCTTCTAGAGGCTGCATACTGTCTGTTTTACGCTTTTCTAAAGCTTCTCTTAATACGCTCTGATAAGGATCTCCTTCTAGTTGTTCAATAGCTTCTTGTAAGTTTTTTCCTTCAGCTACTCTAGCGTATTGTTCTTTGTCCTTTTCCGTAAGGGGTGATACTATTTTCGAAATTTCATCTGCTGTCATTCCTTGATATATTCCTCTAAGGAGTGCTTTCAAATTCTCTATTCTAAATTTATCTGCGTATGCTTCTACATTTTTCTTTAATTCACCATTGCAAAATCCAATAAGATCCCCCCAACTCATTGAAAGGTTTTCCATTAATGCAGTTTCTATCAAATCTGCACCTCTCAATGTTGAACCATGTCTATCGATATCTTTACGATATTCTAAATCTTGGATGTATCTAGCAATTTCTGCCAATTCCATATTCATCAACTGCCCATAGGCTTCTTCTGGCAACAACTTCGCACGTCGTGCCTTTGCGCGTGTTGATGCATATGCTTGATTACTCATTTTCGAAAAGTACTCCGTTCACTTCAGATAGATTATCTTGCCACATATCTCCAACTAATGTTTCAAATCTATAGTCTACTCTAAAATCATCCCCTTCAACTATAAATCCAGGTCCATCAAACGTTTGTTTAGTATCTATTAGCCAACATTCTGAATCACTTGTCAATTCATTCATCATTTTAGAATCAGTTTCACGGCACCGCAATACTCCTTCTTGAGGTGCTTTCATCAAGAGTTTAGCATAGATTTTTCTTATCGTATCTCCATCTATGTCATTGAGGTTTTCTAATACCGTTTGATGCGTTTCTTCTAATATCTGTCTTTGAATGTCTAGCCTTCTTCTTCTAACTTCTAATTCAGCAGCCGGTATCTGTTGTCTTTCCATCTGCTCCACTATCTTAGAAGAAGCTTCTTTGCCTTCTTTTTCTATTTCTTTTACATTCTTTTTAGTTTCCGAAAGCTTTTGCTCTATCTCTGCTTTTGTGGCGTTTTGTATTGATTCAGACTTCTCATTTCCGGTCTTCTCAACATTGCTTAGGATTGCTTCTAAACTCATATTTAAGATATTTCAACTTATTTTTGAGATTAGGTTAAACCCATTATCTGATTGGCTATAACGAAACCTAGGATAACAATAGTTTCAGGTATAGCTACAAAAATCAGACCATTAACTAGGTTTTTCTGATCTTCAGCTACAGCCCCAACTGCTGCTGCACCTATGTGCGATTGAGCTAATCCAGTTCCTATTCCAGCAAGTCCAATTGCTATACCGGCACCGACTGCTATATATCCTCTAGATGTCCACCATGCAGAGTTTTCTTCTGCTGTGGCACCCTCAGCCGGACCATTGTCCGATTCTGCTGCGCTAGCTTGTGGCAATGCAAAAATCATCATTATGACTATGCCTGCCAAAACGTACAAGTTTTGTTTGTTTTTCATGTTGTTGCCTCCATTTTTTTTGTATATACTCGGGCGTGCCCGAAAGGAGTGTAATCCGTTCCTCCTCCTTGGAAGAACTTCGGAAAGCATTCTACATATTGTAGACGCAATGAGTTTATCCCCGATCCAATAAGACCAATCACCACAATCACTATGTGGCCAAGTAGTAAAACCAATATCGCAAAAATAATATTGGCCCCCTCCATTCCAATATCTTGAAGAGCTATTCTGTTTACTGCAGTAGCCAGTCCAAAATCAGCTAGACCTAATGCTGCAATACGTACGTATGAAATTACATGAACAAATACAGATGGTAATTCGACTAAAGCTATCGCACCTTCACCATACACTGCTAAAGCAGTACCCATCAAGAATAGAATCAATGCAGGCATTTCTAATGAAGCGGTTCCTGGAATCAATTCCTGACCGAAAAGTAATATCGGTATGTAAACTAAGCCGCCCCACATTATCATAAGCCATGATAATTTTTCTTCTGCTGCATGCTTGAATCCATGAAGGTTCATAACATTATAGAATCCTATCAGAAGTCCCAATGTAACATAACCCATTCCTATTCCAAATGATATCTGTAGCATAGTGGCAACATCCTCAGATAGGTGTTTATCTAGTGTCATCCAGCCAGGTAAGTATTCTGCCAGCCCTATTGGTTTTCCAAAAGCTTCAGTGAAAACAAAAGTGCCAAATATAATGGTCCAGAGTCCTGCAGTTCTTATAATTCTACCAAATGCAGCAGTATCTGATACGTGTCCAAATTTCTTAACAATCATATGTCCCATTAAGAAATACACTAATCCATATCCTAAGTCTCCTATCATCATTCCAAAAAATAAAGGGTATGCTAGAAATAGAAGGGCAGTGGGATCAAATTCTCGGTGGTTCGGTATTCCATACAACTTAGTAAATAATTCAAACGGTTTTACGACTTCTTTATTTTCTAGTTTAACGGGCGGTTCACCTTCTCCGTCACCTTCTTCAATATGTATATCTACATTCTCCACAGCTCTTTTTAATTTTCCAAATTCACTTTCAGGTATCCATCCATCTAGGGTGAATGTATTTTCACTTAGAGCTAATTTCAATGGTAAATTAGCCTTTTCAACCTTTGTAGATAAGTGCTCTTCAATTACAATTAACCAATGACCTTCGCGTAGAGCCAATGCCTCCATTTCATACTGCAACGCTTCCATTTCCGTTTCTCGTTTATCAACAGTTTCTTTGATTAGTTCATACTCTTTTTCTGGGTTGCCTTCACCTTTTGGAGGTGCTATGGATTTAAATCCCAATTTCATTAATTGTTTCTCTACTTCTTCACTCTTATTTTTCGGTGAAAAAATAGCCGTCATTTCATCGGTTCTAATTTCTTCTACGCCCTCTATATCAATTTCAACACTAAGTTTTCCCGTGAAGACATCTAAATTCTCATAGCCTGTCATTAATTCTAAATTTATTCCAAGTCCAGAAAAAGCTGAAAGCAGTTCCATACGGGTCTTACTCTCTTCTACTTCTTGACCCATCTCTCTAATTTTATCTCTAAGTTCAACTGCTTTATTTTCAACATCATTCAATCTTTCATCTATTCCGTCACTCAATTCCTCTGATGTTCGTAACATCGAAGGGGCCATTGGTTCTACATTGAGCATCTTTATCAGAGATCTAACTCTAACTAACGCTTCTGAAGTTTTCTCGCCATAATGTAATGATTCTCCAGTTTCAAAACCATCATAATTATTTTCGTATTCAACAAGATGTATCATTCTCTCTTCGGCTAAATTGTTTGACACCCTCTCTAAATCTTTCTTTAGACCACTTAAGGTCACTCTCGTCATGGTGGTAGGTTTGAACATTTTTCTAAACAGACTCCATGAATTTTGAAATAAATTTATCTGCAGCTTTCTTTATTCTTTCACTCGCTTTTTTTCTCATAGTCGCATTCTCACTATTGCCATCGTCCAGAATTTTATCCTTTTTCTTATCTATTTTATTTTGAGCTTTAGAAATATCATCCTTATTATTTACTTCAACAGTTTCCTTTGATTTTTTAATCAATTCTTCTCTTTCAATACGAGCTTTGTTCAAAGATTTCTCTCTATCACTTTCTGCTTTTTTTATGCTATTCGCAGCTTCTTCTTCAGCTTTCTTAATTTTATCTAGTAATTCGGCCTGAGTCATAGTAAACAATAGGTGATTCTATATCACAAAGCGGTATAAAAATTTAAGCCGTAAAAGAAGGCTTTTCATGCGAAGTCAGTATAAACCCCTCAGCTAGTCTTACAGTCTTACGGGCCCATAGCTTAGCCTGGTGGAGCACCCGACTGATAATCGGGAGGCCGTCGGTTCAAATCCGACTGGGCCCACCATTATTCTTCTTAAAAATTTATTTGTTTTCTTTCTTTACTACTTTACGCTTTTTTGTACGAGGCTTCTTTATCTTTTCTTCTTTTTCTTCTTTCGGTTTTTCAATTCCACCAATTTGATAATACATGTAAATTCCTGAAGCCATAGATATTGAGGTTAGAACTAACAACGTTCCAGGTATGATTATATCTGCTAGCTGAAGTGATGAGGACATACTCTGACTTCCTTCTGCATTACTTACTATCTGTTCTTCCGTATATCCTCCATTTAACGACATTATTCTTAGACCAATATCTTCTTCATCTTTATTGAAGTATGTAAGGGCCATTTCAGTAGTCCACCTACTCGCCATACTGTCTCCTATCTGTTCTATATTATGTCCAACATTTACGTAAAGAGATTCAAGTAAACTTTCAGGCAATGTATCTCCATTTGGAGAATTCATTCCTTCCCATGGAAGGTGCAAGTAAATCGTTATTTCATAGTGCTGAAAAATAGTATTTCCAGTAATCGGATCAACATACCTATCTTCCTTGTAATCCATAGTCATTTCTAAATTATAATACTGAATTTGTGGCATATCTTCTTCAACCAGTTCTGGAATATCTGCCTCTTCCATTTCAGGGGCAATTCCAGATTCGTATATTGGGACTGGAAAACAAGTTTCCCATTCATCATCTTCTGTACAACTAATATCTTTTACAATCAGACTTCCATCTTGACTCATCGGTATTGCATGAAATACCATTTCATTATCATCGAAGCATGCTAACCAACTAGAACATAATGGAAATGCCCAATCATTACTCATTATTTTGCCCCATGCTGCTTGATCTGGTTCCGTAGTATATCCTACTCCCGATGCTCTCTCATATTTTATACAATCGTACCAAGATTTTGCAGGCTCAGTAGGAGTCCCATTCATACACGTATCATCTAAAGCAGGATTCATACTTTCTACTGATTTTGAATCATAATCTATGCCTAAAAATAGAGGCTGCGGATTAATTCCGTACAAAACTAAACCAGCCTCTACATAGTGGAGGTACAATGGATGGTATTCTCCAAGTGGCCTTTCTCCCTGTTCAAATGTCGGTAATATTATTTTTTCTCCAGTCGTTTCAAACTTGGTATTTTCCCAATCAGCATTTAATAATAATAACTCTTCTTCAAAGAACAATTGAATTATCTGATTAAAATCACGACCATACGTCGTATCATCAAAAGAACCTTCTCCATCATCTAATACCGGTACTATAACGCTCGGATCATCAATACTTCTCATTATAGATAGATTTCCGAAAGTTTCTCCATAATCCATTGGTAGTGCCCATCTTACAAACGATCCATATTCTCTTCCCAATGGCGCATCCCAATCGTAATCAATTTTCGGCATCAATAAAGGTGCATATCCATTGTCTGCCATTAATCCATAATAAACATTGTTCGCATCTACTGCAAAATGATAAAGAATCAAATCGCCCCGTTCTTCTTCAAAAGTATCATTGTCTTCATCTAAATCTGGTACTAATAATGCGTTTTCCACTGTCAAATTTCCTTGATATATGTAGTTATTCAAATAATCGCTAGCCAGCGGGTTTGGAAATTGGTAATCAATCATTTGAACACCTTCACTGAATGAAGCACCTCCTTGCTCTTCATATCCCGTTATCTGACCCGTAATTCCATTCTTTATCGGTTCTTGATTTGTATGATTTACTATATCTAACCACACAGTCCCACTTACATAGTTAATATCAGTTAGATTCCCATCTTCATCAACTGCTAACTCTATTCCATCAGTCATACTGTTTTTTATTTCTTCTATCGCTTCTTGAATTTCTTCAATTTGGTCTACAGATATATTTTCAAAATTCATTATCTCTGCCATTTCAGACATCCCTTCTTCATTTATTATGAGCATTTGAGAAGTTATATTCAAGTAAGTATTCGCTTCGAGAACATCCGGATTTCCATCTTCACCTTCATCCACAGATATGCCCTCAAGTCGTTGAGCAGCTTCAACAAAGAAATTCTCCATTTCCCCACTATCTGTATTGAGTTGTGCCAATACCCCTACCCATTCCGTTTCAGAAAACATCTCTTCATCTAAAATAAAAACATTTTTCAACTCTTGATCAGGTACAAAGATTAAAGATATGTTGTAATCTCTATCAATAATACTTCCTGTTTCAGATACCCAAACTTCTTCATAATATTTTAAATAACAATAAGACCCGCCTGTGTAATTCACCGCTGCCATCGTATAACTAGGAGTTCCAGTATTATTCTCTCCAAGAGCCACCTCCGCAAATTGGTCAAACAATGTAGCCAAACCTTCACAGTTCGGACTCATGTATGGAATTTTTACATCCCTTTCGTCCGCTATGTAATGATATGTCTCCATCCCTGATTTTATCTCTTTATTTTGAAATTCATATCTAGCTTTGAAGTTGTTTGCAGGCTCTCCTTGGAATGGTATATCAAATTTAAATTCACTTTCTGCTGGTGGATTTTCTGGAGACCAAGTACTCGCTTCAGAACTCCCTCCACTTTCATTTTCACCTCTAGAGGTGTATTCCGATCTATCTAACCAAGCACTACTATTCACCAATTCTACAATTACTTCTTCTCTTGAAGGATCTGTATATGCTTCCACTTTAGTAGTGTAATACACTTCATCATCTGTACTTTGTTTAGGATCTCCCTTAATAGAAATCACAATTGTAGGTCCATCCCCATCATCTGTACTCGGATCGGGGTACATATCAATGGCCGTATTTTTGTCTAAAGTTCCACTAACAGACAATAAGCGATCAGCATTCAGTAGCGTCATATCTCCTTCAAAAACAAGCTCGCTTTCAAAATCTGTAGGTAATTTTTTCATACTAGGTGCTAGGACGCCCATCCAAAGTGCAGATATCAATAGTAAAACTACTCCTATCGACATCAGTATCTGTGCTTTATTTCTATTATCCATTATTTATCACCCATTCTCTTATTCCACCTTTAAAAGAACACCTTATACAAGTTATTCCTTCATTCTCAACATTACATTCTACGCACTGTTCTCCAAGTAAAATTAAATTACTACAATTGTAACAAGAAATACTATGTACTTCACATATATTACAGAATACAGATCTCTCTATTTCACCACATTCAGGGCACTCATATCTTCTTTCTTCTGCTATATTACTGCACTTTACACATTGATTCTTTTTATCTAATAAATTTGTCGACGTCTCAACTCTTTCATATTCGGTTTCTTGTATATATTTTTTAAATACTTCATGAGGGCGATACATAATATAATTTACAATTCCAAAAATCATAATTTGAGTCATAATGTATCCTGTGTTTGGAGATATTCCAAAAGTTAACCATCCCTCTTCATCTAAAAACCATTTAGAATAGTAATAATAACTAATAACAGTCATTAGAATGAAGGCAGGTAACAACATAGCCCATTCTCCCATTTCCATTCTCTCTTCTTCTTCTGGATAGGCATCTACTATTCTACTTCTTAATGTGTATACTTCTAAAATCATCCAATAAAGCATACTTAATGCCAATAATAGTAGAATAACGGCAGTCAAATACCACCAATATCCAAAATCATACATTACAAAAAATAAAACAGTCCCTGTCGCAGTTAGGAAATATGCAGCTAACAACCATAATCCATTTGTCCATATGGAATGATACCGTTGCTGTAAGCACATTATACATAACAATCCTCCACCTATCCACATAGGCGTAGAGATGAAGTGTATTTCCATTCCTATCATAGGTATTGTTAAGTTACCCCCAATTCCATTCTCTTTGTATCCTGCTATTAGCGATATCAAAAAGAAACACGAACTCAACACAATCAGCACTATTTCTTCCGTTTTCCTATCTAAATTTAATTGTTTACCTATGACGCCCACAATGGTGCACTTTTGAAGCGACAAAAAAGACTATCCGTTACTTTTCTCTATCAAATCTGCCAATGTCATCCCAGTGGTCTCAGACGTTTTTACTGAATCCTTTACTTCTATTTCTTCCATTAATCTTATTTCCAATACAGTTTCTAATTTGTTTATTAATTTCTTTTCAGGTTTGTATTGTTTATTCTCAATAGATGCTATTGTCGATTTCTTTTCAGATATCTTACTAGCTAGCTCTTTTTGACTCCATTTTTTATTCTCTCGGCCATTCTTAATTAAAATTCCAAAATCTTCAACTAATATTTTCTCCGTTTTTATTTCCTTTTCTCGTAACCTATTACTTCTTTTATTCATTACATCCGAAATATAATTTTTATTTCCTATTTTTTCTCGCTCGGTAGCTTCTACTCCCATCGCAGAACATTTCTGACACGTTCTTAAAATCGTTCCAGAAATCTTACTTAAGATTGGATTTGCCACTTCAATACCGCACATTTCACAAAGCATATTTGTTCAACAGAAGGGTATTTAATGCCCGCTTTAATAAATATATAGTCAAATTATGTCAACTAAGAAAAAGGATGAAGGACCAATCAGAACAAGTAATTCTGAAGACATGCACGCGTTATTCGCAGAGGAGATTGAAATATTCGATACTAAACAAAAACAACTCGAAGCTGATAATTCGCGCTTAAAAAGAGAAAATGCCCATCTAAAGGGGGAATTGGCACGTCTTAGAGCTCCACCTCAAGTAATAGGCACAGTTAGGGACGTTTTGGAAGATGGCCAAGTCTGTATAAAATCCTCAAGCGGTCCAGATTTTGTAGTAACAATTTCTGATAAATTAGACGTAAAGGATCTTTCTCCAGGTGATAGGGTGGCCTTACATCGCCAAACACTTTCAGTTTTGAATCTTTTACCTTCAACAAAAGACCCATTAGTAATGGGGGCTGAAATTGATACTAAACCTTCAGAAAATTATAAAGATATTGGAGGTTTAAAAGAAGAATTAGCAGAATTAAGAGATATTGTAGAATTACCATTGCTTAAGCCATCTTTGTTTACAAAAGTAGGTATCGAACCCCCTAAAGGAGTCCTCCTAGTCGGTCCTCCTGGAACAGGTAAAACTCTAATGGCAAAGGCGGTTGCTAATGCAACAAATGCTACGTTCATTCGTTTGATAGGTAGTGAACTTGTTCAAAAATATATAGGTGAGGGTGCACGTTTGGTCAGGGAACTTTTCCAAATGGCTTCAGAAAAAGCTCCAAGTATTATCTTTATTGACGAATTAGATGCTGTCGGAGCAAAAAGAATGGATATAGGTACAACCGGAGATAGAGAAGTTCAAAGAACTTTAATGCAACTTCTAGGAGAATTAGACGGTTTCACACCTAGAGGCAATACAGCCATAATGGCCGCTACAAACCGTCCAGATATTTTGGACGAAGCACTATTGAGGCCGGGCAGATTTGATAGAATTATTACAATCCCTTTACCTTCGGAAGAAGCTCGTTTAAAGATTTTGAAAATACACACAAAGTCTATTACTGTATCTAAAAAGGTCAACTATGTTAAAATTGCAAATTTGACTAAAGGTCTTTCTGGTGCAGATTTACGTTCATTATGTGTGGAGGCGGGAATTTCCGCTATACATGAAAATAGAAAATCCGTTTCATCAGAAGACTTTGATAAAGCAATCAAAAAAGTAAGTCAAAGATTACCGGACATGGATTCACCAGCAGATCCGGAAGTTGATCTTTACAATTGATATCGTGAGCATCAAAAAACAATTAGCTGCCGAAGCTGCCATAGAAATGATAGAAGATGGCATGATAGTTGGACTAGGTACAGGTTCGACTTCTTCTATCGCTATAGATTTAATCGGTAAAAAAGTTTCAGAAGGTCTAAATATTTTAGGAATTCCAACTTCCAAAGCCTCTGAAAATCAAGCAACTTCTTTAGGTATCCCACTCACTTCACTATCGACTCACCCTTCAATAGATTTGGCTATAGATGGTGCAGATGAAGTTTCTCCATCCTTAGATTTAATCAAAGGATTAGGTGGGGCTCTTGTTAGGGAGAAAATAGTTGAAAATCAATCTAAGAAATTAGTTATAATTATTGACGATTCTAAGTTAGTTCCCCAATTAGGTGCCTGTCCTTTACCAGTCGAAATCATCTTTTTTGGTCATGAATCTACATCTACTTCTCTTGCTAGTTTAGGGTGTACTCCTGTTCTTCGAATGGATGGTGACAAACCATTCATTTCAGATAATGGAAACGTTATCTATCACTGTACTTTTCCTAACGCCATATCTAACCCTTCAGATCTCGCCTTAAAGATTGAAAAAATACCAGGAGTAGTTACCTCAGGTCTTTTTGTTAATATGGCTGATATCGTACTGGTCGGCAGTGATGACGGATTACAAACACTCAAACGTAGTTAATTTTACATTTTCCATTTTATAAAATTATCCATTTTCACACTTAGTTTGAATACAAAAATTAATATTAATCCAATTAAAAATTGTATTACTAAACTCTTTTCCGGGGATATCAAAAAAGTGATTCCGAATATCGCTATATAGATATAATTTTTATTCTGCTCTATATCTTCTTTTTTCCAAATATTAAATATTCTATTTCCAAATACAATAAATGGTATTTGTAAAACAAATCCCAAACCAAAAATAACAAAGAATGAGAAATCATAAAACCCGCTAATAGACACTCTACTCTCTTCTTCAATTACAAAATCAATTATTTCAGGTAAAACAACCGTATATCCTATTGCAGCACCTGTAAAAAATGCAATTAATGAAATCGGCATCATAAATATAATCCATTTCTTTTCTTTTTCATTCAATCCCGGTTCTGTGAATTGGTATAGTTTAATGGCCATTAACGGCAAAGTTGCCGCTATAGCCAATATAACTGCCAATTTCAATCTTGTAATCAGCATTTCCGTAGGGGTGTATATTGCCATATTTTCTTTTTCCATACCACTTATTTCTAAAATAGCATTCATTATCTCTAAACTAAATATTGTAAAACTGATTATACTCGCTATCAAAAGTAGTAATACGCTTCGCATTTTATTTTCTAATTCTCTAAGGTGAAAACTCAGAGGTTCCTTTTTATCCACATTTCAATAAAGCGAGTTAGGTTTTTATATATCACTCATCAAGCGTACTATGTGGCAAGAAAGCGTACTACTTTCAGGTTTCCAATAGATTCCAATTTTCGAGCTGATTGGGAGGATTTCATAAAACACGCAGAAACTAAACGACAAACACCATCTCAACTTCTTCAAGATGTCGTTTTAGATTATTTAGATGATGAAGCACATGAAAAAGAAACTGTTCAAAGAAAAAAAATAGTTAAATCAGTTATAAAAAAGAAAGGCAAAAAGCCTCCTATCGTTAAAAAATCAGCCCCGCCGCGACCAAGTTCTAATAAGAAACCAGATAAATTCCTCGTTCTGGAACTTTTACAAGATTTGGACGACGGAGATGGTGTGGAACCAGATGAATTAATTTTTGAAGCTGAAGATGAAGGTATCTATGATCCAGAGGGCGAATTACGCAAATTAATCAGGCGCGGTCTTGTCTACCTCCACGAAGGTAGGTGCAGATCTAAATGAATTTCTTTGGCTTAGGTCCTGGTCGTTTAATTTTCATATTTGTCATAGTAGTAGGTTTAGCCATGTCTTATGGTTCCTTTACAACTGCTTTAATCATAACATTAGCTTTTCTTCCTTCTATTGCTTATCTTTATTGGCTCAGAAATTTGGAAAAGACGGATAAAGAACCTTGGGAGCTTTTAGGTCAAGCATTTACATGGGGGGCACTATCTTCTATTTTCTTAGCTCTCTTTATTTCTTCTGCATTGATTACTATAGCTCATGGTATTTTCGGTGAGGGTACTTTTTTCGATGTAGAAATTGAACTTTTCGTAGGTGCAGTTATAGTTGCTCCATTCGTAGAAGAGGCCGTTAAGCCTTGGGGAATTTTGAGAAATCAGAATATGAGAAAAGAAGTGGATGAATTGGAAGATGGCTCCATTTATGGTGCTGCTTGTGGTTTAGGTTTCGCTTCTACAGAAAATCTTTTCTACGGTTTAGGTCCAGGCTATCTTTTAGGCGGTACAGAAGGTGCAGTCATTTTAGTAATAGCAAGAAGCCTCTCTAGCACTCTTTTACACGCAAGTGCTACTTCTTTTACAGGTCACGGAATTGCCCGATATGTGGTTGAGAAAGAACCTTTCTCAATCGTTGTCCGTCATTATGCTGCAGCTGTAGCCGTACATGCGGTTTTCAACGCATCAGTATTAATCAATCCTATCTACGGATTTCTAGTTGCTTTGATTGTAGCCATATCTGGTATCGAATTCACTCGAAGAAGAATTATAGATTTAGATTTACGCGCTGGAGATGTAGCTTATCAAGAGCAACTTTTACAACAACCATCACGAGATGACTGGTGGAAACATAGCGGTGATAAATGGAGAGAAAGAACAAACTCATGGGAAAATAAAAAATACCGTGTGTAATTAATTAACAATAGTGGGCCAGTAGCTCAGCTAGGCAGAGCGATCGGCTCTTAACCGATTGGTCGAGGGTTCAAATCCCTTCTGGCCCGCCACTAAATTATTTTCAAATACGAAGAGGGTATACTCTGGTCACTCTTCCAACTTTTTCTATTCTTACTAATCCCTTTCTAGATAACAAATTGATATTATAATTTATTCTTTGTCTAGATAATCCAAGATTTTTTGCAATAATAGTTTGAGAACAACCAGGTTCTTTACTTATTATTTTTATTATTTCTTCTTGAACTGCATTACTGGTATTCATCATTACAAATGCGTTTTTCTCTTCAAAATTCACTGGGAAAAACAATCTCTTTCTACCTGCTCTTTTCGATTCAACAATCTTCGTTTTTTCTAATGTGTAAAGATGATGACTCAACGTTCCATTGTGCATGCCAAGATAATCCTTTATTGTTCCATAATTTGCACCAGGATGGGAATAGATATATCCTATCAAATCCTGTCGCGTTTCATCATCAAGCACATTATTTTTTTGGAATCTAGTATACATAGGTATCATCAATCTAAAAAATCCATATCTCAAGTTTTCTGATTTACCTGAATAATACACTATTCCAAAGGCTGCAAAGACTCCTAATGATGGTATCAGTGAATAAATCTCCGTAGTTATCTCATCACCTTCTTCTATATTAATGACATTTCCAACAACTCTTATTTGCCCACCATATGTATTAGAAAATACAAATCCTTCTCCCTTTTCTACTTCAATAATAGGGGTATAATCTGATGGATATTCTAGGGTATATTCTCCTCCAATAGTTACCGTTTCCCCATATCCCAATGTACTAACATATACTTCATCTAAAATCAAAATATTACCGTCATTATCTTGTACATACAACCTAACAGTTATTTCATTAACAGGATATCCATCATTAATTAAATTACACGATCCAACAACACTTTGTCCTTGAATCATAGAAAATCTATTCCAATTCCACTTTTCTACATCTAAATCGGTTTCAGTGTATGTCATTTCTATAGGCACCTTTACGATGTCATTTGTAGATTCTTGCATTATGTTTATATTCATCGTTGAAGTATAATCTAATGGTTCATTATTGGGTATAATTACAAATCTTACTACATTAGTTCGTCCTTCTAGAACTTTCACATATGAAGGTCCTTCTACTGATTCAATAAATTCATTATCGTATTCTGTTGTTATTTCAAAATATTCATCAAAATAACCATAGTTTGTTATTTCTAAATCAATATAATGCATTTCTGTATTAATGAAGTCAATTTCTGCATTTACTACAGATTCTTCTTCTTTTATTGCCCAAACATCGAAATCATGTTCTTCTGTAGATATCAAGCTAAATATTTGAAAAATTACACCTTCTTCTGACACAATAGTCAAATCTTCTTCTATTTCATCTATTTCTATTATGTAATAATTATCTATATTCTGCACATTGCTGTATTCAGGGTCGAATTCTAATTTTTCAAAATCATCCGTTTCAATTATCATCTCCGCTTTATCATAATCCATGTCAATAACGTATTCTTCATATTCATCTAGTATGACGAGTCCATTATCTTCTGTTGTTTGATGTTGATTCGAATATGCTATCAATATATTGTCTTCATAATAAAATACAGTTTCTGCTATAATCCAAGCTTTAAAGTTACAAGTATAAACTCCGGGCTCACTGACATCTATGTTAAACGTCACAAGAGATTCTTCATCTTCTTCTAAATAGACGCTACTTTCATAATATTGCTGTAAAATTCCATCTTTTCTCACTTCCAATATAAATGTAATATTATTCAAATTCTGCGTATATGTGCCTTTATTCTCTACCATTATGTCCAATTCTATAGTGCCTTTATCACCCACATTCTGTATTGTATCATAACTAAATCCAAGCTCGTGTTTTTCCTGATAGTATGTATATCCCATCTCATTTATTTCAAACATGATATTTTCATCTGCATCATTTATGGATATTGAAATTCTAAAATAAATCGATATCGGTTCATCAAATGTTTGTTGAGGCATATTAAAATAACTAAATCCATCACCTTCATTTGATTCAATTTCTGATATCACAGTCCAATCACCACCATACATATTCGGTGGCGGTCTGTAATCTAATGAATATTCAAGAATGGCTATCTGTTCATCTGTAAATGTTGATCCATATTCTAAATATATCTGACTTGCCCAATCACTTTTTTCTGTAGCAGGTCCAAATATAATACTCAACATAGAAGAAGTTTCTTCATGATTAACTAATCTTATTATCTCTCTACTTTCTGTTTCATATTCCCACCAAGCATTATCATCTCTTTCATCCAAATCAATTCCTCGGTATTCATTCAAATTAAATTCTTCATAATCGTAAAATAAATATTCTTTAACATAAACACCTTCTATAATTTCACCACTTTCTTCTTCTATGTTTATGTCAATTATGACTTCCAATCTCCCTGAATTTTGAACATAAATTCCTTTTTCATAATTATATTCTTCATTTTCATTGAGGGTGAATTCTAAATTTTCACAGACACCTTCTGTATTCTGTTCATTTATACATAATATAGAAATTCCGACATCAAATTCCGATGTAGCTTCATAGGGGTTAGTGAAGATCAACTTTATGGTGTTATTGGTTCCCGCTGTGTAATGTTCAAAATCAAGGTTTTTTACATAGGTCTCGATGTCTCCATCGAATCCCGTATCTTCACTAACACCCGTGCCAGCGGATGCAAGCAGTACCCCGTAAATGAACGCAACCAGCAAAAAAAAGCGGGGTACTCTTGCATCCATGGACTTGTACCACTATTGTACTTATATTAATACTTTTAGTACAATTTTTGACAATAATTGGCCATTTTAATACTATTTTTTAATACTTTTTATAAATATTATTTATTTCACTTTATTTCACTTTCGTGTTTTTTCAGTATTTATCTCCGAAATTACGTTTCCTAATAGCAAAGAACCTCCTCCTAAGAAAAGCCAGATACCTATTTCAGTCATTCCATACATTATCGATATCAACGCTGCCCAAACAGGTTCAAGAGCAAACAATATCGCAGCTCTCACAGGATTGAGATCCTTCTGAAAATAATTTATTAAACTTAATGCCAATAATGTTCCCAATATAGAGCACAATAATACAGGTATCAGGAATGTAGTCTCATATACAAAATTCAAATCTACTGTCACTTTTTCGGTACTGTATGAATATATGAAGATTAACCCTCCGCCTATTGCAGCTATAATTATGGAAGTCATAGTAACTCCCAATGGCGACATTATCTTCGTAATTCTATCTGTCGCTACTATATGAAATCCAAATATTAATGCGCATATAACTGTAAACAATTCAGCTTTACCAAATTCCATTTGAGGTGGACCTTGTATGTATCCTGCCCCAAAAGTGGCCAATATTACACCAAAAGCTAAGGGTTTACTAATCATTTTTTTGTTTAGAATACTAATGATTATAGCTGTAAAAATAACATACAAACTTGTTAGAAATGCAGATACTGCAGGATCCAGTTCTTCGAGTGCGTGCATTTGAAATAAAAATCCCCCTAATACTAATATTGCTAATATTCCACCCCCTTTCCATACTTCTACAGATTTCAAATCCTTTCTTACATTACGAATCAATAACGGCATCAATATTGCAGCTATTCCAAATCTCAGAGTTATGAATAAACTAACTACAGTCATAGTCCCACCATCTTCTACATATTCAGACGGCGTTTCTTCAGTACCTAATGCAAAATCAAGGGCTTCTTTCATCCATACAAAAGTCCAACCCCAAATTACAGTTACAACGAATAGTGCAACTGCCGCTTTCGAGCTTTTATTCACTGTAACAGCTAAGCCACGTAATTTTTAGCTCTTTAGCTTAAACGTTTCAATTCTTCTACACTTCTAGCTTCATCAAAGAATATCTGCTCTAAAGCATCATACATCTCGTCATCATCTTTAATCATATTCAAGACTTCTTGGTAGCTTTCTGCAGCATATTGCTCCGTTTTCATAGCTTCTTTGAGCATTATCTTGTAATCTGTAGTATGCACTATCTCTGTTGAATCTCTTTCAGTTACAGCTTCACCATCTAGTTTCACTATCGCTGCACGAACTATGTCTCCATGTCCATGGGATTCAGTTGCTTCTGCTTCAAAATGGGCCTTAAGTTGTAATCTATGTATTCCAGTTACATATGCTGCATAATGTGAATACATTGTAGCAGCTCTAAATTCCCAGCCCAAACATCCATTCAATTTTTTTATTATTTCTTCCATTTTTTTACTCCTTTCAGACTACACCTTGATCTATCATTGCATTCGCCACTTTTAGGAAACCTGCAACATTCGCACCCATTACTAAATTTCCAGGTTGGCCATATTTTTCAGATGTTTCTGAACATATTCTGTATATTTCAATCATTATTTGTTGTAATTTCGCATCCACTTCTTCTGCTGTCCAATTTTCAAATGCTGCGTTTTGACTCATTTCCAGTGCAGATGTAGCTACACCTCCAGCATTCACAGCTTTTGCAGGTCCGAACATAATTCCACCCTTTTCAAATATTTCTACAGCTTCAGGAGTAGATGGCATATTTGCCCCTTCAACTACCGCTTTACAACCATTTTTAACTAACATTTCAGCGTCTTTCTTCTCTATCTCATTCTGCGTAGCACTTGGTAATGCTATATCACATTTGATTCCCCATGGACGTTCTCCCTTTTCATAGGTCACGCCATCAAAATTCTCTGCATATTCTTTGATTCTGCCTCTCTGATTATTTTTCAAATCCATGATCCAGGCTAATTTTTCTTCGTCAATTCCAGCAGGGTCATATACGAATCCACTCGAATCAGATAAAGTGACTACTTTACCTCCCATCTGTATAAGTTTTTCAGTACAGTATTGAGCAACGTTCCCACTTCCTGAAACAGTGCATATTTTCCCTTCAATACTATCTCCGTTACCTTCCATCATTTCCTTTAGGAAGTATACCTGACCATAGCCAGTAGCTTCTGGTCTAATTAGGGATCCTCCCCATCCATAGCTCTTTCCAGTTATGACTCCTTCCCATGATTTGGTTAAACGTTTGTATTGTCCAAATAGATATCCAATCTCTCTTCCGCCTACTCCTATATCTCCTGCAGGCACATCAATATTTGCACCGATATGTCGATATAATTCATTCATAAAAGATTGACAGAATCTCATTATCTCTCCATCAGATTTACCTTTAGGATCAAAGTCACTTCCACCCTTTCCACCACCGATTGGTCTCCCAGTCAATGCATTTTTGAAAATTTGTTCGAAACCTAAGAATTTTATTATACTAAGATTTACACTTGGATGAAATCTCAGTCCACCTTTGTAAGGACCGATAGAATTGTTAAATTGTACTCTCATTCCTCTATTTACTCTAGCATTACCATTGTCATCTACCCATGGAACTTTAAACAAAATTATCCGATCAGGTTCAACCATTCTCTCTAAAATTCCAGCTTGACGATATTCTGAATGTATTTTGAGTACAGGCTCTATAGTCTCCATTACTTCCCACACTGCTTGATGGAACTCTTTCTGTTCAGGGTCTCGTCTTTTGACCCGCTCAAACACATCTTCTACGTAGCTCATCAGAATACCTTTTTGACTAGTTTATAGTCACATTTCCCGGTTTTTAGGGGTATAAAAAGTTTACTATATGTTATATTGTAAGGTGTCGTTTATTTAGTAGCACTTTATTTGATTATTAATGATACAAATTCACCAAATACTATCTTTATTTGTTACATTTGTTCTATTATTGAGTTATCTACCATATCCGGCTATAGCAGATGAAGGGGATAATGCTTACACATTTCCATTCGATAATCTTTTCGAAGATTATCATGATTATGACGAGGTTGTTTCAGAACTAGAAACATTCGCTAACGAATATCCCGATATCGTAAGACTTCACAATTTAACGGATTTAATTCCTGCAGGTCAAACGTGGGAAGGTAGATATATTCACGCGGTAAAGGTTTCCGACGGCGTCTCTAATGAGCCTGAGTATTATTCTGATCCGGATGAAAAATCAACTCTAATAATGGGAAACCATCATGCCAGAGAATGGATGTCTGTCCAAATTCCACTATACTATCTTTATTTCCTAACTGAATTTTATGGCAAATCTAAGATAGATAACGATGAAGATGGTTTGATTGATGAA
>DAHL01000043.1:12261-12399 GCA_002509225.1 Euryarchaeota archaeon UBA102 | reverse complement strand
TGAAGATGGTTTGATTGATGAAGATCCTATTGATGGTGTGGATAATGATGGAGACGGTGAGCAAGGCGGTAGAACAAATGAATTCGGTCTCGCAATGTTTGACGGTATAGATAATGATGAAGATGGTTTGATTGATGA
>DAHL01000043.1:0-11946 GCA_002509225.1 Euryarchaeota archaeon UBA102 | reverse complement strand
ATGAAGATGGTTTGATTGATGAAGGTATAGATGAAGATCCACGAGAAGATTGGATAACTGATCTTGTAAATAATTATGAAATTTGGATAGTTCCTTTAATCAATCCAGACGGTTATGTCTACGATCGAGAAGACCCAAATAGATTTTGGCGTAAAAATTTAAGAGACAACAATAACGACAATATTTTAGATTCATGTGATGGCGTCGATTTAAATCGAAATTACCCTCTCGGTTGGAATACAGTCGGTTCTTCTTCTAACACTTGTTCACAAGTTTATCACGGTATAGGTGATACAATAGATGATGACAACGATAATCTTACTAATGAAGATCCGGAAGATTCAGAACACATTGATGACGATGGCGATGGTTTCATTGATGAAGATAGGGATGGTGGTTTTTCTGAACCAGAAACCCAAGCAATCCAACATTTAATTTGGAGATTAGATAACTACGATTGGGAAAACAATCCATGGGACGTTAATCAAACAGGCGCTTCAGATAGGTGGCCCTCTATTCAGAATTATCGTACTGAAAAACACGACAATAATCATTCCTTTTTCAGTGCAATTTCTTACCATTCATATGGTGAATATTTCGATTGGCCATGGGCTCATAAATCAGAACCTAGCTCAGATGATCAGGAAATGCGTTACTATGGTGAAAGATTGCAAAATCTAACCGGTTATTCAAATTGGAAAGATGAAGGCGGGTATCTTGTTGGAGGTGATACTAATGATTGGCTTTACGGCAATCACGGAATATTTGCGTATTTGGCAGAAGTCAACGCTGAAAATCAAGGAGGACTCACAGGTGGTTTTCATCCAGATACTAGATTAATCATACCAACATCTCGTATGCACCTCATAACAAACTTGTACATTCTCGTTGATGATTTAATGACTCCATTCGATCCACCAAATGCTACAATTGATTCAATCAGTCCATCACCTGCCCGATTTGATGATACATTCACATTCATCGGTTCCGGTTCTGATAATGGTAGTATCACAAATTATGAATGGCATTCATCTTTAGACGGATTTCTAAGCGACGAACAGACTTTCAACATTACCGATCTCAGTATAGGAAATCACACCATCTCATTTAGGGTACAAGACAACGACGATGATTGGTCAGATTGGATAACTGAGAGTTTATTAGTTAATCCAAATTCAATTCCGATTGCTCAAATAGATTCTCTGTATCCCAATTCTACTCGTTTCGATTCAGATGTAACTTTTAACGGTACGGGAATAGATAGTGACGGCACTATTGTTGCATACGAATGGAATTCTTCTATAGATGGCTTTTTGAGTAATGAAAAGAATTTCACTATCACTGGTTTTACACCAGGAATTCATACAGTTTCTTTAAGAGTCCTAGACAATGACGGGGCTTGGTCAGATTGGTCTGGAGTTCAAATGGATATATATCCAAATTCAGTTCCAATTGCTAACATAACTAATGTTTATCCTGATAGCTTTTCTAGAGAAGCCTCTTTCGGTTTTAGACCAGATTCTTGTTGTACCGAATCAGAAGGAACACGTATCTTTTTTGAAGGAGATGGGCATGATTCCGATGGTCAAATAGTTGCTTATTCTTGGATCTCTTCTATAGATGGATTTCTAAGCAATCATTCTTCTTTCAGTACAGATTCATTATCTGCGGGACAACATACAATTTATTTCGAAGTATTAGATAATGATAATTCATGGAGTAATCAGAGTGGCATCGAAACCAAATTCCAAACCGTTTGGATTTATTCCGAACCTACTGCAGAAGCAGGCGCTAATCAGTCCTCTATTCGAGGCGTTTCAATAAATTTCAACGGTCAAGGTTCCGACATCGATGGACAAATAGTGTTATGGGAGTGGGATTTCGATGGAGATGGAATATTCGATTGGTCTTCTACAGATTCTGGTGCAACAACCCGTTCATATTCCGAAATTGGAGACTTTAATCCTGTTTTGAGAGTCACAGACAACGACGGGTTCATCGCTTCTGATTCATTCTCACTTCAAATTGAAACAGAAAAAATCACATTTCCAAAAGATAATCCGAGTGAAACCTCAGCTTTAGTTTATGCATCTGCTATAATGGCAGCAGTCATGCTTTTGGGGCTTATTCTACAAAGACGAGTTTAATCCCTAATGGGTTGGAACATCTTTCCAGGTTGAACTACCTAGAACAATTTCATGCGAATTACACTTTTTACATAGTAATCCACCCTCTGAAGTTCTGACAACATCCACGTCTTTAGTGTTGCATTCAAGACAATCCATAGGCCACGCCCTCCACATGGTCATATAAATAATTGTTAGTTAATTTTTTTAACCCTGACTCCGCGCGGACCACCTTTTCGGTATCGGTTATAACTTTTTTTAGCTTTTTTACCACCTTTACCAATTCTCTTTTTTAAGTATCGATCTTCATCATTCATTTTTTGTTCTTCAAAAAATTTTTCTACATCTTTTAAATCATTCTTATTCAAACCAATAGATGGTTTCGCATCTTTCCTATATGTTATTTCACCACATTCAATAACGGCCAAAGTCGGTACCACTTCTACTTCATACAATTCCCACCAAGGAGATTCTTCTTTATCCAGTTCTGCTATAATTTTCTTAACACCATTAGGTGCTTTCCATTTTTCAAACTCGGGAAAAAAGTCTCTACAAAATGGACACCATTCACCACCAAAGCAGACGATCGCCGTCTCTTTTTCAGATATCAAATCCTCTTTTGAATTTTCGTAATCAATTTTTTTCATTATAATTATTCAACAACAGCCACAGCCGCCTTCTTTAGATTCAGAAGCAGGTTTTTCCGAGCCACAACATCCGCCTCCTTCTGATTTGCCTTTCGAATCTCCACAACCACAACCGCCACCACCTTCAGGTGCGGGGTTGGGATTATCCACTCTAAAACCGGCGCCCATTTCGTTGGTTACAAAATCTATCGTAGTTCCCTGAAGTTTTTCTACATCTTGATTTTGTACAATTATTTTTATTCCTTGACTTTCAACAACTGTCTCTTCTTCACCAGTCCCTTCAACAAATCCGAGACCGTACTTGTAACCTCCAGAACATCCACCAATTCCAACCATTATTTTTAGAGGTTTATCTTCTGCACCAACCTTTTCTCTGGCTAGTCCAATTTCTTTTGCTGCTGTTTCTGTGATTGTTATCATTACTTGATATTTAGTTGCACATATTAATATCTTTATTCATACATAATTTAGCTTTTACTTGCTTAAATTCTTTCTTTTTTCTAGTTCATTCTTTCAAGAAAAATATATTTACAAGCTTGCTTAGTCAACATTATGCTTAGGGTGAATACTGTTTTGGCAATTCTCATCTTCGCTTCCATTTCTGGATGCTTAGGTGGGGATGAATCTAAACCTGACAATAATAATAATTCAACTTTCAGTGAAAACACAACTCCTGCAATGACTGAAGAGGAAATCGCTCAATTACCTTATGATGTACGTAATTTTACAGTGTTCGATGCGAGAACTATGGAAAACGTTACTGAACGTAGATGGTCAGTATATGGTACTGTAACGGAAAATGGATATACTCACAATTACGGCGGCAATTGCTGTGAACACTATCTCGCAACCGATCAAGATGGTACTATCTATAATTTCGGCGGTGAATGGCCATGGTGGAGCAATGACCGTGGTATAACTTGGGAAGAATTCAAACCCCCTATAACGACTATTCAAAATCCAGGTGAAATTTGTGTTCAGGGGCCAGTTTTAACTCTAGATCCAGGTTTAGGTGAAGGTTCTATTATCCAAGCTCCAGACGGAACAATAATTGCAATGGGCTGGTTCCCTTATCCTGGTCAAGACGATCCAACTGGAGATCAATTCTATTCATTTGTAGGTAATAAGAATGAAGATGGTTCAATCGATTGGTCTTGGTGTGAAAACGAAGCCCATGAACCTTTCTATGACCGTTCTTGGCAAATTCCCGTAATAGGCCCTATTAATCCACCAGCAAATCATCAAACTCCAAATTGTCAATCCAATTGCCCATGGGCCAGTATTGTTGTTTCTAATTTCTGGAGCTACAGTACACAGGGATATCAAATTTCAGTTGATGGTCTTAATTATCAATACTTAGAGATACCAGATCATGGTGAATCAGGTCCTGCAGATATCGAATTTGCATTACTCGATCCAGAAGTACCTCTCGGTCCTGAATGGGATTATATGACTCCTCATCGTGAAATTAGAGCAGTTCCAGTTCCTGCATCTCAGGGTGGTGGAGTGTTATTTCCAAGATGGTTCGATGACGGTACCAATCTTTACTTGGATACCAATCTTCAATGGCATAGACATCTTCTTCCAGGAGGTTTAGTGTTCCCTTCAAAGTACGTTTCTATCGATAGTTCAGGTGCTATTCACAGCATATCTTGTAATCTCGCTAATCCTAGTGTTAATGGATGCGATGGCAGTTTCTCTCTAACTCATTTTTTGAGTTTAGATGGTGGTTTAACATGGACCAATTTCACACATCTTTGGCCCGATGCTACAGCGGTGGGTAACCAAGCAACCTTCGAATGGGATATGCAGGCAGACGGCAATCTAGATTTACTCGTTCTAAGTATGAGGGTTCAAACAGCTAGAAATAACAGTGCAGGGGGTGAGGGTGCTGATGTAGATTTGATATATCATATCAGAGGCTACAGAGATAGTTTGGAAGCAGACACAATAACACAAATTGGGCTGGGCGATTTAGATGCCGTTTCCGGAGCAGGCAATGATATCCGTTTCGATTTCTCTTCTTTGGCAATTCTTCCAGACGGGGGTGTGGTAGTTGCTTATCATGACAGCACCGATGAGGATCCTATGTTTGCTATAGAAATTGAAATTCCGGAGGAGTATCTTGTTACCATTTTTTAACATTCATAAATTCATTACTTTAATTTCCATTATTTTGATACTACCTTTTACAGGTTGTATAGACACTGGCAATGGAATCAATATATTCGACAACAGTCTCGAACGCCCTAAATGGAGTCTTGGAAATCAATGGAGCTATGCCATAATCACTCCTGAAGTAGATGTTGTCACTACTATGGTTGTTGCCAATATCAACGAAATCGATTACGAAATCGGTGCTTCAAATCTTAGAGATGCACAGCTTCACGCTACTCTGAATTATAATCCCGCTCTCGGTAGGATTTCTCGTTCCAATCTAGAAATATATGAAAATGGTGAACCGCAAAACCTTTTTTCGTTTCCTCTAGAAGAGGATAAATCTTGGACATTCACATTATTGGGGGTTCCTGATTTCATTGCACGCGTCGATCGAATAACTGACGGTGAAGCACGAATTGTTGCAGGCGCCCCTACTGGTGAACAGATAGTTTACACCTATTCTTCTGATGCTTCTTGGTTCACTTCGTTAACTTATACAAATGTAGATGGATTGGAGTTACTCAGTATGAATTTGGTTGATTATGCCGATGATTTTAATGGCGAGGTTCATTTTCTAAGGGCTGGCGATTTGTATTCTGAAGTTTGGGAAGACACTTCCGTTGAAATTTACGACACCTTCATTTCTGGCCATCATAGTAGTGGTGAGGAATGGGACAAAATAGTTTTCTATTTAGAAACAAGAACTTCTGATGATGCTAGTGGCGATTTCATTTTGAAAGATCCTGTCGGTAACGAAGCCATCATTCGTCCATTAACTCCAAATACAGATGCAATTGAATGGGGGTCTTTGGATGCACGAACCGGCGAATGGCAAATACAGCTAGCGATAGAAGGAGATTCTAGAGTTAGGTTAGTGGTCGCAGGCGCTTTATCTTATAGTTGGAATGTTTAGTTTATCAAAACAGTTTTACGAATCTTCCTTATATATTCTAACTAAATAGTTGTTTGAGGGCGTTAAGAGTGGAAGAAGAATCGAACTCAGCATATGAAGAAAATCCATTTCTTTTGGATGAAGAACAACCTCCTGAGTCTCCTTCTTTGATTTCAATCATCATAATCGCAATCATGCTTTTATCACTTTTACCTGCCGGTTTTTGGGTTCAAAATCAGATAGATTTTCTCTTAGATAGTGACGGAGATGGAGTCCCTAATTCTGAGGATAAATTTCCTTATGATGCTACAGAATCAACAGATTGGGATGGCGATGGTTTTGGAGATAATATAGATCCGGATGATGACAATGACGGCTATAGTGATAATATCGATTTAGATCCACTTTATGATTTATCTGTTGTGTTTAATTTCAACTGGGTCAATTTATCTACAGAAATAAGCGGTAGACCTATGTTTTTCTTTCAATTATACCAAGAAGAAAAAGAATTAAAACAATTCGATGAAGAAGGTTCACCTTTCGAAGCTGAATGGCAGGTGCCATATGATTTATCAATAGATTTTGAAGTAAATGTTCCAGATATTCAATCTGAGCATTCTTTCAATATAAGGCTATATCAAGCCCAATGGTCCACTCCTCAACTTCTCGACATAGATGGTTCAAATGACACTTACGGTATTACAATTTCTTACAATTTAATCAATGAAACTTGGTCTGGCGATGATGTTGATGGGCTGGTTGATGGGGCTCTGGATAATTTAACCGATGAACCAGATGCTCAAATGTCATATTCAATTTCTACGAGCTATTTCGGCTATGTTAAAACATATAAATGGTCTTATGGAGGAAAAGAATATGAGATGAGTTATAATTTCGATCCAACAATTTATGCCAGCTATGTTGCACAAGATCATCGTATAACTGATGAAGATGATTACATAGAATTCGCAACTCCAGATGACGAAACTATGATTTCAATCAGTGAGCAACTACACAGGATTGCTCAAGAAAATGCCCTTTCTTTAAATGAAGAAGCTCAATATCTTCTATCTTTTGTTCAATCATTAAAATATGCCGAAGATAATGTTACAGCAGGGTTAGGGGAATATCCTCGATTTCCAGTTGAGACTTTAGTTGACGAATTAGGGGACTGTGAAGACACTTCTATTTTACTAATAACAATAGCCGAAATATTAGGTATAGATTCTGTGTTAATACTCATACCAGAGGCATTTCCAGATGCAGGTCATGCTGCCGTAGGTTTGGCTTTAGATAATATTTCTGGAACTTATTATGAATTAGATGGCGTAGAGTATTTTTATGCCGAAACGACAGCTGTCGGTTGGCAAATTGGTGAAATTCCAGATATGGATTCATCTACTGCCATATTGTACAATGTACCTTGATTATTCAGGCAACCTTCTTTTCATAATCCATTTCCACATGAATGGATTTAATGCTATTAAAAAACATACAAAGTAACCACTAGGTAATGTGGGTGCATCATCATATGATTTTAGAGATTGATACGGTCTACTAGCAGTAATGTGGTGATCTGGATGTCTGGTAAGTTCTATCAAAATATATCTACTTAGACGATAATTACTTTGCCAACTATGTTCCACAGCTATACGTTCTCCTTTCTCCCTATTCAAACCCCAATGTCTAATGTAATTGACATATTCTAGCAAAAATACAGCTCCCAACGAATTTAACAGAAATACAATCAACACCATCTTTCCTAGGTATACATATACAGCCAAACAAGTCGCTATCTCTATCCCAGTCCAGAGCAATACTCTATGTTTCCACAAAGACTTCGTCCGTTTTGTTTCGATTCTCCATGCACTAATGTACTGTCTAGGGACTGTAGTTACAAAGAATGTATACAGACTCATCCAGGCGGGTGCTGAAGCAGGATCTTCCGTTGTTGCTACGGTTCTATGATGTCCTCTGATATGTTCAGTTTCAAAATGCATATAATTCACTGTCCAAAGAATAATTCTACCCAATAGCCGTTCCCATTTTTTCGGTCTATGTACAAGTTCATGCGCAATTACTATTGATACTCCTGAATTAATCGACGTCGTTAGAATTGCACCGGTTAAAATCAAATCATTCGGGTTTCGATTTGTAAGATCTATAAGGGTTACAATTCCGATAAATTGTCCAACGACGTGTATATAAAGGATGGAATCAAAAAATCCCGTCGGCGCATTTTCCGGATTAAAATCTTTTCCTTCTCCCCATAATGTTTCAATTACAGGATATACAAAAATCGCTACAAGTATACCTATCCAACTATAATTTACACCGTTCCAACTATTTTCAGCATACATATTACCAAAAATCGTTAAAATTGGAAGAACAAAGGTAAGTAAATAGAATATCTTAACTGTTTTTTGTTCGGGTTCCGTTTCTTTCATTTTATTCTCATCTCGTGCATTTTTTCATAATATGGTATACATTTTTTGTAAATTTCGTCAAACTTCTCATCTATCGCCTCATTTTTAGGTAGATACCTTCCAAATTCAGTAGTCGTTATCACACTATGATACCAATATTTTCCCCATATACCGTCCGTATCTCTTTCTCCCTTTGGCCACTTCAACATTTGTTCATAAAATGGTATTTCCAGTTTTTTACAAAGAGCTTTTAGTATCTTTTTCGGATTTTCTAATACGTCTTTACTATCTATAACTGGAGGGCGTTCTCCTTCTATCTCTGTAACATAATCGTATATCTCTTTTTGTTGTATAATCCCTATATCTTTAATTGTAAATTCCGATCTCTTTTTAGAATATGATAATATCACTTCTTTAGGGTCTCTTATTAGAAAACAATTCCTCATTTTTTTCATCCACTCTCTTTCTATATTCGGCAAGAGGTGATGCGTCATATGTTTCTGGTAAAATATCTCTCTATTTTCTGAATTCATTTCAACCAATTCTTTCGTTACCTCTTTCCAGTCCGTTTCTCCTTTCTCAATTATTTCTTTTTTTCCGGGATGTTCCTTTCCTGTCTCATTCAAGTAATATGCATACAGAGGTTCGTCACAAACATACGTGTCTGGCCTATTCTCCCAAGAACGAAGCATTGCAGTTGAAATATTTCTAGGGCCAGACCACATCGCTATTCTAATTGTCATAATGTCACATCAGTTTTTGTTCATACATTTTCCGTATCATGGAAGTTATTTTATCACTCTCTATTGCGTGTCCATCTATCCTCGAAACAGTTATTATTCCTGCAAAAGTACCAGTTACAAAAGCCTCATCTGCATCATACGTATCTTCTAAATTAAAATCCTTTTCATATATTTTAATTCGATTTTCTTTACATATCTCAATTATATTTTTTCTAGTTATCCCAGGAAGGCAATATTTTCCAGTCGAAGTCCATACTTCATTATCTTTAATCATAAAAAAATTCGTTGAATTACATGTCGAAACATTTCCATCACGGTCTAGCATTAATGCTTCATCACCACCAGCTTCTGTTGCAGCTATACACGCCTGTATGCAGTTATGTTTACTCAGGCTGTTTATTCTAGGGTCTTGCGTTTCACTCGTGCCTCTTTTGATATCTACACTTATCAAACTCAATCCATCTTTTGAAATTGATTTTTTATATTCTGGAATTATTACTATTGTCGGGTCTGAAATAGTTACTTTAGGGTCTTGATATGGTGTAGCTTTAATTCCTCTCGATACGATTAATCTAAGATGAACTCCGTCTTTCATTTTATTTACATTTAATACATTCTCTATTTCTTGTTTCATCTCTTTAACAGTTTTTCCAATCTTCATATCTATACTTTTTGCACCATCATAAAGGCGTGTTAGATGTTCATCTAAAAAACAGAGTTTTCCATTGTGTAATCTTATTCCTTCCCATACACCATCCCCTAGCAAAAAACCACTATCGAATACTGAAATCTTCGCCTCTTCTCTTTCAAAAAATTCTCCATTAATCGAAATTTTAATTTTCTTATTTCGCGGATCACTTACATATTCATGCGTTCCTTTATTCATTTTATCCTTGATAGCATACCACTTCAGTTCCAAGATTAAGGACTTCATTCCAATTGGTCATATCAGTTGTATCTGTGCCTAATATGTCATCTATCACATCACCTATAGGTCCTGGGCCAGTATTCACCTGTTCTTTTGAAATAACTGCCAAACCACTCAAAATGACCAATAGATTCAACTCTTCAACTCTGATTGATTCTATTATATATCTTAATTCACTTCCTTCAGTTACTGGATATGATAGACCTCCCTGTTCTATTTCTTCTCCATCCGAAACTCCATCATAAATGCTGTAGGTGGTGTTGTATCCTTGCTTAGTTGAACGACTTTGATTAGTTATGTTTTCTGTTAATTCCATCTCCGATTCATTTTGAATCGCCATTCTCATCTCTTCATCAACCATTTCAACTAGATCGTCACTTGCCCCCTCTGGTATTTTTGCAGATACTACTGTTAGAAATGCAACATATCCATCTTCTTCACCTTCTTCGTCAAAATAAAATGCGAACGATATCTGAACTAAACCCATCCCCATCTCTATATTTTCGTATTCAGATAATACCCATCCTTGAGATTCTGAAGTTCCTATCTTATTTTCGGGTATTTCTGCATATACATTCACATAATATGGCATAATCGCCATAGTGGGTATTACGACAATGGCTGCGACTATAATTCCTAAAACACCCCTCACCACCATTCTTAGTGCAGGTCTGGGAATTCCTGCAAGAACTCTACAAACTATGTAAACCATAGAACCCCACATGGAAAAAAGCAACATTGGTCTTAGATTGTCTTGCTGAAATGTAAGAACTAATCCCATAAGAAGTAAAATCTGGTATATTTTCACTCCGATATATCTAATCTCCCATTTCTGTCCATTAATTTTTACTCCCCATTCAGCAGGATAGATTGTCATACCTATCTTTCTCATAATCCATTTTATTATTCTTTCCGAATATCCAGGACCATTCTTCAGATTTTTCTCCCTGTTTCTGGCAGCCCTTTCCCAAGCAAACTTCAAACACACTGCTGCTAGAAATACTGATAAAAAAATGTACAGATTCAGATTCAATCCAATACTCCCTAAGTAGAACATTAAAAATGCACAACTAAGTAAAAAATATGCTAGACTTTCCAAAGTCGTTACATTTTCACCTATCTGGTCCTCATTACTTTCATTCATTTATCTCTCTTTTATTGTTAGAAAAGCTCCCTTAAGACATTTTACTTATTTTGCCTCCATTCTTAAATTATCCACGCTATATCTTTCGAAAGGTTGTAGCCAATGAAATTTCCATACTTCGAATTGAAGAATTACATACACAAACATTTCAAACCAGAAATCCACAATCTTGCTACTTCTCATTTCGAAGCTCCCGATATCGAATTAGATTATCCTACAGATTTAAATTTTGCATATAAATTAGAAGAATTGAAACAGATTATTGCCGATGAACACAATGTATCTTTAGATCAAGTATTGATTACAAACGGTGCCAGTGAAGCATGTTTTCTTCTTTCAGCTATCTTTTTAGATGAAAATAAAACATGTATGGTTGAAAAACCGGGATATCCTCCACACATGCAACTTCCATTAGGGTTTAATTCTAATATCGTTTATTTGGAAAGAAACCCCTCAGACGATTTCAAAATTAATCTAGATACAATAAAACAGAATCCTATTCCAGATTTAGCATTTCTAACTAATCTTCATAATCCATCAGGAGTTTTAGAATCTTCGGAGACCTTAGGTGAAATAGCATCTCTATTTTCTAATGCAGATTCTATTGTTATCATTGATGAGATTTTTCGCCTATTTACCGATGCCCCAACCCTAGCCGGTACTCCAGGAACTGCAATAGTGAATAGTCTCAGTAAATGTTTCGGAGGAGGTGCTTCTAGAATAGGGTGGATAGTTTCAGATCCTGATATAATTGCAAGGTGTTCCGATTTGAAAGATTGGACTAATCCTGAAATATCTCTCGTGGGTCAAAGTGCAGGAATCGCTCTTCTGAAAGATCAATCTTCTAGACTTCAACTAGCACGTTCTAGAATAGAAGAAC
>DAHL01000014.1 GCA_002509225.1 Euryarchaeota archaeon UBA102 | reverse complement strand
CTTTCTGTAAACATAGTTGTTCCCATTAGTGTAGATAAAACTAAGATAGTTTACTATGGCTATGTCTGGAATAAAGATTTACTTCATAAGGGTGCAGGTGCCGATTTAGATAAGGTCGAAGCAGAAGATCAAGATATCGTTGAAAAGGTACAACGAGGAATCCAATCAGAGATATATGTCAGTGGTCGCTATTCTCCAACTAAAGAAACGGGCGTTCATCATTTTCATCGTTTACTTTCTTCTTCACTTTCGAATAAGTAACGTTCAAGATATTAAGTCGCCTGTGTTGTATTATTGTGAAGATTAGAGCAGTAACGGGGTTTTCCGCTGATTTTATGAAAGCTATATCTTTAGCAACCGAAGCTGCTGACAAGCTTCGAAACAATAATTATGATATTCAATTTGTCCGTATTGCTACTCATCCATGGGAATCTTGGTGCTCTCAAGAAGATTTCCCTTCTAGGGCGCTAGAAATTGAAAAGATAACTCTTGCATCTCAAATAGATTTCATAAGTTTCGGACCCTGTATTCCTGCATCACTCTCAGCGGTTGTTGAAGCAATAAATATGACTGAACGTTCATTTTTCAGTTCGTGGATGGATTATGATCATGCTGCAGTTGCAACAGCCATCATTGATATTTCAAATACGAATCCAATGAATAACTTGCGCTTTGCAGGAACATCTAATGTTTTACCTTCTAATCCCTTTTTTCCTGCAGCTTTTGCAAATGAAGAAGGAGTTTCTTTAGCTTTAGAAATTACGGGCGATCTCGTAGAAAATAATGGAGATCCAAATGAATTAACGAAGGATTTATTAAATTTAGAATCCCTATGTCAGGATTCTAGTTGGAATTATTTCGGCATGGATCCGAGTATTGCCCCTCCTTTAGATTATCAAAGTTCTGTAGCAGAGGTAGTTGAACTAAATGGCTCATCCTTAGGTTCAGAAGGCGCAGAATTAACAATACAAACACTAACTCATAAATTACGTTCTCTTCCGGTTTCACAAGTAGGGTATCGCGGAGTTATGTTTGCTATCATGGAAGATAAAAAATTAGTTGATTTAGTTAATAATGATTTGTTAAAAATAAGCCATTTATTGGAATATGCAGGTCGGTGTGGTACAGGATTGGATACTGTCCCTTTGCCTGGAAATATAAGTAAAACCACTCTAGCGCAGTTACTAAAAAAGGTCACAGATATATCCATTGAGAAGAACAAGCCCCTAAGTGCAAGATTATTCCCGATGCCCGGATGCCGAATAGGTGATACGGTGCGTTCAGAATCTCCGTATTTATTGGATTGTTCCGCTATGGACCCGGAGTCATAAAATATGAAAAACAATTTAGTTCTTGTTAAATGGGGCGGTTCTCTAATAACTGTCAAAGATTCTCCAGATCCAACTCCACGTATGTCTGTGATTACAGATTTAGCAAAAAAATTGTCCAGTTTACGAATGCAAACTATTTTGGTACACGGGGCCGGCTCATTTGGCCACCCCCTTGCCAGTGAACATTCTCTTGCAGACGGTCAAACTAGATCCCGACGTCAGATGGAGGCAGTTTCTGAAACAATAGATAGAATAAAACAATTAAACAAAATCGTTTGTAATCGTCTAAGTCTTGCAGGACTAGAACCAAAACCAATTCTACCTTCTAAAACTATGATCACAATGGGGGGTGATTTGATAGATTGGCCGATTGGAGGGTTCCAATCTCTTCTCGAAGAGAGCAAATTACCAGTTTCTTGTGGTGATGTCGTAGGGGATAGTACCAAAGGTTTCTCCATTTTAAGTGGCGATACCCTAATGGTCGAATTTGCCCGACATTTCAAACCTTCAAAAACTATATTCGTTGTAAATCATCCAGGCGTAATGGATAGGGATCCAGAAGAAGAAGGCGCAGAGTTAGTTCCTTTGATAGATCGTAAAATACGCAAAAAAATGCTCAGACGTAAATGGAGACTTTTCGGAAGAGATGTTACAGGAGGTATGAAATTCAAATTAGAATCTGCTGCTGAAATTTCTAACTATTCTGAATGTTGGATATTGGGTCAATCCGGTTTCCCTTCTTCTTTAGATGATGAAATAGTTGGTACCAGAATCACTAATGATTAATTTATCTCTTATTATATCTTTCAAACAAATCTTTCACTATTTTATCTAAAGAGGGTACAATTTTATATTTTTTCAATTCATCTATTGTTATCCACTCATATTCATCATTTTCCCAATCTAATCTAATTTTTCTTGTCTTAGTTTCGTAAAGGTAAGAGTGCACTATCCAGGTCCCAGTCGTTTTTTCAATTTTATGTATATTTTCATCAACAAGCAATTTCAGATATTCTTTAGATATGCCTGTTTCTTCTTTTATTTCCTTTAACGATGTTTCCTTGGGTGTTTCATTCTCTTCTACATATCCAGAACATCCAGACCAATATCCCTGAAAAGAACCAACCTTTTCTGATCGTTTTAGGATTAATATTTCATCTTCACTTTTGAGAATGCTAGTTGCGACTAATATTCCTTTTCGATTATTCACTTTTCTATAACCTGAGATCCAGGTTTGTAAAGTTCATTAGTTTCTGGATCTCTCATTTGATTATTGGGAAGTCTGGCTAAATCACCATTCAAATCAATAAAATACAAGTATCCAATTTCACGTTCAAATTTCTTATCATAAACTATTTCTTTTTCCCCACCCATATGTTTCCATACAGTACCGTCCATTTCAACAAAATAAAGAAAACCCTCAGGTTTCGGCAATCCTATTTTAGTAACTAATTCACTCATTAATTAGGTTCTACTACTATCTTACAAGGTGTAGGAATTTTGTGATATGATTTACGTAGTGCGTCTTTTGCTACATCTAACATATCTTCTGTAGTTCTTAATGTCATTAATTTTTGATTCGGTTTTACACGTGCTGCAGAACCAACAATTTTACCGAAAGAGAGCCTCAT
>DAHL01000040.1 GCA_002509225.1 Euryarchaeota archaeon UBA102 | reverse complement strand
GAGTCTAAACTCTCATTTACATGGACTCCTGTAATTCCAGGTACTTATGAATTAAAATTCCAAGTAGATCCTAATGATATAATCGATGAATGGGATGAAGATGATAATATTCTTTACAAATTCGTAAACGTTACTAATCAACAATTCGTCGAAATCGAAAATGAAGGTGAAGACGAAGAGTCTCTTTTCAGTTTAATCAATATAGATCCTTGGTTAATTGTTCCAGCCATATTGGTCGTTGTCTTAGGTTTGGTTCTCGTAGTTGCAATACGAAACAGTCAAGGTTCGGATGACTTTACTACTATAACTAAAGAAACCAATACACCTATTGACCGAAGTGCCGAACAGGGTTTAGAATATGATCCAGAAACGGGAGAATTAGTTATACCAGATTCTGATGATGATGACGATTTTTAATATTTAATAAACATCACGCAGATATCTTTTTTCTTCTTTCATTAAAGTTTTATTAATATATTCTTCTGCCTTTTCTCTATCCATTTTTCCTTCTTTTTCAGCTATTTTTATTAGAGTTTCATGCACATCCTTTGCCATGTATTCTTTATCTCCACAAACATAAAAGTAAGCTCCATTCTTAATCCATTTCCATATTTCTTTCGAATGTTGTTCAATTCTATGTTGAACATACACTTTTTTCTTTTGATCTCTTGAAAATGCAGTAGTCAACTTATTCAAAATACCCCTTTTCATAAATTCTTTCCATTCATCTTTGTAGAAAAATGTACTCTCTTCGTACCAATCTCCAAAAAATAACCAATTTCTCCCCGTACAATGGGTCTTTTCTCGTTCTTCTATAAACGCTCTAAAGGGGGCTATTCCTGTTCCAGGCCCTACCATAATAACATCCTTTGAACCGTCTTTAGGTAGTATGAATTCTTTTGTTTTCTGTATATACACTGGTACTTCAGTTTCATTAACATTCATTCTATCAGCTAAATATCCAGTAGTTAATCCACTTCTTTTTCTTTCAAAATTTTCATATCTAACAACTGCTATAGTAGTGTGAACTTCATTTCTATGTGCTCTAGGTGATGATGATATTGAATATAATCGCGGAGTTATGTTTTGCAATGTGTCTACAAATTCTTGAGCTTCAAACAATACTTCTGGATTTTCATTTATTATATCTACACAATCTCTAATATTTAGATATTTTTCTAACTTATCTCTATCTTCTAAAATTTCATTTAATTTATTTTTCTCATCTCCATTTGGAAGTTTACCAACTACTGCAGCAAAAAACTTCCTCCCAGCTCGATGAATTGTCAATTCCTTTTTCAAAGCATCTCTTAATTCTATTTTACCAATACCTTTCACTTCTACATCTTCATTTCCATAGAATCCTAATTTATTTATCGTAAGTGACACCAATTCTGGGTCATTCTCAGGAAAAACACCCAATGAATCTCCAGGTTTGTATCTGAGTCCGCTTCTATCTATGTCAAATATATAGTGATTAGTCTCTTTTCCAGAATTTTCTGAAATACAATATTCTTCTGTTATTTTTGAAAGAAAAGGATTTTTCCTATCGTGCTTTGTCAAGACCAACCTCTAACTTTTCCTTGGTGGGTGTGGTGTTCTGGATGGTTTATCCAGTTTGTAATTAGCCCTTCTACTAGGTCTAAGTTTTTCTGCTCCTTTACCTTTTCTTTGTAAACCTCGACTCTTCTTTCCACTAGCTGTTAATCCTCTATAGGTACGTCCTTTGTGTGCCCTATTACAAATCCAATTAATCTTATCATCGTTAACAATAGATGGGTGATAAGGATCTACCATTATCACTTCAAACCATTTATATTTTCCATCTTCAGCTACCCAGTATGAATTCAAAACCTCCATATTCGGATATTTTTTAGCAACCCTACCCTCAGCTATACTCTGATTTGATTTACCTAATGTAATTTTTGAAATACCGGTTCTCTTAGCTCTTCTTCCGCCTTTTATTGCATGCTTTCGCATTCCACCTCTACGAATCCTTCCTCTTATCATCACATATCCTTGCTTAGCACGATAACCTAATGATCTAGCTCTATCTAATCTAGTAGGCCTCTCTATTCTACATACTGCATTCTCTTTTCTATATTCTACAATTCGTTGGTGTTGCAACTCCCTCATATCCTTTCGGGGGGTTTTCCACGTATCTCTTATGTATGCATATACCGATTTTGACATCGCGATTTCCTCGCTTTCGGATTCAGCTTTCGCCACATCTCCGAGGTTGCGCTGACTACAGGTAGGTTATAAAGGATTAGGTACTGCTCTTTCAATGACAAAACGTCATCTTATCTTTAATCCAGCATCAGATACGGGTAGAACTGCAAAAAAGTTAGACAAAGTCAAAATATGGTGCGAATCTAATGATGTTTTTCTTTCAGTTACTGAATCTCCAGGACATGCCTCCATTCTTGCTTCTAATGTTGATTACGATATTGTTGGTTGCATGGGTGGCGATGGAACTATTCATGAAACAATTAACGGTTTAATGAGTATCAGTGAAGAAAAACGCCCAAAATTCGTAGCTTTAGGTTCCGGCACCGGTAATGATTTTCTTTATGGCTTGAATTTAAAACATTCTTGGGAAGAGGGCCTCGATTTATTTTTTAGTAACGAATCAATCTCTGTAGATATCGGAGATATTTCCATCAATAATCAGGATAAAATATTCTTTGCAAATGTAGTCGGTATTGGTTTTGATGCTGCGGTAGGTATAGAAAAAGATAACATACCATTGCCCGGTTTTGCTAAATATTTAGTAGCAACTATCAAAACTATATTCAGCAAATTTAACTCACCTAATTTCAAGATAGTTTTAGATGATGAAGAACTCAGTAAAGATGTTTTAATGTTTGTAATAGGAAATGGCCCACGCGAAGGTGGTGGGTTTATGACTACGCCAGATTCTAAAATGGATGATGGTATTCTGGAAGCGGTTTTCATAGGGGGCATTTCACGTTTTACTATGTTTCGTTTATTACCAAAGGTAATGAAAGGCACCCATATCAATTTTCCAGGCGTCAATTTAGTCCAATCTAAAACTTTCAAATTATCAATAAATTATCCACTACCTATTCATGTTGATGGTGAGATTTATGCAGATGGAAAAACAGAAGTCAACACAGTAGATGTTGGAGTTAACAAAGGATCAATTCAATTACTCATTTAATTTTATAATTGGAACCTCTTTATCCACTTCAATTATCATATCTTTTAGTACAGGTTCTAAGTATCTTTTCATTTTTTCCAAATGAGATTTCAGATTAACACCCATGTATATCTCGTCGTCATTTTTAATCGATTCTAATAATTCAAATCCAGATTTCGCTAATCTTTGTGCCCCTACTATATCCATAGGTACTTGTTTTGCCATTCTTATCTTTAAAACAGATGCGGAGAGTTTAATTAATCCTTGTAGAAATTTATGAGGTTTACTATGGGGTTTTACAGCCCTCCATAACCCTTCCCAAGCTTCATGAGATTCCCAGTAGTAGTGGTTATTGTACAAATCTATGCCATATAGATATTCTTGATTATCTTTCCAGTTCTCAACAGACCATTTTTCTATTTCATTCTCTTCAATTCCAAAACTATGGCCTTCTTTGTCTCTCATTGGGTGTGGATGAATGCCAGGAACGTATCTGTATATTGGAAACTCTTCTCTACTATATCTTTTTATTTTTCTTAAAAATATAGGTTCATCTATAGCTAATGGATACATTCTTATCATACATCATTAGGGTTATACCTATTTGAGGGGTCTCTTATCCCCTATTGCTTAAAATGTCAAAACATACACAAATATCAGAGGCACTGCTCTCGACCGGAGCTGTAAAATTTGGTGATTTCACTCTTACTTCTGGCCGCAAATCTGATTTCTATGTAGATGTAAAAAAAGCTTCTTCAAATCCTCATATTTTGTCACAAATAGCTTCATCCTTTTCTATAGAATCGCCACAAAATATAGACACGTTAGCTGGTTTAGAATTGGGCGCAATACCATTACTAGTTGCTACGAGCTTAGAGATGAAATTACCTTTTGCCATGATTCGGAAAGAATCCCGAAAACACGGCACAATTTCTAGAATAGAAGGGAGCCTAGGAAATAAAATTCTAGTCATTGAAGATGTTGCAACTACTGGTGGTAGTATAGAAGATGCAGTTTCAGTTCTAAGGGGAGAAGGAACAGATGTGGATACTGCTTTAGTTGTAGTCGATCGAGAAGAAGGTGCTAAAGAACGTTTAAGCAAAATCGGCATATCATTGATATCTTTAGTTACAATATCAGAATTAAGAGGAAATTAATGAAAGTTTTAGTCGTTGGCGGCGGAGCACGTGAACATATAATGGCCGAAGTCGCAGTCAGAGATGGTGCTGAATTATTCGTTGCACTAAATAACAAAAATCCAGGCCTTTTAGGTCTGTCTTCAGATTCTCTTTTTTGTACAGATATGGATCCGTCTGTCATTTCTACTTGGGCTCATGAACAGAATATAGATTTGGCATTAATCGGCCCAGAATCGGCTTTAGCTTCAGGTATTGTTGATAATCTAAATGCTCTAGATATTCCAGCAATGGGCCCTACTAAATCTGCTTCACGCATTGAAGTGGATAAAGAATTTATGAGAGATTTATCAAGTCAATTTTCTTTTCCCGGACAATTAGATTACAAAGTGTGCTCAACTGTCGAAGAGGCTAGAAATTTCCTAGAAACCTTCGGTAAAGATTGTGCTATCAAACCTATTGGTTTAACTGGAGGAAAAGGCGTTAAAGTAATGGGGGATCAATTACATTCAATAGATGAAGCAATTGCTTTTTGTGAAGAGATTATAGATACGCAGATGAGTGGTTATGCAAAAGTGGTTTTAGAAGAACGAGCAATAGGGGAAGAGTTCACTTTACAAGCATTCATATCTGGAGAAACAGTTGTTCCTATGCCTGCAGCTCAAGATCATCCACATGCATTAGAGGGGGACATTGGAGCAATAACTGGCGGCATGGGGTCTTATTCGCAAGCTGATGGACTACTCCCATTTCTTTCACAGAGTGAATACGATTCAGCTCTAGATACTATACGCGCAACTGCCGCAGCTATGAATTCTATTAATTCCCCATACAGGGGCATCTTGTACGGCCAATTTATCTTGACTTCTGATGGTCCAAGGTTAGTAGAATACAATGCCAGATTCGGCGATCCAGAAGCAATGAATGTTTTATCTGTTTTAAATTCTAATTTTTTAGAAGTGTCTATGGATATTGCGTTGGGTAATCTCAAATCAGTAGATTTTGAATCTAAAGCTACAGTTTGTAAATATATTGTACCTGATGGTTATGGAACGTCTCCTCGTTCCGATTGTTCTCTAAATGTGGATTCTGAACTTCTCTCTTCTTCAGGTGCGAAGGTATACTATGCAGCAGTCAATTTAGAAGATAATAATCAAATTTCCACTACGACTTCTAGATCGGCAGCGGTTGTAGGAAAAGGCGTCAGTATCGAAAGCGCTGAAAAAGTAGCTGAAGCAGGTCTAGAAGCCGTTTCAGGAACGGGCCTTTATGTTCGTCACGATATTGCCACAGAAGCTTCTATCTCTAAACGAGTTTCACATATGGAAAATTTAAGGAGCTAATTTTGGATTTACTCTTATCTTCTTTTTTACTCATTGTAGGAGTTTTTATGCTTTCAAAAGGAGCGGACGTATTTATCGAAAACGCTTCTAAGATAGCACAACAAAAAGGAGTTTCTGCTCACGTCATTGGCGTAACATTAGTCGCCTTTGCTACTAGCCTTCCAGAAGCAATAGTATCTCTTTTTGCCGCTTATCAGGATTACAACGATTTGGCACTTGGCAATATAGTCGGTTCTAACATGTCTAACATAGGTTTCGTTTTACCCGTCTCTATATTTCTCTGTATATATATTCACAAAAAACCCATCTCTACATCCAAATCTATGTTTAGTGATGGGTTAGTTATGTTGGGTGTTGCATTTCTTCTATACGGCGTTTCTTACGATGGTTTAGTTAGTAAATCTGAAGGAATTCTGTTTCTAGTTCTGTATTTTGTTTACATTTGGTCTCTTTTAAGACGTCCAAGCTCTGAAACGGCCGTAGAGGTATCTTCTTCCAAGTCTCCATTTGTATTTGGTTCTTTAGGTCTTATAGTCATGCTCTTGGGGGCTCAATCGACAGTAGAAGGTGCAATAGGAATTGCTGAATGGGCTAAAGTTCCACCCCTAATTGTCGGTCTTTCTGTTGTTGCAATAGGAACTAGTCTTCCTGAATTAGCTGGTTCTTGGGCGGCCGTTAAAAGAGGTGAACACGAAATCGCTGTCGGTAATATTATAGGCTCTAATATAGCCAATATCTTGTTGGTTTTAGCAGTGGTTTCAATAGTTAAACCCATTGAAGTAGAAACATCAATTTTAGATCAAACTCTTCCACTTCTTCTCGTAACAACAATTATCACCGTAATCTTAATTCGAAATAAATTAGGAGCGCTGACTAGTTCAATACTTTCTGTTCTCTTTCTATATTTTCTTTATACTAGTGTATACTTATCGCTCTAAAACATATGTTACCTCTAATCGAATTTCGTGTTCTTGATAAAAATTCTATTCATTTCGGAGTAGATATTCAAACATTGATGAATAATGCAGGTATGGCTATATCTGATTTTATTTTAGATACTTGGCCAAATTCTAAAAAGGTTTTATTTCTTTGCGGATCAGGAAATAACGGAGGGGATGGATATGTCGCCGCCCGTATATTGCAATCTCGAGGTATTGGCTGTACAATTGTTCCCTTGGCAACTCCAAAATCAGACTTATGTATTTCAAATTCAAATCTCTGGGAAGGCCATCTTTCTAATTTAGATAATTTAGAGTTTGAAATCAACAGCTCAGACGTCATTGTAGATGCAATGTTGGGTTCGGGCATCGTCGGTACACCAAGAGAACCATATATTTCTACAATCAATTTATTGAACAATCATAAAGATATTTTATCTGTTGATATCCCTTCAGGATTCAGTACAGATTGTTCAGTTATTCCTTCTCACACTTTAACTTTTCATGATTTAAAAATAGGAATGTCTGAATCTAATTGTGGTCACATATCGATTAAAAATATAGGGTTTCCTGATGAAGCTAGTAAGTATACAGGCCCAGGAGAGATCGAATTATGGCCTGAGATGCCATTAGAGTCGCATAAAGGTCAAGGTGGAACTGTTTTGATTGTAGGTGGCGGTCCATACTATGGTGCCCCATCAATGGCAGGTATGGGTGCTTACCGTATGGGTGCCGATCTAGTCTTGATAGCTGCTCCAAGTTCAGTTGCAGATGTAATCGCTGAACAGGCTCCTGAATTTGTTGTTAAGAAATTACCAGGGGAAACTATATCTCTTGACCATTTAGATACTATCTTGAGATTCGGAGATAAAGCCGATTCATTACTCGTTGGCCCTGGATTAGGTAAAGATCCTAAAGTTCAAAACACTATCAAAGAACTATTACGTAGATGGAAAAAACCAAAAGTAATAGATGCCGACGCTCTTTTGGAACTCACTTCCGATTTAACGAATAATTCTCTCTTGACACCGCACGCTGGAGAATTAAAACGGATTGGTGGAGATATAGACAATTTACAATTACTTTCAATAAAACTCGATTGTGCTGTTTTAGCTAAAGGTAAGGAAGATATTATTTCAGATTCTGAACATATCAAAATAAACAAAACAGGCCATTCTAGGATGAGGGTTGGAGGTACTGGTGATGTTCTTGCTGGGGCCGCTTCTGCCTGTCTTGCACGAGGTTTATCTCCATATCAAGCCGGTAGGCTTTCTGCCTATATTGTAGGGAGGGCGGGAGAATTAGCATCTACCGAACTAGGTAATGGATACTTAGCTACTGAACTGGCTCTAAAAATTCCAGCAGCAATTACTGAAGCACGACTAACTTAGTCTTTTCTTCTTGTAATAAAACTCATTACAAGAAGGGCTACAATTATTGGTATAATTCCTAGTGATGGAGTTTCAAAGACAAACATTCCATCTTCCTCTTCGGTTTCTTCTTCTATAGTAGGTTCTACAACCGCAATCTGGTAATTTTCACTTACAAATGTTCCTTCATCTATTGTAATCTCAAAGTGTAAATTGTAATTTCCTATAGTTGGTAATCTCAAAAGAGTACTGTATGCATTTCCATTTTTGTCTAACTCTATATCGTAACTTTCTACCCATACTTTCACATTACTTGGATTCATTTCATTTTCAATTAGTATGGATGCAGTAAAATCAGAACCTGCCTCTACTTGATTAGGTATTATTACTTCTGTTAATGTGTTAGGATCTTCAATTACAATTCCGTTTCCTGTACCAATTAAATCAGCATGCTCCGTTTCCATTTTTATTTTCATTGTATAGGTTCCAGGTTCATCTACAGTTACTTGAGCAGTATAGCTATCTATTCTTTCTCCATCATCCTCTTCATCAAACCACATAGGGATAGTTAAGAAAATCATATCTTGATTGTAAATCTGTAATAGAACTGAATCCATTCTGTAAACAGTTTCTATCACCACGCCCACTTCGAATTCTAAAGTTGCCCAATATTCCTCTGGTGATGTCATACTTACTATTCTTGAATGATCAACAACAAAACTCTTCGTTGTAATTTGCATATTCCCTAATGTGTCATACGCCATTATCTCTAATTCATGATTTTCTGCTGTTAGGTATGTAATGTCTATTTCTATTCTGTTATCGATTACTTCTTGGTACATACTTAATGCTGAACCATTTTCTGCCGTAGATATTCTGTAACTATAGTTACCTATTCCGGTGTCATCATTCATTTCAGTAATATCAAATCCGACTAAATAACCTGCAACAGTGAAATCTTGAGTTATGTCAGCTATAGGTCCCGTGTTATCAACAAAGAACTCAATATCTTGGGTAGTCGGCTCATCGGCTCCAGTAATTGCTTTTACAGTTAAAGTGTGGTAACCATCTTCTAATACCAAAGTATCTATTTCAGTATAGTACAGTAATCCATTATCCGATTCCATATCTATCCATTCATTTCCATCAATCTTATACTCCATATTGTTTATTCCTTCTTCATCTAAGGCAACTACTTCTACTGAGATATTACCTGCTAAATGTTCGTTTTCAGTAGGTGATACTATATTCAAACAAGAAGAGGAATCTCCCCCTTCATTTTCCACATCTATCCATTCTTCTATCTCTACAAAATTATTTTGATTATCATAAGCTTGTATGGTGAATTTTGCTATTCCATTACACACATTGTTTGAATCCCACGTGGAGCTGTAAGTAGAACTTTCATCAACTTGGTCCATTGCAATCCATTCTTCAGCATTTACCATATATTGTACGTAAGACACTCCGTAGTTGTCTTCTACATCCATAGTTATATCTACAATTCCAGAAACCGCACTATCAGTGTCTGGCGGTGTCCAATCTATTTCAGGAGGAATCACATCATTCTCTTCATTTCTTAATTCAATATCTATCTCGTCATAAACAACATTACTCGAGTCATAAGCTCTAACTTCTAAAACATGCGCTCCATTTGAATGATCTATAGTGTTTATAGTTACTTTATAATTATCATAATCAGAATCGTATTCTAATGGGCGCCATTCAGAATTACCCAGTCCAGAAAATGGAATCATATAATCTACACCCTGAACCCCTACGTCATCAGTCGCTTCTACAATTATATCTAGATAATCACTAGCAATAAATCCATTTTCAGGAGATATTATCTCAACTTCAGGAGGCGTTTCATCATTATCAACTTCAACAGTAATCGTACCTACATTTGTAGTTCCATATTGGTTTGTAGCTCTCACATTTAATTCGTGATACCCGCCAGCAACACTACCTGAATTCCATTCAAAAGAGAATTCTTCACCATCCCAAGAATCTGTAACGTCCGTCCATTCACCGTTATCTACATTGTATTCTAATTGAGTAAGAGAAGCTCTATCTGCCATTGCATTTCCGGTAATGTCTATATTCCCAGATAACACTCCATCTACATTATCTACATCTATTTCAGGAGGTATTGCTGCTGCAGTTTGCAATGCATATTCGTCACTAGTGGCCGTTTCATCATTGTATATCGTTGCAATCGCTATTAAATTATTATAGTCTATATCTGAAAAATCATTTCCTGATAGGTCTTGATGATCCTCTCCCGTCCATGTAGTTGACAATATGAGTTCTTCGTGTGGATTCAGTTCGATACTAGTTCCTGTACCACTGCGATTTTGGTCAAAAGCAAAACTCAAAAAGCCGTAATGATATGCATCTCCATCATAATTAGGAAATCTAGATACTGGTTCAATAATGTAAACCCTCAATACTGCATCGAACGTTGGATTAAGTGTAGTCCCATCCTCATTCCAAGTCATTGCAGTCTGTAATGAAATTGTATCACCTTCAACATGTTGCATCGATATAGTTAGAGAAATATCAGTATCCGTACGCCCTCCTGAACTATCTATTGCATTTTCATAATTCGAAGTACCGGATTGCCCTCCACCTACCTCTTCATCTCCACCATCAAAATAGACCTTTGGATAACTTTTAGATCCTGGATATTCATCATATCTATCATCAGCTTCTTCAACATGATCTGTAATTAATGCAACGAAAAAGAATTGATCTTCATAATACGGTTCGTTAGGTATGTCTTCATAAACTTTCATTAAATTTTCAGCTGCACTTGGACAATACACACACCATTCCGCAGTCATCTCTTCAGCTATAACTACGTGCGTAAAATCTTCGACAGCTCTCTCAGCTATCACATTATCTACTGGTGCAAATTCGTTTACTTGAATTCCAGGAAAAAACGCCGTTGAGAATAAAATCACTGCAATCAGAATTTTTCGCATCAATTTTATCGGAAGTTTCGTATTATATAAGTACTATTCAAAGCTGTTTTTCGATATTTTATTCCAAGCCAGCAATCTTTTTTGCAGCAGCCAGCGGATCTTCAGCATTAAAAATTGCACTTCCAGCGACCAGAATATCGGCTCCAGCATCCTGCACACTTTTCGCATTTTCAGTTCCAATTCCGCCATCAACCTCAATCATTACTTCAGGCTTCATTTCTCTAATTTTTGATATTCTCTCTAGTGCTTCAGGATGAAACTTTTGACCGCAAAAACCAGGTTCTACTGACATTACTAACACCATATCTGCTTCATAATATTCAGGCGTTAAAAATTGCATTACCGATTCTAAAGGAGTTGAAGGCTTTATTGCAATTCCAGATTTTATATTTTTTTCTTTAATCATTCTTATGGCCTTCATCGCTTCATTGGCTTCTACGTGAACTGAAATCATAGCAGCTCCTGCGTCAGTAAACGGCTCTATGAAATTACAAGGGTCTGTAACCATTAAATGAACATCTAATGGTGCTAATCCCTTGAGTGCCGATACTGTGTCAGGCCCCATTGTTAGATTGGGTACGAAATGCCCATCCATCACATCCATATGCAAATATCCAGATATGGGTGCAACCAACTCGGCCATCTCTCTTAGCCGGCCAAAATCAGCCCCTAGCATTGATGGTGCTACTACTACCATGAAAACTACATTACAGTAGTGTTTATTAATTGCCAGTCTAATCGACCATAGAAAATGGGAGTATGGTGGAACTCGGCAACATTGTGGGCTCCAAACCCGCCGATCTGGGTTCAAATCCCAGTGCTCCCACCATTTTTTTATTGATTTTCAAGCTCTTTCCATATTATTGAAAATCGGTATCCAGCAGAAGCTGTACATATTATTCCAAATCCGTAAGCCATCCATTCCATTATGTATAAATCATAAAACGGTCCATAGACAAAATATTGTATCATAGGTACAAGGGTCAGAATTACTAATCTGTCTGCTCTTCCCAAAACACCTTCGTATACTCTGCCCGCACCTACTGCCTGAGCCTGCGTTCCCATATATGATAATAATAAAACCCCTAAGAGTGCAACAACGCCAACCCTCTCCTCTACAATAGGGCCTAGGGATATACCTCCTAAAATCAAAATATCTGCCACCCTATCTAATGTATGATCAATTAAGTCTCCTCTTTTAGATGCAGTCCCTGTCATTCTAGCTACAATACCATCTAACGCATCGAACACAGCAGCTACAAAGACTAAAATTCCTGCAATCAATAATGAATAGTCTACAGGCCCCGACTCCATTAATTCTGCTTTGTAGAAGAAGAATCCAGCTCCGCACGCACTCAGAAGAGAAATTAAACTTAGTATGGTTGGATTTATCTGCAATCTTTTCGCTATAGGCATCAAAAGACGCGTCCCCAATTCTCGATAATTGTTCGAAACCATTTTAGTACAAATCCATTATACAGTTACTATAGTCTATATTGGGTATAGTATAAATCTTAGAACCTTGTATAATCTCTTCTATTTCTTTTGCTGTTTTTTCAGGCGTTGTGTCTGTAGTGTCTACTTCCCAAGTCTCTATCTCTTCTTCTAAACACTCATTAGTTATTATCCCTAAACATTCAGCTTCTAAGTTTTCCTGTATCTTTTCATCATTGTATTTTCTCTTTTTCAATCTCTTTTTCAATTCAGTGGGATGACATCTTAGGACAATTGCGGTTTTCGATATTCCCAATAAATGAGACAAATGTCCTTCTATCATATCATTATCTTCACTTTCGTTCGCAACTATAGTGGCCATTTTTTCCGTATCTATTATCCAAGTCCCATCCTCTTCTCTCCCATCTGCGGACTTTTCATATAAATCACTCAAATTCATCACATCCTTATTCAGCAAAGCAGATACAGTAGTCTTTCCCGTGCCTGGAACACCAGTTATGGCTATTCTATCCATATCAATCTTTTGTAACTTTACTCTTCATCTGTTTAGATCGTTCCTTTGCGGTATAGCCTGTTATTCCTTCTAAAAATTGATTATTCGCTCTAATTGCAACCGCAGCCTCTTTCATATCTGTACTCATTTCCATCTCATGTTCCACTTCGACCATTCCTTTGTCTAGTATTCTTACAGATAGACGACTCAACAAACCATAACTCGTATGATACCACCCATCATCTTCTGTTACAGGGCTCATTTTATCAAGCAAGGTAACACCTAGAACTTTTTCGAGTTTACCAAAAAACTCGTTTCTATTTGGTGGATATTTTCCACTCTTTTCTATCTTAGTAATGTATTTTTCTTCAATTCCCGATTCTTTGGCAAGTTTTCCTCTTCCTAATCCCTTTTCTTCACGACATTTTTTGATTACGCTCTCATAATCTTTTGCAGGTATTCTAATGTTCTCTATAACTTCTTTAATTCCACCATCTTTTAAATTCTTTAGATGTGTTCTTTTTACTTTGTAGATGCCCATAGTCTCACACTATATTGAAGGAGGGGGATTTTGAATGTTTTTTACTCATTGCAATTTCATATCTCCACTTTCAAATTGCCTCATTAGTTTCTGTTGCATTCTCCTATTACCACCCATTGAACCCATCATTTTCTTCATTTGATTGTAATATTTCAATAGAGATTTAATCTCCAACGGATCCACTCCCGAACCTTTCGATATCCTTTCTATTCTAGATTTTTTTATCTCTTTGGGATTTTCTAATTCATAATTTGTCATTGAATTCATCATTACCTTGTATGTTTCTAATTTCTTTTGAGTCTCTTCTATATTTGCACCTTTTGTCATACTCGACATACCAGGTATCATTTCCATTACTTTCCCTAGTGGCCCCATTTTAGTTATCGCTTCCATCTGTTCTCTTAGGTCTATTAAATTAAATTTACCGGACATCATTCTTTTCGCGGTATCTTCTGCTTTGTCTGCTTCAATCACTTCTTCTGCTCTTTCTAATAATGATTGTAAATCTCCCATTCCCAAAAGTCTACCGATGAATCTATCTGCATCCAATACTTCCAAATCATCAGGCCCTTCACCTGTTCCAACTAACATTATTGGCGCATCAGTCACAGCTACTGCAGATATCGCACCACCACCTTTTGCAGTTCCATCTAATTTCGTAAGTATTACTCCTGTAACGCCCACTGCTTCGTGAAATGCAGATGCCTGAGGTCCCGCTTGCTGTCCTACAGCAGCATCCAATACTAACATCGTTTCATTAGGTTTAACAACTTTTGAAAGATCCTTCATTTCAGATATCAATTCATCATCTAAAGAGTGCCTACCTGCTGTATCTATTATTAGAATTTCACGTTCAGCCAATTCTTTCATACCATTCTTAACTAATTCAGGTGCGTTTTTAGATTTCTTTTCACCATATACTGGAACATTCAATTTTTCCCCCAGTTGCGATAATTGATCGAAAGCTGCTGGACGGTGTACATCTGCAGCTATCAAACCCACAGACATCCCCTTTCTTTGAAAATATTTAGCCAATTTTCCACACGTCGTTGTTTTTCCTTGTCCGTATAATCCTACAAGCATTATTTTTTGAGATTTAAGATTCAAAGCTCTAGGAGTTCCTAATGATTTTACAAGCTCTTGATGTACTATTCTTACTACATGCTCTCGCCCCGTCATCCCTGCAGGCGGTTTATCTTCAAGGGCTCTACGTTCAATCTCTTTGCTTAATTCTAGTGCCAATTTTACATTTACATCTGCTTGTAATAAGGCTCTTTGAATATCCTTTACTAACTCCTTAATCAATTTAGGAGATATGTGTGATGCACCGGCTATTTTACGTAAAGAATTACGCAATGCCTCTCCTAAACTTTCTAGAACCATGTTTCTTATCTCTGGACTGAGGAAATAAACCTTATCCTATATCAATTCATAGGCTAAACGTTGTTTTCCTTTACCTTTATTCTCTCTATTTTTGAATCGCACTTCTCCAATCTCTTTAGTACTTTTTACATGAGTTCCAGCGCAAGGACAGATGTCTAAATTACCAATCGTTATAACTCTAAGAGTTTTCACACTTGGTGGTAAAAGGTTCATATTCACTCTGACTAATGGGTTCTCTTCTAAGTCTTCTCTTTCAGCTTCAGTTATAGTTATCTGATGATCCTTTTTCATTTCGTTACTAATCTCTGCTTCTAGTTCCGATATTTCAGAATCGTTTAGATGCAAGGGATCGAAGTCTATTCTTGATTTATTATTCCCTATCTGATTGCCAACAGTTCTAGCTCCATGTAGATTATCAACAACTGCAGATACTACATGTTGCGCGGTATGCATTTTCATATGTGCATATCTACGAGTCCAATCAATAGTTCCTTCTACACTTTCACCGACTTCCGGTAATTCACCTTCAACCATATGTCTTATCCGATTCTTCTTTCTCACATCATTAACTTCAACACTGCCATCATTCCACTTCAATTCTCCCTTATCGCTCGGTTGACCGCCGCCTAGTGGATAAAATGCAGTCCGGTCTAATTCTACAATGCCTGGAAAAGTAGCTTCCACTTTTGCTTGAAATTCTCGCAAATAGGTCCCTTCATGAGTTTTCATATGCATCTGTTCAGTCATAGTTCTCAATGTAATACTCTATATTTATTAATTTTTTTCCGTAATATTCGAAACATATCTTTGAAAATTGGTTTTATATTGCCCCGTAAATAACCAAAAGCTCAAGGGTGCTTAATATGTTAGCTATACGTGCAAAATCATTTGCCTTAGTGTTGGTACTGCTTTTCAATTTAGCAGCTACCGCTGAAACTGTAACAGAATTCCAACAAGATGGAATTGCGAAGGAAGAAGTTACATTAGTTTTTGAAGAATCAGATTCTGATGATTCTGTAAGTTTGGAATATCCAAATGTTGAAGTTCTAGATGCTAGTTTCAAAATCAGAGGATCTCCTGATGATGAAGGTAATTATCCAGACGGTATCAAAGTTACTGCAGGAACTAGTAAATTATGGGCTTACGGCTCTAACGTTGGCGATGGTTACGGTGCTCTAGGTCAACAGACCACATTTAGTGGTGGAGAAAGCTCAATTTCTGTGAATTTTGATGACGATACTGTAGGAGTTTTTGATATATTACTTCCAGCTGATATTTGTGGAAGTATGCCTTCAACCGATGGCTGCTCTATTACTAGTGCAAGCATGGATATCACAGGATTGTCTTCACCACCTGATAATTTCGAAGATCCCATTCACGCGTCTGAAGATAGCAACGGAGGGTCAGTTTCAGGTCACGATCGAAATGATGACATGACTAGCGGTAGTAACTTTGTAATTGATGATTCAGGCAATATACATGCTATTTGGCTAGATAATGGAGATTTGAATTCAGAGGATAATTTTGCACAGGATGTCTTTTACAGTAATTGGGATGGTAATGATTGGAGTAATATCATACAACTCTCAAGTGCTGCTGCTGATGATTATATCGACACTACTCCACAAATAGCAGTTTCCGGACAGAACATTTACGCTCTATGGGGTGCAGGGGTCACAAATTCTGCAGGAGAATTAGATTTTCAAATACATTTCACTTCATCACTCGGCGGAGATAGTTGGACTACTCCTGTAGACATTAAAGAAGATGGAGATGGCGGATATCTTATGCCTGCTATGGCCGTTCAAACATTTTCTACTGGTACAGATGTTCACGTAACTTGGAGAGGTATAGATAGTGATACGAACATAAGTAAAATCATGTATCGCGCTTCGAATGACGGTGGTGTGAACTGGAATACTCCCACTGTCGTTTCCGAGGCTGAAAATGCCGATGCTTACAAGGTATTACCAGACATAGCATCTACTAGTGACGAAATCCATATTGTTTGGGTAGATAATTCAACAACAATCGCTGGAGACACTACGGACGGTTCTGGTGATACAGTCTGGACCTCTTGTTCCAATGATTGTGAAGGCGAAGGATGGAGTACGCCAGTTTTAGTTTCAACCGGTTCAGATGGTGATACAGATATTCCTATGATAACGATAGATGATGATGGAGGATTACATGCAGTATGGACTGAATTTTCCGAATCTACTATAGATGTAGTTTATCACTACTGTGAATCTCAAAACGGTTGCAGTACTACTTCAGGAGGCGATGAAGATGTTCTCGCAACTTCAACTGCCGATATGACTCCAGTATGGCCAAGTATAGTTTGGGATGGTGACGATAATCTATATGTGGCATGGAGTGAACTTGGGGATGATACAGATAGTATTGTACTCAGCACAGGCACTATCTCCAGTTTTGGAGGCTCTACTAGTGTTAGTTTCACTGCATCTTCAACAGTTGATGATGGCACCGAAAGTCGTGGTCGACGTGATGTCGTTCTAGATATTGATAATCAGGATTTCATCTGGGCAGGCTGGATGGATCGAGAACAGAAAGAGACCAATGAAGATTGGGTATGGACTGGAACTGATCAAGATTATTATTTCAAACGCAGCAGCCAACCTTCACAGGCATGGGATGGTAGTTCATGGGATGAAGGCTTACCGTTAGTTTCTGATAATTTCTATCACGGCGAATCCAGTTCAGTATCTGTAGCTTCAGATTCAGAATACACTTACATGGTTTACTACGATAGTGGTGATTTGATGGGTCCTTCTTCTGAAGGAAACGGCAATGATGCACATTTAGATGATGGTGATATTTTATTCGCTAGATCTTCAAACGGTGAAGATTGGGAAGATTTTCAAACAGTTTCAAACCGTGATATGGATGGTTCCGTTTACTTAGTTGATGCATTTGGTGACTCTATGGTTCCAACTATTGCAGCTAGTGGTAATGGATATGTCTACGCAGCTTGGATGGAGATGGGTAGAGATACAACTGCAGACGGTTCTTATTATGTAGCAAAAATTCTTACGAAATATTCAGATGATTATGGAGCCCCAGATAGTTGGAGTGATGTTATCGAGCTAGATACCGCACCAGATTCAAGTCTCGGTTGTTGTGTAGATAGCGTTAAGGTTTCAATCTCTGATAATACAGTTCATTGGGTATGGAGATATATCAACGCAGGAACTTACGATTCAGAAATTCGATACACTTCTTCATCTCTAGGAGGTACAATCGCCGGTTATGATGTTGTAGCAGATCGTTCAATGGACGTCACTACAATGACAGGATCTATTCTCTGGTCTACTATACTTGATACTGATAATTCTAACACTCTTGTAGGATGGTTAGAGGTAATCGTAGATGCTGGGTTTATTGACAGCGGTACTACACAACTAATCATTTCTGAAAATGGTGATGATTGGTCAGGTGTAAAAGAAGTTCCACATAATACTCCAGATGGGGGAAATACTTTCCATATCTACACACCACCTATTGCTACATTAGATGGTCAAAATATCCATGTTCTTCAAGTCGAAGTAGATGAAAGTACATATCTATATGAACTATATTACAGATCTTCTTCTAATTTAGGTGATCGTTGGGATTCTGTAGTCACAGTTAGTGGTAATTTAGATGGTGATTATATTCACAACCCATTCATGATTAATGAAAACGGAGTGTCTTATGCTACATTCAACTATTATGATTACGCTGCAGGGTCTTTTTCAGAATATTATTATATATTTTCAACAGACGGCTCTGATTGGAGCGACCCTCTTTTGGTTTCTGATTCAAACACTCTTGCAGAACTATCCTTTGCAGGTCTAACTTATTCCGAAAGTCTAGTAGTCGCTTGGGCAGAAATAGTAGAAGAGGATGACGGCACACTTCATTTCAATGTGATGTCTCGTTTAGCTGATGGTTCAGGCTATCCAAATGATCCAAAACTACGGGTCGGCGGTATCGAAGTTTGGCAAGAATTCGGCGAATATAGCGAAACTCAAACACTCGAAGGTACTGAGTTTGAACAGGCTTTAGAACAGGCGATTATGGAAGGTACTGCTGTAGAAGATGACTATGGAACTCCAATGGTTCTTGTAAGTTTTGTAGCTGACGTTTCTCAATTCGGCGGTAGTTTACTATTTTCGAACTTAAAGATTACATATGAAGCAGAGTTGACTGTAAATAACAGTTTATCAGATAAACTAAACTCTCAAAATTCTGAAGACGATCCAGCAAATGTTCCTTTAGTTTTCCAAGCATACAGTGGAATTTTGATTGTAAATGGCTTAGAAATTGAAACAGTCGATGCAGATTTGAAATTCTCGCATATTGAATTAGATACTTATCCACTCTATGAAGCGAACGACTTGGGAATCTCTGTTACGATAGAAAACTCAGAAACTGGAGACGCATCCACCAATGTTCAAGTATGGTATGAAGAGAATGATGCTGTAATCTCAATCACTGAGAAGAATGTCACAGTTCCAGCTAGGGATTCAGATGGCAATCCAGGCGAAACAACATTCACTGTTTATTGGTCTGATATGCCGGAAGGGGAATTCGATTTAATTATTGAGATTGGCGATTCTTCTCCAACTGATATAAGTGAAGATAGTGGTGACTGTATGAATGAAGACGCAGAAGCTTTGGCAGATTCAGATAATGATGAGGTATCTGCTGGGGATGACTGTGATATGATTAAGATACCTGTTGAAATTCTCAAGAGCTATCCTATCTTTGATGTGGATGAATTCGGTCTCGATGGCGTGGCTATCGAGGGTGAAAATGTAGATGTCGAGGTAGATGTAACTAACATAGGAACTAGAAATGCAAATGTCGATGTTTGCGTTTATGAAAATTCAGGTGGAAATGGCAATTCCGTATTGGATAATTGCGAAGATATATCAATTCCACGGGATGCTGATTATGAAGATGCCGATTCTTGGACAGTCAATCCAAATGTAGAAAGTTTATGGTTACGTATTGTAGATAGTGAAAACGGTACAGTTTACCTCAATCAACCACTAGATGTAGTTGTGAAATATTTACCAGATTTCGAAGTGATCAATGTAGTTTGGACAGATTTGTTTAATAATAATGTGATGACTACATACGTTACCGATGGTACTTCCGTAAATGGACAGATATTTATTCAGAACACAGGGTCTTTCGATGTTATTACTGATTTCGAAGTAATGCTCTGTTATCCAGCAGGAGCGGACGGCAAGGATGATTGTGATGGATTTATCTATCCAGACGGTTCAACATTCTTCTCTAATCAGGAGATAGATTCTGGCCAAACTATAACATTAGACATCGATTTTGATATCGATTCTAACGGCAGAGAGAATACGGATTGGTCAATTCTGTTAATAGCTAAGAATATAGATCGTCAAAACGATGAACACTGTGATCTGAGTCCACAGGATGATCAGGAATGTAGCAATGTAATTAGTGGAGTTGGAGAGGTAGTCGATACCAGCTATACTATAGAGATTGCAGGACCTCCTGATGTACGCATTACTGGAGTTCAAGTAAGTGACGACAATCCAGGAGCAGGCGACACGATACAATTCACAGTAGAGCTTTCAAACTCAGCTGGCGATTCTGACGCTTCCGGAGATATAGGTCTGTATCTCGAAGGGTCATTCTCTTCAATAGGTAATGGAACATTTGAGATAGAACGATACGATTCTTCTGAATTCTATACGGTAGAATGGGCAGTTCCTATGAGTTACAAAGGGGCGTACAATTTTGAAGTAAGATTAGAGAATATTTACCCAGAAGAGGGGGATTTCTCTGAAGGAGACAATTCCGGCTCAGTTTCTATCGATGTAACTGCATTAGTTATACCTGATGAAGGTGGTAGTTTAGATATCACTCTCATCGCTGCAGCAGGTGTCGGTTTACTAGCATTAGGACTAGTAGGGGCATTTGTCATGTCTAGAAGGAATAAAGGTGGAGACGGCTTAGACGAACTTCAACAACAAGCACCACCTATGATGGATGATATAGCTCCACCAAGTAGCCCAGCATTCACTCCTGAGGCACCTACAGGCGTAACAGTAGCTTGTCCAACGTGTCAAACACAACTAAAAGTTACAGATCCTACAAGACCTATAACGGTAGCTTGTCCAGGCTGTCAAACGCAATTACGATTGGATTCATAGATTAAACATCTATCTTATATACACCACCCGAAAATGGCGAACGTTCTTTGGTCTTCGGATTAAGGGACTTTGGTGTCTATCAAACACCATTCCGGCAGCAATTTTCGGCCCGTCTCTGATGTGATGATGAGACCATTCCATTGTTGCCAACAGCATGGAGATGGGAATAACTCTAGTAGCTTCCATCTGACGTTTGCAAAATATACTTGGTGAAATCAGTGCAGTTCTTTCCCAAACTAAATATAGTTTGAGTTTATATTCCCATACACTAAAAATTAGTGTGCTAAATTTCGGTTGATCCTGCCGAAGGATACTGCTATTGGATTACGATTAAGCCATGCGAGTCTAAAGGTCCTCGGACCTTGGCAAACTGCTCAGTAACACGTGGATAATCTACCCTCAAGTAAGGAATAATCCCGGGAAACTGGGGCTAATACCTTATAGGAACAGGTTGCTGGAATGCTCCTGATCTCAAAGCTCCGGCGCTTGAGGATGAGTCTGCGACCTATCAGGTTGTAGTCAGGGTAATGGCCTGACTAGCCAGTGACGGGTACGGGGTGTGAGAGCACTCGCCCGGAGATGGTTTCTGAGACACGAAACCAGGCCCTACGGGGCGCAGCAGGCGCGAAAACTTCGCAATGCGGGAAACCGTGACGAGGGTAATCCAAGTGCCTATGCTTTGCATAGGCTGTTTTTCAGCCTAAACAGCTGTTAGAGTAAGAGGTGGGCAAGACCGGTGCCAGCCGCCGCGGTAACACCGGCACCTCAAGTGGTAGCCACTATTATTGGG
>DAHL01000020.1 GCA_002509225.1 Euryarchaeota archaeon UBA102 | reverse complement strand
TGTCAAACTACTGATTCAATTGGCTGAGTTGATTATTGAGGAGATATAGGAAAGAAAGGGGGGTGTTGCGAGGCACCTCGGGCCATTTTGCCTTCATCGGTGGACGCAACAAGGGTGTAAAATTTAGTAATCTTCAATTCACCATTGGGATTCCCAATGATTCTTCCATACTCGGGCTACTGTCTATGTTTAGATCTTCACCATCAGGTATTGCAGATACAATCATGACTGCTTTGACAGAATTACCCATCTCTGGATCCAATCTATATCCCCAAATCATGTTCACATTTTCTGATAAATCTACCTGTAAAGCTCCTACAATTTCATGACAACTTCTCAATGTAAATTCTTTTCCTGCTTGTATATGTAAAATAACTTCTTCTGAACCTTGATAATCAGCACCTATCAATGGATTTCCTAGTAAATTATCGAGTACACTACCTGGGTCTGCATTATTTGAGTGGCCATACATTATTTTCGCTTTACCACCTGCACCAAGAACTCTTTTCACATCTGCATAATCGACATTTATTATCGACGGCACCGTTATAATTTCAGATAATTCCTTTACCATATTGGTTACTAAATCACTCATAACTCCAAACGTTCTGTCTACCGAGTAATTTTTCTGTACTTCTTCATTTTCATTTAACGTTTCGTTGTCAAGTTCTATTACAGTGTCACATTTTTCTTTTAATTCTTTTACTCCTTCCTTTGCTACACTCCTTTTTACAGAACCTTCAACTTTGAAGGGCAATATCGATACACCCACAACCAATTTTTCCATATCTTGTGCTATTTTAGCAACTACAGGTGCAGCACCTGTACCGGTACCACCACCCATTCCAGCTATCACGAAAACCATATCTGATTCTTTAATGTACTCTTCTAAATCCGTTTTAGCTTCTTCTGCAGATCTACGTCCAACGTGAGGGTTTCCTCCTGCACCCCTACCTTTGCAAATTTCAGCCCCTATAACTTTTCTAATAGATGCTTTTGTTTTATTCAAATGAGTCGCATCAGTATTGAGAGCTATCGTCTCTACACTGCTTATATTTCCAACATACAATCTTTCTATTATATTATTTCCAGCACCACCCACTCCAAATATCTTGATTTTTGGTGGTTTAATATATTTAGATAGTTCATCTTCATCGAAGTTTTCAAGACGATCCATCATTCTTTCATTCCTCTCTTAGGTTCCCATGTTTTACGTGCATATGGCTGCGTATCTTCTAACATCTGTATCTCGCTCTTTAGTAGCTTATACTCTCTATCATCTTCGAACATCGCTCTAGCATGACTCCAAATCGATGATTCTACAATTGTGTCTATATTTCCATATCCACCTTCGTAAAGGTGGTAAAGTCTCGCTTTAGCCTGTCTTGATATTTTTACAGTAATCAATTCTTCCGTAGCTGAAGGTGTATGACGATCTAAATATTCGTCCAACGCATTTTGAACCACTTGATTGTAAGATTTAGCTTTCAGAGGATTTTCTGATGCCCAATACTCCAGTTTAGCTAACCGCTCGGAATCCAATCGTACGGTCAACCTTTCTGACTTCAGGGGCTTGATTTCGTTCATTACAATTATAGGGAGAAGAACATAGTATATAAACCTTATTCATTTTGACACACTTTTTGTGTCATATATAATTTTAATTATATAATTTCTGTGTCATAACTGTGTCATAAATGCGGCACATTAATAAAAATAACCTCTCCTTACTGTCTTATTGTGGGCTGTACAAAATGTGAGGAAAACCCAGTTGTTTTCCGTCGATATTCTGGGCAAAATCTATGCAAATCTCATTTCTTTTCATCAATAGAGCAATCTTTCTCTAAAGAATTACGCAGTCAGTTGAAACCATTCTTCGATAGAGAGGATCATCCCAAGAGAGTTTCCGTTGGAGTCTCAGGTGGTAAAGATTCTACAGTAGCACTTTTTCTATTATCTAAGTGGGCTTCTGCTATGAATGTCGAAGTAATCGCATTATCTGTAAATGAAGGCATCTCAGGTTATAGAGATGAATCATTAGAAATCGCAGTCAAAAATTGTGAAAATTTGGGAGTTGAGATTATGGTGAAAAGCTATGAAGAGCTCGTCGGCTCAAATCTCGATCAGATTTTGGAGGAACACCCTCCTGAAGCAACACCATGTTCTACTTGCGGAGTTCTAAGACGCAGAGCTCTAAATCTTCTTGCAAATGAATCTAAATCCGATTTCTTAATTTTGGGCCATAATTTAGATGACTGTGCTCAAACAATTCTCATGAATCATAGTCGTGGCGATATATCTCGATTTTATCGTATGGCTCCACATCGTCGTCGGCAAGATTCAATGGTTCCTAGACTTTTACCATTGAGACGGATTCCAGAGAGGGAGGTTTATCTCTACGCTCTTTTGAAGGAGATTCCGTTTCACGAAGGCGATTGTCCACATGCTAAAGCTGCTCAACGCAACGTTTTTAGAGATATACTTCTGGAATTGGAGAATAATCAACCAGGTACCAGATTCGCTCTTACAAACGGTTTTGATAGAATTAGAGATAATATAGTCGAAGAACAAGAAGTTTACACCTGTCCAAGTTGTGATGAAATAACAGGAACTGAAGGGATGTGTCGTTTTTGCGTCATGGCGGAATCATTCAGCGTTTAATCAATAATCCTTAATATTCTGTTTAAGAAGATGGAAAGCACAAATAACTAAACTATGTCTTATCGTTCCATTCTCTATCAATTCACTTATTTTTGAATAAGGAACTAATTCCACCACTATATCTTCTCCAGGATCCAGATTCTGCTCAGATACTCGTTTTACACCCTCTATAAGCACCGTATGGCAGAGATTATCTTGTATAGCGGGATTCGGCTTAACAGCACCCAAATATCTACTTGTAATTCCTCTATAGCCCGTCTCCTCTTCCAATTCTCTTATTGCCGCCTCTTCAGGTTTTTCATTATTCTCTAATATCCCTCCAGGAACCTCTAATTCTACAGTTTCAGTACCCATCCGGTATTGTTTTACCATTACTACTTCATTATCTTCAGTAATCGGTATTACATTTATCCAATCATTACCTTCTAATCTGTAAAATCGATGCTCTTTTCCAGTTCTCGGTGATTCATAAACTATATCTCTAATCTTGAAGATTCTAAAATCCCCTTTTACTTCTTCAGATATTTTTTTCCAAGGTTCCGGTTCCATTCTATTAATGGTCGTCGTCATCATCATGATGCGCATGGTCAACATGTTCTATTGTTATTTCGAAGATACGGTCTCCATCACCATATGCTTCTGCAGAAGGTATTCTAACTGCCAGTGTCTGTCCAGCCTTCATCCCTACTAATTTAGCATCAAATCCGACGATTAATCCTCGTGCACCATCGCAATCTTCTGAAGGGTTGCCACTTCCATTACAACCTATATTGGACGATGATAACGGATTGTAATGTTTCGATGCACTACTTTCTCTAGGGTAATCACTTTCGTATATTGTTTGATTATTAGTATCAAAAAGATATCCGTCCAGTGAAGGGTCGTCATCACTCTTAACCCATATTCCGATATACCATATATCTGCACCATCTCCAACGTGAATCACATCTCCATAAGAGTCAATTATTTCTAATCTCAATTCTATTTCAGCAGTCACATTAGAATCGTTATTCGATTCTACAGTTATAATCCCATTAGGCGTATCTCCGATATTCGAAGATCCGGATGCTCTTACATGTATTAGTAACGGCTTATGTTTACCTGCTTTCACAGTTATTTCTTCATATCCTTCTTCAATTGATATCTGTCCAAGCCCGTAATTTTTTTCCGTTATTGTATATGTATCGTCTTCATCTCCAGTATTCGTTACGAGTAATACAAAATCAGTCTCTTCTTCTGCAGGGGTTTTATGATCGTTACTTAATGCTCTAACCCCAACTCCATATATGTTGGATATGGGATTGTCTTCAGGTTCGTCATTATTGCTCATTAACCATAGAATTCCTCCAGTTATAGTACTAACAATCATTAACCCGACAACAGCTATGGCAACAGTAGGTTGAATGGCCATTCCAAGCTTCGCTTTCTTATCCTCACTACTCTTATTGCTACGTGCTCGATTTTTTCTTCCACGTGTCGTTCTAGCCATGTTATCGTTATTCCCGCTCTCCATTCCTGTTTTTAAAACTTTGTAAAAATCATTAGTTTTCTATTTCCCACCAGACATAGAATTT
>DAHL01000039.1:18810-86016 GCA_002509225.1 Euryarchaeota archaeon UBA102 | reverse complement strand
AGAAGATAATGAGATTATTTATGGAACTAATACAGGAATAGGAGAGTTTTCAGAAATTGCCCTAGATCAAGAGCAATTAAAGGAATTTCAGAAATATTTAATCTATTCTCATGCAGCAGGAATAGGAGATCCTATGGATATTGAAATTGTACGTGGTGCAATGTGTGGTCGTGTAAATGTTCATGCTAAAGGATATTCTGCTGGTAGAAAAGTAGTGACAGAAAGAATGATAGAAGCACTCAATAGAGGAATAACTCCTATTGTTTGTGAAAAAGGATCAGTTGGTGCTTGTGGGGATTTATCTCCTATGTCTCAAATTGCTCTCGCAATAATGGGAGAAGGAGAGGTATTCTACAAAGGAGAAAAAATACCTGCATCTGTAGCATGGAAAAAAGAAAATATAGAGCCGTTGGTTCTAGAAGCTAGAGATGGTTTATCAATAATAAATGGAAGTAATGTACTAACGGCTCTTGCTGCTTTAACGATATATGATACTGAAAAATGGCTAAAATTACAAGACATAGCTGCATCAATGACTCTTGAAAGTTTGATAGCAAATATGAAACCTTATGATGCAAGAATTCATAAATTAAGAGGTTTTAGTGGATCGCAAAAAGTAGCTTCGAACATAAATAGAATTACAGATGAATCTGAAATTCTTGCAGATGAAAATAAAAAGGTTCAAGATGCATATTCTATGCGTTCAACGCCACAAGTAGCTGGAACGTTAAGAGATACCGTTGATTATGCACGTAGTCAAATTTTAACTGAATTAAATGGTGTTGGAGATAATCCGATATTTTTAACAGAAGACAAAGAAGTACTAACTGGAGCTAATTTCCAAGGAACTCCTGTTGCATTACCTATGGAAAATGTTGGGACTGGATTGAGTATGGTTGCTGTATTATCGGAAAGAAGAATGAATCGTCTTACAAACCCAGCATTATCTGCAGGTTTACCCCCATTTCTAACGGAAGGTGCAGGTATGCATGCTGGGATGATGTTATCACAATATACTGCTGATGCTTTGATTGCGGAAACTAGAATTTTATCCCATCCAGCAGCCAATCAATCGATACCTGCTGCTGCGGATCAAGAAGATTTTGTATCGATGGGAATGACTACTACGCAAAAGGTGAGTAAAATTTTGGAAAATTGTTATGGAGTATTGGGGATAGAGATGATGGCGGCTGCTCAGGCTCTTGATTTAAGAGAAGGAAATATGGCTAAAGGAACTAAAGCGGCACATGATGTTATTAGAAAATATATACCTAAATTAGAAGAAGATAGACCTTTGTATAGAGATAATAACAAAATGCTTGAAGTTTTGAAATCCGGTGAGATAATAGACGCAGTGGAAAAAGAAATAGGGAAACTAGATTAGTCTATACTCGCCTCTATTCGTTCTAATGCAGTAGACACTTCTTCTTCAGAAATTATCAATGGAAGACGGAATCGAATTGAAGTTGGGCCTGATTTTAAAGCCAAAATATTATTCTTAAGAAGGTTGTTAATCATAGTATCCCGAATAGTTCCATCAGGGAGTGTGAATGCAATAAGAGAACCGACCCCTCTGACATTGGTAATTTGATTATGTGAGGCTGCTATATTTCTTAAACCCAAAATGAATTTTTGTCCTTGATTTGAAATATTCTCACCTAGGTTTTCTGATCTGATAATATCTATGAAACGTTTGCTTCTGACCATGTCTACAAGATTACCACCCCATGTCGAATTTATTCTAGAAGAAAGAGAAAATACATTATCTTTGACTTCGTCGATTCTATTACTTGCATATATGCCGCAAACTTGTGTTTTCTTACCGAATGCAGCTATATCTGGTGCGACGTCGTGATGTTGCCATAACCAGGGTTTACCAGACCCCCAGAAACCTGTTTGGACTTCGTCATATATCAAAAGAGCTTCGTTTTGATCTGCGTAATTTCTAAGAATTTTGAAAAAATTAGTACGAAAATGATTATCGCCACCTTCACCTTGCATGGGTTCAATTATAATTGCAGCTATCCTATCCTTAAAAGTTTCAAAAGCGTTTTCGATATCTTCAATTGATTTAGATTCTTCAGATTCTATATCATTAGAAATGTTTCCATCTAAATCAAATATTATGGTTGGATTGTGGAATCTAGGCCAATTAAATTTTGGAAAAAGAGCGGTTTTGACAGGGTCAGTGTTAGTAAGACTTAATGTGTAACCACTTCGACCGTGAAACGCATCTTTGAGATGTAGAATGACTAAATCGTCTGCACTGTCTTCTATACTTCTGCCTAGTTTTCTAGCTTTCCAATCAAAGGCAGTCTTCAATGCGTTCTCTACTGCTAAAGCACCTCCTGCAACCCAAAAATGATGATTAAAATTAGAGGGAGTAACGTGAGTAGCAAAAGCCTCGACGAATTCTGCCATTTCCTTTGTATAAATATCTGAATTAGCTGGATTATTCGAACCTACCATTGATAATTTTTCAAGGAAATCTGAATCGTTCATCATGGGGTGATTATATCCAATAGGCCATGAAGCAAAACTAGTGAAAAAATCGAGATAATCTTCGCCTGTACAGGAATCGTGAAGCCAAACTCCTTGTGATTTTTCTAGATCTAGAACTTGAGGAAAACCGTCGACTAATTGAAATTGACTGAGCGTTTCATGGACTTTGTTTGGATTAACCATTTAATCTTGATTGGCGCCTGTGTTTAAATTAAGGTTGTCTAAAAATTTTGGTAAATGTTCAACGCATTGTATTTCATTTTTTGTCAAAAATGACAGTTTTTTTCTGAAATTATTGTCCATTATTAAATCACATGAAGTACTGTGATCTTTGATTAAACGATAAAGATTTCCACCAGTCCTATCCCAATCTGTTAAAATTATAAATTTGCCTTTTGGACCTAAAAGATGAGATAAATCATCGACCACTTTGACAATAGAATGGCCTTTATTGATTATTATTATTTCATTGGGAATATTTAATTTTCTAAGTGCCTTTTTATCACGGAGCCCTTCTACCAATATTGGATAAGGGGAGGAAGATAGTTTATCCAATATTGTATGAATTTCTTCTGATATTCTCAGAGAATAGGATACGTTTTTATTACGATTCATTGTATGCCGAAGTATAAAGAAACTATAAAGTTAGGTTTCTCGGTGAAGTAAAACTTAGAAGGTACAATGATTGAACTACAAAATGTTACGCGTTTATATGGTAAAACTGTAGCCGTGTCTAAACTTGATTTGAACATACATAGAGGAGAAATATTCGGTTTATTGGGAAGTAATGGAGCAGGTAAATCTACCACTATGAAGATGGTTTGTGGATTATTAAAACCTACGAATGGAAGTATACATGTTGGTGGAGTAGATGTTAGAATCAACCCATTAGCAGTTAAAGCGAAAATCGGTTATTTACCAGAGAATGCGCAATTATATGAAAGATTGACTGGTAAAGAAAATTTAGAATTAATAGGCGCTCTTAGAAAATTATCATCTAATTTGATAGAGGAGAGAATTGATTATTATTCTGAAAAATTGGGATTGGAGAAACATATTTTTTCGGAGGTTGGTTCTTATTCGAAAGGGATGAAACAAAGATTAGCTATTGCTCAAACATTGATACATGACCCAGAAGTGTTAGTATTAGATGAACCTGCAAGTGGACTTGACCCTAGATATGTTAAGTTGTTAAAGGAATGGATTAGAAAATTAGCTAGGACTGGTTGTACAATAATACTATCTACACATATAACTGAAATAGCGGAAAGTTTGTGCGATAGAATAGGAATAATAAACGATGGTAGATTGGGCGGTATTGGAACCGTTTCTGATTTGATGATAGCTACAAATTCTAAAAATTTGGAAGATTGTTTTGTAAGTATAGTTGAAGCAGATTCGACTACTGGAATAACTGAAGGTAGATTTTATAGAACTGATTAAAGATGAAATCTATTATATCTTTTTGATATTTCGGAAATAATATGTTTGGCCCAAAAAAGTTTCTTTTTTTTAATCTGGGGAACAGAAATACCTGTGTATTTACCTATAGAATCAAAACTAAAACCCAGTAATGAAACACTTTTAGCACCCAAAGAAAGAGCCATTAGAATAGAGCGATCGCCATCAGTGAAACCACCCCAGCATTCTAAAGATTTGGAGGGATATGTTGAAGTGAGTGTTGTAAAATTCATTCGTGGAACGTGTTCTATTAAACGTGAAAGATTATCTCCATGGCCATGTATTACAAGAGAAGAACCGTTTCTAGTAGCCCAATTGATATCTGAGGGGTAACCATCTAAATCACTAACAATGACATTGGGTACCTGATTTCTTTCTCTAAACGCCTTAACCGCCCCATCGGCTACAATAGTGAAATCTTTTGGTAAAATGATATCTGGAGTTATATCGGCTCCGACTACTACAACGTTTTTTCCAGCTATATCTAGATTATTGGAAGGGATTTTTTTAGAAAAACGTCTGAGTAATCTCTCTGCTACTTTCTCCCTCTTGATATCAAAATTGAAATCACGATTTATTCTATCCTGTAAATCCCACCACCAAGCAAGGTTCATGAAAAGATAAAACTATTAGAGAGGATTTCCTTCGTCATCGCAAGGAACTTCTTCGTCTGTGTCTGGATCTATGTAATAATAAGTTCCATCTTCATCCTCGTAGATTTCGATTTCTTCTTCATCGCCGTCATAATCTAAATCATCTAAATCATCATTTCCTAAACCGCCAGCTAACTCCTCTTCACTGCCCAATAAATCCATGATTGTAGATTCTTCTTTTGAATCGTCCCTCTGCTTTTGTAAATCTTCTAGAGCGTCAATCTTACTTAGTGTATCCTCATACTCTTCATTCATAGCAGTAATCTTCTCTAATTGTTCATCCCTTTCAGTCTTCATTATGTAGGCCATTTGTTCTTGAATCTTAGTTAAATCTTCTCTAGCTGCTACTAAACGTGATAAGGTTTCATGGAATTTTTCAGATAGTTTCTCAATATCTGGTTCCAGTGCTTCTAATTCTTCGATCTCCTTCCTCTGTATCTCTTCCTTTAATTCCTCTTCTAAAGTAGACAGACGCTCTTCAGCTGCTAAATTTTGAGCCTTGACCAATATATCGTTAAAAGCTGAAAGATGTGCTTCTAGTTTAGTAGCAGTGCGGGAAGCGTCGTAAGCTGAAATCTCTAGTAATTCTTCGGTATCTTGTAATTTTTCAAGAGACGCCTCTATAGAATCTAATCTGTCTTGAGCACTAGCAGCTTCACCTTGGAATTTTCTTCTAGATGTGAATAATACAATCAAGCCTATCAAAAGTGCTACGACCAAATAACCGGCGACTAGCATCTGTGTGTTTTCGTCCAAAGTTAATTCTCCTTTTTGTGTACTAATCAAAATTTATGCGACTTAGTATTACGTTACAGATGAGAATGTTATTTAAATTTATGTGTTCTAAAACAGATAGAAAATATTGGACGAAAAGACAAAATTGATGTTTATTTAAATGTAGATGTTCTATAAAAATGTGAAAAAAAAACAATGATGATTTCTTAATTTATAACAAGAGAAGAAATAAATAAGAGATGGAATCGGGAAGTGGGACTTTGTTACTATGTTTGAATTAACGCTAGATGGGCAGGCGCTCAAGATTTCGTCATCAGGAGATGGAAAATCTATTGTAATTGCAGACAGAAATGGTAATCTTAATTTTGTTAATCAGAATGGAGATATTGTTTGGAAAAAGGAGATGAAAGAGGGGTTATGTTGTGTCAATATTACAGAGAAAGGAGATAAGATTTTTTTTGGTGGAAAAGATTGTAGAATGACTGCATTGAATTCGAATGGCAATCTAGAATGGGAACGTGAAATAGGAAAAACCATATGGTCAATTAGTACAGATCCTGAAGGCAATTACATAGCAGTGGGAACTGGAGACTCAATAGGATTGTATAGTTCTAATGGAGATAAGATATGGGAATATGAAACTGACAGAGCGATGATAGGTATTTCAATGTCCAGAGGGGCTGAAAAAATTGTTGCCTGTGGAGATGAATTCTTATTCCTTATAGATAGAATGGGAAATCTCATATTCAAACAGCAAAAGGAAGATTCGTTGTGGGATGTAGACATAAACGAAATAGGAAATAAAATATATTTGGGTGGATGGGATAAGAAAATATATTGTTTAAACGAAAATGGTGAGCCGATTTGGAATTATCAAACCGGAGGATACATAAGAAGCATAGAATCATTAAAAGATGGCAAAATTATAGCAGGCTCACATGACAAAAATGCATACTTAATATCGGACAATGGTGAATTGATTAAGAAAAATGAATTTACCAATGAAGTTGTTTGTGTTGCAGCGGCTAGAGATGCGAACTCTTTATTTGCTGGTAATGGAGAGAGTGTTGTATTTTTAGATAATAAAACAAATGTAGAAAGTAGAATAAATGAATATGAAAGAGATGTTGGATACAACAGTGTGAGTGAAACTGTGAAAGAGCCGGATGTAGAACCTATGTTTAACTTTGGCATTTTTGATGGTCCAATCCCAGATACTACTGAATATGAAAGTTATGGAGATAGCGGAATTTCAGAATCAACTACAATGGGGACGACGACTTTGAAAGAAGAAGGGGGTGAATTCTCACAATTCATAGCAGATGTTGGGAAAGAAGATGTGAGAACTTATCTAAGATTGGGTCACGCCTGTTGGAATGAGGGGCGTTTAGAAAGAGCAAAGGAGCACTATCAAAAAGCCACTGAAATTAATCCAGAAGAGCCAAGAGGTTGGCATAATCTATCTGTATGTGAATATTATATTTCTCTAAAGGCCAATCCAAATGATTATGAGGGGGCAATCAAAAAATCATACAAAACGCTTGAAAAATCGAGAATGTCAGATTACAGTCAAGCTGGCAAAACGTTGAAAATACTAGCAGACATATTAGATGCTGAAACTGAATTAGACGAGTGAAACTTCCGTTAAAACTGCAACATAATAAGTATAGATGACTGAAAGTGTAAAATTATTTCCATCGTCTGGATCAAAAAAGAAGCCCAAAACGTCATCGGGTGAAGCATGAATACATGTAACGTCTATCGTCCAATTATTATGACCTGTTTCATTTGATGGGAAATTATTTTCAAGCCAAATCCAAGCGCCCGTCTCGGTTTCGAAATGATATATGCCTGGATTATTAGGAATGCCAGTCAAATTTTCGTAATTCGCTTCTATATATTCACTGCTACTCTGTTCAGAAAAATCGTTAACTCCGTTTATTTCGGTTGTGTTTAGTGCTAATTCGAAAGTATCTGGGAAAAAGACACCGAAAATAGAAGCGATTGCATCTATAGCTGCTTGACTAAAACCTAAATCTTGTAAATCTTCTAAAGTTTGAATATCGTCTGTCCATTCTAGAACAAATCTTACACTAGTGAGGTTACTATGCCCCATCCATAAAGTTGTATTAGTTTCGCCCTCTAGCAAACGGTTAGGAGGTGAAGATAAAATGACTGTAGATTCCATCTCTTGAAAGGTGATATTGTATTCATAATTCTTTACAACGACCCATGAAAGTGAAGAAGAAGATATATTTCTTTCATCTGTTACTGTTAGATTTATTGTATAGTTTCCTGCAGCAACGTACGAATAATTCGTATACATGCCTGAACTGGAAGAGCCATCTCCAAAGCTCCAACTATAATTCAAAGAAGAACCTTCTGGATCTGAAGAATCATTGCCATAAAAGAAAAATTCTGTATTTACTCTGCCTAATTGAACATGTCCGGCTTCGTTCAATATATAAGATGAAGCGATAGGTGGTAGGTTTGGATAGAGTACTTCTATCTCTTTTACATATTGACCTGTATTGCCACTGTTAGATACTACGGTTAAAGATACTTCGAAAATTCCCTCTGTTGAATAAATGTGCTCTGCTGATGTACCGCCAGCACCTGAACCGTCGCCAAACTTCCAGAAAAATGAGCTTCCTGAAGGGTAATCAGAGCCATTAGTAGAGAAAAAAATAACCTCACCCCTAACTATTTCCTCGTTTTCTATACTGAAAGTTACATTGTCTATTTCTTGAGAAGTGTTATTCAAACAACCAGATGTCAAAGATAAAAAAATCAGAATCGAAAGAGCTTTGTTCACAAAAACCTATTTTTAATCTATTTAAGTAATTAAAGGTTGATGAATGAAACGTAGAATAAAATGACCCATATCCTTTTAGAGGTATACAATCGATGGTGGAAGAGTGATATTTTATGCAACCAGGACATATGGCTTATGACCGCGCAATAACGGTGTTTTCACCAGATGGTAGATTGTTTCAAGTTGAATATGCTAGAGAAGCTGTAAAGAGAGGAACAACTACCTTGGGAATAAAATACAAAGATGGTGTTGTTTTACTTGTTGAAAAAAGAGTTGGTTCTAGATTAGTTGAACCGGACAGTATAGAGAAAGTTTTCAAAATAGATGAAAATGTTGGTTGTGCAACTTCGGGATTGGTAGCTGATGCAAGGGCTCTAGTTGATAGAGCCAGAGTAGAGTGTCAAACCAATCGATTCAATTATGGAGAAGAGATGCCTATTGAGGCATTGGTGAAGAAACTTTGCGACTTTAAACAATCATACACCCAATATGGTGGAGTTAGACCGTTTGGTACTGCATTAATTATAGCAGGTGTTGATGAATACGGAGCGCATCTTTACGAAACTGATCCATCAGGTGCGATGACTTCGTACAAAGCCATTGGAATTGGAGCAGGTAGGAATGAAGTAGGGGAAATTTTTGAGAAAGAATATAAAGAAGGAATGACAGTTAAGCAAGCTATTGGATTAGGAGTTAAAGCCTTGAAAACAGCCAATGAAGAGAAATTTGATATTAAGAATGTAGAAATAGCGAATGTTTCGAAAGAAAAGGGCTTTCATAATCTAACTCAAGAAGAAATTAAGAAACATACTACTGGCAAAAATTAGATGGTAACCGTAGAAGAAGCGGTGATAGCCCGGATAGAAACTGGGGGGCAGAAATTTGAGATTTTAATTGAGCCAGATGCTGCAGAGAAATACAAAGAAAGTAAAGAGATAGATTGGGAAGAATCATTGGTGACGGATGAAATTTGGAGCGATTCGAAAAAAGGCGATAGACCTTCAGAAGAAGCCTTGAATGAGGCGTTTGGAACTTTAGAAAAAAACGAAATATTTGAAATTATATTGAATAAAGGTAATATTCAATTAACTACTGAGCAGAGAAGAAAATTAGTAGAAAGAAAGAGTAAACAGATTATTGCACACATAGTCGCTAATGCTATGAATCCTCAAACAGAAACACCGCACCCCCCACAAAGGATAGAGAATGCATTGAATGAAGCACGATTTGTTATTGATCCTTTTGCAAGTGTAGAAGTACAGGTAGAAAGAGCAGTGAATGAGATAAAAATGAAAATACCAATTTCCATGGAATCTTTTGATGTGGCTGTAAAAGTGCCTAGTAGGTATGTTGGAAAAAGTTATGGAGAGATAAAAGAATTCAGTAAAAGGATTAAAAATGAAGAGTATATGAATGATGGAACGTGGATAGCTGTAATCGACATTGCCGCTGGTTCTTACAAGAAATTAACAGACCGATTAAACAGCATAACCAAGGGAGATGTAGAGACAAAGATTTTAAATTGAGTAGTCTAGGTCGACATCCACATAAGAAATAATAAAAAACGAGATTTGGTTTAAATGAATAGTAAAACAGACGCAGATAATAAAAGTATAAGTAAAGAGATTTTTTTTCCGAATGACGAGATAGGAGTTTCTGGTAAAATAGGAGATGGAGTCTTCAAAAAAAAGGATAAAATTTGTTCAGCTTTAGTAGGTACTGCAAAGCAAAGTGGAAGCTACATTAGCGTATCAGCAATGAAGGGTCGATATTATCCAAAGGTTGGTGACGTAGTAATAGCAACTTGTAGCGGAATAGGCCCGTCGCATTGGTATATGGATATAAATTCTTCAAGTGATGCTCTGTTGCACTTTTCAGAAACTGAATGGAAAGTTGGAATAGGTGAAACGTCTAAATTTATGGGTATAGGGGATGCCTGTATAGCTGAGATTTTCTTTTCGGGGACTGGATCATATCAAGTTTCATTCAAAAAAGGTTTTATTGGTAGAAGATTATATGCTGGAACTATTTTCAAAATTGAATGTAGAAACGTATCCAAAATTATAGGAAAACAGGGGGCGAATATAGAGATGATAAGAGAAAAAACAAATACGAGAATACAAATTGGACAGAATGGGATGATTTGGGTAGATGGAACTACAGAAGAAATAGCTAAGGCTATGGGAGCGATAAAAATGATAAATGAAGAAGAAGGAAAGATTGAAGGTACGAAAATGATAGAGAAATTTCTAGAAGGAGATAAGTGATACAATGGGTGGAAAATTTGATAAAGAATTTATAGATAAAAAAGGAAAAAGAATAGATGGTAGAAAACCGAACGAACTAAGACATTTGAAAATAGAAGCAGGAGTCTTAGATGAAGCGGATGGTTCATCGTATTTAGAATGGGGAAACAACAAAATATATTGTGGAGTTTTTGGACCTATTGAATGCCATCCTAGACATAAACAGAAACCAGATAGGGCAATAATACAGGCCAGATACAACATGGCACCATTTAGTGTTGATGATAGAAAAAGACCTGGGCTCGATAGAAGATCTATGGAGATTTCTTTACTGATATCTGAAGCTCTTGAACGTGTGGTTATGGTTGAAAAATATCCAAAAGCCGCTATTCGTGTAGACATACAGGTTGTAGAAGCTCATGCAGGAACAAGATGTGCAGCTTTAACCGCAGCCAGTGTAGCAGTTGCTGATGCAGGAATACCAATGAAAGATTTGATACCTTCATGTGCCACTGGAAGAATAGATGGTAAAGTAGTATTGGATTTGAATAAAGAAGAAGATAATTTTGGTGAAGCAGACTTGCCAGTTGCAGTAATACCATCAACGGAAGAAGTAGTTCTAATGCAGATGGATGGAGAATTGACTCCAGATGAATTTGAAGAAGCTTTCAACATGGCGATAGATGGATGTAAACAGGTGTATGAAATACAGAGAGATGCATTAAAACGCAAATATGGAGGTAAATAATGGCTCAAGAAGAAATTACTCCTAATTTGATGAAAGGATATTTAGAAGAACTAGCTTCCAAAGGAAAACGGATAGATGGAAGAGATTTTGATGAATTTAGGGAGATAAAGGTAGAGAGTGGAATTATAGGAACTGCAGATGGATCTGCAATGGCAACTATTGGAAAAACAAAGGTGATTTGTGGAGTTAAATGTGTACTTGGTACACCGTATCCAGATTCACCAGATAGAGGTGCGATGATGACTTCTGTGGAATTAGCTCCTTTGGCATCTCTTGGCTTTGAAGCTGGACCTCCGCGTGAAAATAGTGTTGAATTGGCGAGAGTTGTTGATAGAGGAATAAGGGAATCTGGAATGATAGATTTCGAACAATTATGCATAGAAGAGGGTGAGAAAATATGGATGGCTTGTATTGATCTTCATATAATGGACCATGGAGGGAATCTATTTGATTGTTGTACAGCAGCAGCAGTAGCGGCATTGCATCAAACAATGATACCTAATGTACAATATGAAATAGGTGAAAAACCTAAAGATGAAAAAATGAATATTTCTCTAAAGCCTATAACCTGTACATTCGCAAAAATTGGAGATGCAGTTGTTTTAGACCCTAATCTAGAAGAAGAAAAAGTAATGAGTGCAAGACTTACTGTGTCGCACGATGAAGATGGCGTTATGAGGGCTATGCAGAAAGGTAAGAATGGTGCATTTACTGTGACAGAAGTTAAAGATGCTGTCCTGAAAGCAAGAGAAAAGGATAATATAGTTCGTAATGCGATAGAGGAGTCTCTCAAATGAGCTCTAGAACAAAAAAAGCAGGAAGCACCGGTAGATTAGGAGCGAAGTATGGCGTTTCTGTACGAAGAAAAATTGGAGAAGTTGAGAAAAGACAGAAAAAAAATCATGAATGCCCTCAATGCACCCATGTTAAAGTTAAAAGAGTATCAACAGGAATATATGAATGTAGACACTGTGATTATAAATTTGCAAGTGGTGCATATTATCCAACAATCGCGGGGGAGAATTAATGGTTCAATATAGATGTTCTAATTGTAAAACACAGTTAGAGATGGATTTAGAGACTCTAGGTCTAACCTGTAGGAAATGTGGAAATAAGATTTTTTATAAGAAACGACCTGCTAGTAAGAAAACGGTAACGACCGATTGATGAAAGCTATTGTTAAATTACGAACGGGCAAAGCAACTGAAGCGATAGTTAGAGCTCTTGCGCCAGAAGCAGAAGGAGACATACCTAAAGTAAAAGTTAATGTAGAGAATATAGGTAATCGTCTAAAAATGGAGATAGAGGCCGAAAGTATTTCAAGTCTAAGGGCTTGTTTAAATTCCTTTCTTAGTTGGGCTAAATGTGCACATGAAGTAGCGAGGGAATGAAAACATGGAAACGATTGAAGAAATGCAACAACAGATGGCTTATTTTCAACAACTTCAACAGAGATTTCAAATGTTATCTCAACAACAAAGTCAAATGGAAATAGGTTTACAGGAAATAAAAAAAACTATAAATGATGTCAAAGACTTGAATCCAGAAAATATAATCTATAGAGCGTCCGGTTCAGTTATGATTAAAGTTGATGATTATAAAAAACTTATAAAAGAGTTAGAAGAAGAAAGTGAATCTTTAGAACTGAGAACTAAAACTATTAAGAAAGAAGTGGAAGAAATGAATAAAGAAATGGAAAAAATTCAAAAAGAATTAATGCCGAAAATACAAAATCTTCAAAACTCTGGTGAAAATAGTGTTTCCGAATAAACGAAAATTAAAAGAAGCGTTTAAGAAGCGAAAATTGATAATCCTACACCATAATGCAGATGTTGATTGTGTTGGATCTGCTCTTGGAATTTATCATACATTAGAAGGATGTCAAATTTCACTGTCTAATGGAATTAATTCTGGAGGTAAAAAAATAATAGATGAAAGTGGCGTAAATTATCTGCAAGAACCTCCAAAAAAATGGGATGGTACACTTATCGTATTAGATACGAGTGATCCTAAAAGATGTTCACCTCTGCCAAAAGCAGAAAAAATAGTAGTAATAGATCATCATCAAAAAATCGATGGTTGGAAAAAGGAAGATATTGTAATTAGTTGTTCGGATAAAACTAGTACTGCAGAAATTGTTTTTGAATTGATCGAACATATTGAAGAGTCAGTATCTAGTCTTTCATTGAATCCGTTATTAGCGGCAATATATGCAGATACGGGGAGTTTTCGTTATGCCAATCAAAACTCATTAAAAATTGCTAGTGAGCTGTGTGCTCTTGGAGCTGAACCGCAAGAAGTAATGAAAATGTTAAATCGAGATGTTAACGAAGACGAACGTATAGCATTATTGAAAGGAATGCAACGAATGAAATGGGTTAGTGAAAAGAAATTTATAATTTGTACTTCTTTTGTAAACGCACACACGTCGAAAGTTGCTAAAAATATGATAAGGATGGGTGCAGATATTGGCATCGTAGTATCTGAGAATAAAAAAAATGAAGTACAACTATCTATGAGATGTTCGTTGAAAGCTAAAGATAGTGGATTTAATTTATCTAAAATATTGAAAAATGTTAATTCATCATTCGGTGGTTCAACTGGCGGACATATTGGAGCAGCTGGTATGAAAGGAATTGGAGATGGAGAAGCTCTAGCAGAAATAGTGAAACAGGAATGTTTACAGGTGATTAAAGAAGGATAAATATGTTAGATTCATACAAAACGATAGTTAGAATCTATGGATTAGTATTTGGAACGCTTCTAATGAGTATGGGATTACAATTATTGTTTCTTAGATATTATTCTGATAATTTAATAGAAGATGAGAATATGATAATTGAAAAAATACCGATATCACTGATGGTTGTTTTTATGTTTATTTTGACATGTTCCGGGTTGATAATCGTATATAGTTTACTTCAGCCTGCACCAAAGGCGATTAAGTATTTTCATATTGATTCGAAATATGATTCAACTAGAGAAAATAAAAAGATAGACAATACGGTAGAATTGAATCTTCCAAAAACGAAGAGATTGTGGTGGTTATTTGGCCTATCATTACTAATTGGAATAATATGTTTGAATGTTGGTGGAATGGCGTTGTATATTTTTCCAATTTGTTTTATTATTGCATTTTCATTTCCTAGTCTTTTTTGGTTAAGTTATGCATATCGCAAAACTGATAGAAAGGGAGAACCTGAAAGAATGATACTTGTTGCATTGACATGGGGTATGATATCGACACTTCCTGCCAGCATAATGAATGAGATTGCAGCTATGCAAATGGGAGCAGATATGATGAAATTATTTGAAGAAGAAGTAATAGGTATGTCGGAGATACTAGTGATAACTGTTACCGCCCCTATAGTAGAAGAAATTTTGAAACCGTTAGGCCTGATATTCATCATAAAAAGAATAAAAACCCCCTATGAAGGAATTTTGTATGGCGTTACCTGTGGATTGGGGTTTGCTATGATTGAGAATTTATTATACGAAGTCTGGGTAGTCACTGTATTTGGGGCCAATGAATGGACTGTGACTGCGTTTGCTAGGGGGATGGGATCAACTGTTTTGCATACTGTTGGACCTGCTATTGTAGGATTTTTATATGCTAAATACCACCTATCTAATTTTTCTGGTATGATTAGATTGACTCTTGGATTTTTATGTGCATTTTTAGTTCATGGACTATGGAATTTAGTTGGTATTTTACCTTTGATTAAAGCAGAACTGGAGTTACAATCATTTGTAATATTATTCTTTTTTACAATAGCATGTATAATGATTGTAACGAAACTTCTGAATAAAGGTCTAAAAGAAACCCCATATGAAGAAGGAATTGAAAGCTGAAAGATTGATATACATCATGCTATTTTCATTATTACCCGCCTTAGCTCAGACTGGCCAGAGCGGCCGGCTGTAGTGGTAACTTCTACCATATCCGTTAGAACGGAAGGCCGCAGATACCGGCAGGTCCCCGGTTCAAATCCGGGAGGCGGGACCATTTCTAATTTAGACTGCTGCGAATAACTTTGTAATTTGCAAAACCGGTTATTGAAGATAAGAGAAATATAAGTAATAATGAAGTCCAAATAGCATCCATTGTAGAATCTAACCACCCATCTAAAAATATACTTCGGATGGCATCTAAAACGTGCTCACACGGATTGTAAATAACTACAGATTGTAACCATGTAGGAAGAAGTGGTTCTGGAACGTAAGCAGTACTCATAAAAACTGCGAAAAAGAATAATGGAAAAACAGCTTGAACTGCTTGTTCACTCTTAGTCTTAAAAGCTAAAGCTACAACTAAGTTACCGACTATGCCTATACCAAAAGTGGCTGCAATAATTGCCATTAAAAATAAACCCAAAATACCCGATTCTGGAAGAATAAGTATACCACTCATATATCTATGATATAGAATTGAAACAGTTATAATTAGTAATATTTGAAAAATTAATCTTGTATATTCTGACATGAAACGAGCAACTAATTGAGGGATTAATCCAGCAGGTGTAGCCCTTAATTTTTCGAAATAGCCAGTATTGAGATCCATTAAAAGTGCTGCAGATGAATTAACGCTTCCAAACGTGGCTGTTAAAAGAATAATAGCTGGCGTAATATAGAGATAGTAAGGATGTTCAGCATAAGGATTGCCAGGAACATCGGAAAGACTTGTAAAAAGGTTTGAAAACAGGAGATATTGAAGAATTGGAACTACAAAACTAAAGGCCAGAACGGCAGGTAAACGGCGATATTGTTTTAGATTGCGTATGTAAAGTATAAAAGTTGTTTTTACAGGATTCATAGTTCACCTTCCAATCTTTTTCCAGTGTATTTCAGATAAACATCATCCAATGTTGGGGTACGGACTTTAGTGCCTTGAACTTTCAAATCGACATCCATTATCTTCTTTAACGTAGGTAAAAGAGAAAATTCACCATCATCAACACTTATGAGAAGTTTATTGGAATGAAATTCTACATCCTCATCTGAAAATTCATTGAGTAATGATTTTTTTTGTAAATCATTTACTTCTTCAGATAGTGAAAATTCTATTGTATCTTTACCTACTGATTTTTTCAAAATATCAGGAGTATCAATTGCTACTATTTTTCCCGAATCAATTATAGCAATACGGTCACAAAGAACGTCTGCTTCTTCCATATAATGAGTAGACATTATCATTGTTATTCCACGTTCATCGCGAAGTGTGCGTAATAGATCCCATAATTCAGAACGATGAGATGGATCTAATCCCGTAGTTGGTTCATCCAAAATTAATAAATCTGGATTGTGAACTAAAGATGCTGCGAGATCCAATCGGCGTTGTGTGCCACCTGAAAGTTCGGGAATCATTTGATTTGCATATTCGTGTAAATCGAGGAGAGTTAAACTTTCTTGAAGCTTATTTTCAACTTCGGCGCCTGTAAAACCGAAAAGAAGAGCATGAAATCGAATAAGTTCGGAAGTTGTTGCTAAATTATCCAAACCTGCCTCTTGAAGAGCGAATCCAATTTTTTCTCTTATGTATTTTTGATCCGTATGAATATTGTAGTTCAGAATGTTGATATCTCCTTTCGTAATTTTCAACAGAGTGCCCATCATCTGAAGTACTGTCGTTTTTCCAGCACCATTTGGACCTAGCATTCCAAATATTTCGCCTTTCTTTACATTGAAACTGATGCCTTTAACGGCATGAGTACCACTTCTGTAAATCTTTTCTAGATTTTTAACTTCGATTACATTTTCAATAGACATGATTAATCCGCTGTTTGGCCACCATCTACAGTGATGATTGAGCCGGTTGTCCATTTAGCATCAGAACTGCATAAATGAAGAGCCATCGAAGCTATTTCTTCTGGCTTACCCAATCTCTTGAGAGCGGGGATTTTAGATAAATTATCGTATTCAATAGAATCTTTATTGACCCTATTTGTGACCATTGGCGTTTCAACTATTCCAGGACATATACAATTGACCCGGATACGTTTAGCCAAGTCTAAAGCCATTGATCTAGTTAAATTAACAACCCCTGCCTTTGCAGCACAATATGCGGCAGCATTATCTAAAGCTCTTAAACCTAAATTTGAAGAAATGTTGAGTATTGAGCTGCCTTTGGACATCATAGGAATAAATGCATTTGACATAAGATAAGTACCTTTGAGATTTGTGTCGATAACATTATCCCATTCTGCTTCAGTACAAGTTTCTACAGAATTATTTTTGAAAATACCTGCGTTGTTAACTAAAATATCTAAACTGCCCCAGCCTTCTTTAATTATAAAATCGGCTAAATCTTTGATACTGTCTGAATTTGAAACGTCAACTTCATGGAATAATAAATTCATTTCATTAGCCGTTTCCTCTAAAGTGGAAATTGTACGACCGCAAATCAAAACGTGTGCACCTTCACTCACGAACCTAGAAGCTATAGCTTTGCCTATTCCTGAACCTCCTCCAGAAATAAGGGCGTATCTTCCTTGTAATGAATTAGACATGCTTTACAATAGGCTAGGCGAGGGTTCATAAATTAACTTTGTATTCACATATATGGAAATATGAAGAAAGTTGCATTGTTTTTGATTATCGTAATCGCAATACCACTTCTATTTGGAAGTGCTCAAGGAGAACCTCAACTTCTTCATAATTATTATACTATTCAAGAAGACACCGAAGAATTAGCGAATATGTATCCAGATATTGCGATATATCGAGAACATGGAGAATCTGCAATGGGGAGTCTAAGTATTTTTTCTGTGGATGTTGCCCTAAATATAAATGAATTGAGCGAAGAGGAACTACGGGCTTTGCCAACTATGTATGTAGATGCTGCACATCATGGAAATGAACAGATGGCTGTAGAAGCGGCATATTTTTTTCTGAAAGAAGTCTTAGAAAAGAGTGCCGATGATCCGACATATTTAGAAGGAAAACGACTGGTAGTGACTCCAGTAGTGAATGCAGATGGATACCTTATAGATTGTAGAAATAATGCAATGGGTGTTGATTTGAATAGAAATTACCCATACATGTGGGGAGAATATGGAACATCAGGAACTCCTTCATTGTGTCCAGCTTCAGGAACTTATCGTGGCTCAAGTGCAGGTAGTGAAATTGAAACTCAAGCGAATATGGAACTGATGTCTGGAATGAATCTGTATGTATATTTATCAGGACACACCGGATCTAACGATATAGTACTACCCTGGAAAATAACTGGAGAATATGCCGTAGATATACCTGATTGGGAACTTTATGAACGGTTTTTAGAAGCATCAAATAATGTATCTGGTCTCGAATATAGAGACCCTTCAGGAGCGGGTGAATCGATAGCGTGGGGTTATGGTGCAAGAACCGCAGTAAGTGTTATAGTAGAAGTAGATGAAATGCAATGGTTTATTGCAACTTACGACGATGCACGGGAGTTTCTTGACAATGAATTGAAAATGTATGAAATGGCTTGGGAAAATCTAACTTTGATGGGTGGAAATATACAGATTGAAAATATTGAAAATGATAAAATTATGTTGAAGAATATAGGATGGGGTGCTGCATACAATATAACGTATGGAAAACAGATTGTTGAAATTGTTGAATCGGAAGAAATAGTAGTATTGAATATAGAATATGAAACAGATAACTCGATGATCGATATGATAACTTACAATAGAATGAATATAACTGGAGAAGGAGAATCAATGACTGAAGTGGAAATATCAATAAGAGAAGAGACGGGATATATGGAACAGCAAAAATGGATACCTTATCCGAATATAATGTTGGTAATTTTAATAGTTATAATGAGTGTTAGATTAAGGGATAGAAATGATTGAAATTGAAAATCGTGGAAATATACGTACAATAATACTTAACCGTCCTAAAAAATTGAATGCTATTAATTTGAAAATGGCAACGTCTATTAGGGAAGAGATAGAAAAAGCGGATGAAGAAGATAGTGTAAAAATATTAATTTTAACTGGAAATGGAAGAGCATTTTCTGTGGGAGGGGATGTAAATGAAATGGGCGATTATCTGCCACAAGCGGGAGATTTATTCTATAAACTAACAGAACAGTTACACGCATCTGTAGAGAGAATAATGACTATGAAAAAACCCGTGATTTGTGCAATTAATGGAATTGTTGCTGGAGGAGCATTAGGTATAGCTCTAGCAGGAGATTTGAGAATTGGAAATGAATCTACAAAAATGTTGAGTGCTCATTTCAAGAGAGGTTTTGTACCGGCAGGAGGGGCTACGTATTTGTTACCTAAAATTATTGGACTTGGGAAGACACAAGATTTGTTTTTTGGGGAGAGAACGATAAACGCAAGTGAAATGGAAAAAATGGGAATACTTCACAGAGTTGTAAATGATGAAGAATTGGAAAAGACATGCATGAAAGAGGCGAAACGGTTAGAAAAAGGTCCGTTGGGAGCCATTGGTAAAACAAAAATGTTACTCAATAGCCAAGAACTAAAAATGATGAAAGAGCATCTCGCACTGGAACGAGAAAGCAATAGAGAAAGTGGGAATACTGGAGATGCTGTCGAAGGTATTCGTGCTTTCTTAGAAAATAGAGAAGGAGAATTTAATTCTAAATAATGGCGGGCTCGGGGGGATTTGAACCCCCGTATCTGGGTCCGAAGCCCAGCAGGATTCCAAGCTACCTCACAAGCCCAAGCAAATATCTGTTAGAGGTTCTTATAATAACCTTATTCCAAAGCTTTTAGGATTCCTGGAACTCGTGGAAAATCAATTATAGCTAAAACTTTAGAATTAGAGGAACAGATATTACGTAATCTTTCAGACATGTGAAATTCCTTTGATTTTTCTAAATTTGCGTAGCCAGCTATACTGCAAATTTTTTCATCGAGTTCCATGATGAATGATTCAGGAGTCTTTGCTTCTAAACCATCACTACGTAGTTTTTGATGGAGTCTGGAATATTTGAATTGCTGCCAAGCTGAAATTTTATTGAAGGCCTCAGTAAAATCTTCTTCGTTCATATCCAAAGATTCCGTTTTTATCCCTAATTCGATAGCTGTAGTAAATGAGGGCGGAGGTAATCTTACTTGATCTTTGCCCACTAAATCATATAAAAATAATCCGTGAATCTCTTGCATGCTAGAAATATCAAACAATTCGCCATCCCAATTTGAGAGATCTTCTAACTCTCCGGGACTTATTCCTAATGCTATCACCTCTGGAGAGAAATTTTCAACTTCGGATTTGACATCTTTAGATTCTCTGACGAGACCCCTAATTGTGGATAAAATTAGTAGCTTGCAATCAGACACTGTAATTTCATGAGTTATCAAAGTTTTACCTCGCAATCGTGTTCATTTTGACATGAAGAACAGACAATGGAATTACAGGTAGAACAAAAAGAAGTGGTCGGCTTTTTACAATGAAAGCATAAACCAGATAGCATTGTAACCATATACAGTACTTGATTTTAATTTAATGTACCAAAGTTTTTTTGCTTCACATCCTTGAAGGTCAATATGTTTAGAGCAAAAAATATAAAAATTTTCATGCCAGATTGTGAAAAGATAGAAGAATTCGAAGATGTTGAATTTCAATCTAATCCGGAAATGGAATTGCTAGTTATATTCACTAATGAAGGGGAGCATGCAGAAGTATATTCAGGAATGAAATACAAAATAATAATGGAAGGGAAAGGGGCAAAAGAATCATATGAGATGGCGCAAAGAGCCCATACTATGTCTCAAGAACAGATGAAAATGATGCTGGATCGTGAAGAGGGAACGGAAAATCAATTTTATTCTGGAATAGGATGAATAAAAATACTAAACTGGTTGCGTTCGATATGGATGGAACGTTAATCGAAACTAAATCATCATGGGCAACATTGAATAAAGAATTTGGAATAGATAGTAGCAACATGTTGAAACGGTATATGAATGGAGAGATAACTGATCAAGAATTTGTAGATTATGATATAAGAAATTGGAATGAAAAGGTAGAGAATTTGAATATTGAAAAAATAAATACGGTTTTAGATAAAGTAAAAATAAGAAATGGTGCTAAAGAGTTGATATCCGAAATTAAAAAAATGGGAATTGAGCCTATAATTATTTCTGGAGGAATAACTCACCTTGCTAATAGAATTTCTAAAGAATTGGGAATTGACAAATATTATGCAAATGATCTTCTAGAAGATGAAAATGGCAATATATATGGAAAAATTAATTTAGATAGTAGAGATAAAGGAGCTGTTCTTAGAAAAATATTGGATGAAAATAATATTAAAGAAAGTGAAGTAGTAGCTGTTGGAGATGAAGAAGTTGATATTGGAATGTTTGAAATTGCCAAAATTAGTATTGCAGTAAATACTAAAAATTCGAAAGTTATTGAAAAGGCAACGCATCATGTTAAAGAGGAAAATCTATTAGAAATATTAGAATACATAGGAGATAGAAATGAATAATAATGTTTTAATCCAAAAAGAAAATAGAATCGGTACAATTGTAATAAATCGTCCTGAGAAATTAAATTCATTGAGTGCAGATACTAGAAAGGAATTAGTAAATGCTTTCAAAGAATTAGAAGAAGATAAAGAAATAAGAATTATAATACTTTCAAGTTCGGAATGTAAAGCATTTAGTGCTGGTGCAGATTTGAAAGAATTTGCTAGTACTGAAAGAATAGATACTGAAGAAATGGAAAGAGGATGGGGGATAACTGAAATTATATTCAATTTGAAAAAACCAGTTATTGCCATGATAGATGGTTTTTGTATAGGTGGAGGAATGGAACTAGCTATGGCTTGTGACGTGAGAGTTGCATCAGAAATATCTAAATTCGGTCAAGGTGAAATTAATTTGGGAATCATACCTGGTGCAGGAGGTACGCAACGATTGCCTAGATTGATTGGCACTGGTAGAGCAATGGAGTTGATTTTATCAGGTAGAATGATAGATGCTGTTGAAGCAGAAAAATATGGTATTGTTAATTTTGTATACCCTAGCGAAGAAATAGAAGATGCTACAAAAAAGATAGCGGAAAATATGGCAAAAAAATCTCCATTTGCATTGAGTCGTGCAAAGAGTGCTGTTAACAGTGCATTATCTAAACCTCTAGAAAAGGGACTTAAAAATGAAAGAGAATTGTTTGTTGAATGTTTTGTTTCTGAAGATGGTAAAGAAGGCGTGCGTGCGTTTGTTGAAAAAAGAGAACCCGAATACAAGGATAAATAATTTGGTAAAAAAATCTAGAAAAGATAAGCGTAAAAATGCTCTAGAAATTCTTGAAGAAGCAAAGAAATTATATCCATGGGCTGAATGTGCTTTAGTACATAAAGATGCTTTACAACTTCTTGTAGCGACGATATTATCTGCACAATGTACTGATGAAAGAGTTAACAAAGTAACAAAAAAACTTTTCAAAAAATATAAAACTGTAAATGATTTTACAAAGGTGACACTAAAGGAATTGGGTAAGGATATTAGACCAACTGGGTATTATAATTCTAAAGCAAGATATATCAAAAGCGCCTGTAAAATGATTGTTGATAAATATGAAGGAATAGTGCCCAATAATATGGAAGAATTAGTAAAACTGCCGGGAGTTGGAAGGAAAACTGCGAGTGTAGTTTTGGGTGTTATTTTTGGAAAAGCTGAAGGTGTTGTAGTAGATACACACGTATTTAGAATCTCAAAACGGTTGGGATTATCTAAAGGAAAAAGTCCAGGAATAGTAGAAAGGGATTTAATGAAAATACTGCCGAATGAATATTGGATAGATTGGGCAGATCATTTAATTTGGCATGGAAGAAGAGTCTGTGATGCGAGAAAGCCTTTGTGTGGTGAGTGTACATTAGAAATGCGGTGTCCAAAGGTGGGCGTAAAAACCCCCCCTAGATAGGAGAAATAAGATGAGTATTAGTAAAAAATGGGATGATAGGTTTCTAGAACTAGCGAAACATATATCTGAATGGAGTAAAGATCCATCTACCAAAGTTGGTTGTGTGATTGTTGGTGAAGATAGAGAAGTAAGAAGTACAGGATTCAATGGACTGCCCAGAGGGATTGACGATTCGAATGAAAGGTTGAATAATAGAGAAATAAAATACCCCCTAACATGTCATGCTGAAGAAAATGCCATAATGCATGCAGCCAGAGTTGGACTATCGTTGAAAGGATGTGTTGCATACTCTACATGGCCACCTTGTACTAGATGTGCAAGATCACTCATACAAGCAGGTATTGTGGAAGTTATCTCTCCGGCAGGAATAGAAATACCTGAAAGATGGAAAGAGGATTTTGACCTTGCTAATGATATGTTTAAAGAAGCGGGAATTATCCTGAGATATTCATAATTTGAAATAGAAATTACTTGGAATTTTCTAATGCGTCGATAACTCCGTTACCGTCGCTGTCCAATAATTTTTCAATGCGTTTAAGGTGTTCAACACCTGTATCAGATTGAATATTTTCAGTAATAATATCCCTCACATGAGAAGGTTTTGAAACCCCATACAGCGTATCATGAGGGTTATGTCTTGCAGTTCTTGATGTTTTCTTGAGACCGCCCATGAAACCTAGTGACATCTTATCACTTCCAGAACCTACACCTGATGCCAACATAGCTTCATCAGTTCCCGTACCCAACCCAGTACCAGTTAATGGAATGACTGTGCCAAAACCGAATAAACGGCCGAAAATACTTTGAGATAATTTTATGTCCTCTATATGATTATATCGTACTTGTCTTTCATCTTTTGACATGAAAAAATCACTTTGTAGAATAATCCTAATATTTGTCAAAAAATAAGTAAAACTGAGTCGATAATAGTTAACTAAAAATAAACCTGCAATGCCCAATAAAATAGTTAAAGTTGGTAAAAAATATTTGGAAAAATTGAAAGTGTCTTCTCGGTTATCGGCGAAAAATTTACCGAATAGAACGAGCCCTAGAACTCCTAAAATGACTACAAAGATACAAAAACGAAAAACTGATTGGCCTCCAGTTTCTAAGTAAAGATATCTACATAAGAAACCAAATATTAATAAGCCTAAAGACCAACAAATTATACCTAATAATGTAATTGCATTGGGCCAAATGTTAGTTAGAAGCTCAGCTGTAGTAGTATGATTATCTAACCAATCTTGACTAATGACTGCATTTAAAATTCTAAAACAAGCAATACCCCAAAGAATTAGAAAACCAAAAATTGAATAAAGATGTAGAAAAGATAGAAGATGCGGTTTCGCTTTTAATTTTAATTCTTCTCCCCTCAGGAATGATATTTCAGCCAAGTCTTTACCTTTGAGTTGATTTGGGGGCTTGATTTAATCTTTTGTCACGAATCTTGAACAGTTGAAATTGTTTCTTGGGACTTCGATTTTGAAATTAGAGTAATAAAAATACCCACTAAACAGATGGCCCCTCCAATAATTACCCAGATAGTTGGTAATTCATCGAAAAAGTGCCAAGCTAATAGAGAAGCTCCGAAAGGTTCGGCCAATAAAGTTACAGAAACGATGTAAGCAGGTAGATAACCTAATGCCCAATTGTGTAAAGTGTGACCTAAGAGTGTTGGTACAAACGCCATCAATAAAAATATTCCAATGTCCCTTCTAGGAATTGGATAGTAGTCTGCATGTGTTAAAAATACAGAAAACCAAAGTGTTATGGCACTTATTGAATAAATGATAAATGCGTAAGTAGGAAGTGATATAGAAGATCTAATAGTTCTGCCTGCTAAGAAATAAATCCCAGCTAATATGCCTGAAATTAAAGCAAAAAGATTACCTTGAGAAGAGCCGGAATAATAAATCAGTTCACCACTGAAAAGAATTAAGATTCCAATAAAACTTAGAAGTATACCTATTTGGGATTTTTGTGAAACCCGTTCCTTGAGTAATAGCCAACCAAAAAAAACAACAAAAAGAGGGTGAGAGGTGGCAAGTAATGTGGCGGCAGCTACAGAGGTCATTGTTACAGAAGAAATAAAAAAACCGAAATGTAAACCCAAAACGATACCGACCAATGACATCTGCGTTACGCTTGTTCTCTTCAAAGTTTTAATTTCTGAAAAATTATCTTTCATTAAGAATGGTATAAAGATAAATGATGCGAAGGTTTGACGATATGCACCAACAACTAGAGGACTGATATCCTTATCGACCCATCTAATAAAAATAGCTGAAAAAGATATAGCCACCATAGCAATAATTAAAGAAAAATAAGGGAGAATACTATTTTCATCATTTTTATTCATAAATTATTAATCCATAAGTGCTGCAGGTTTAGATAAATGGCGTCGTGCAGATGATGGCGGTTCATACCAACAAGTATCTAAATCTGGTAAAACAGATTTGTAAGCCGGTTTTGGAAGTTTGGTACTACAGATGCGGCATTTGTAGTCTGAATTTTTACCAGTAGAATGCATTCTTGTATGACATTTATTACACAAAGGATTCGGTGGTTTAACATATCTATTTTCAAATCTAACAACTTTGAATTTTTCAAGGTTTAGAGTTTCATGACTTAAACTGCCACAGACGATAATATCATCTCCTTGAATCAGTTTATCGACTTTTGTTCGAAAATCTCCAGAAGGTTCGTATGCAGCGCAAGTAACTGTAAGATTATTATCGTCAATTAAATCAAAAAATCTATGACCCCCTTTAATTGAATATGGAGTTGAATGGACTTTGCCCCTTACCTTTATACAAATGCCATCTTCGAGTTTGGATAGTGATTTTTCTTGTAGATGATCATCTGAGCCTTGGTTTGTTAAAAAGAGTAGACTTTTTTCTGCTTTTTCGGGACCTAAATGAACTAATCCTTTCAATAATGAATCTGATTTTGTTCCTCGTAAACCCCATAAAACCGGACAGGGTGAATGAGGTACCATTGAGATTTTTCCATCGCCGTCCATGCAACTAAAAACCCCATCGAATTTTGAAACTATATTGACTTGGGATTTAGATATGTTCCTAATTGTACCCCATTTATTTTTTTTCCTATATGCTAAAAGTTCATAGGTTGTATCTGACTTTGTAAAATCCCAGGCGATAGCGCACGCTGCACCTATCAAACCTCGACCACCTCGTAAACCTTTGAAAGTCGTTTCTTTAATATATTTTATAATTTTGTCCTTGGATAGAATTGTTCTTACACCTTTCCAATACAGATTCATTGGGAGCTTCTTTCTAGAAACGATTACTCCTGGCTGAGATGAAGGATGGGATTCGGATTTTACGATTTGTAAAATTCTATCTAAAATCTCTTGATCTGTAATAGATGTATTATTTTTGAAGGTGAGAGCTATGGCTCCGTTACCTCGAGTTTTCCATGGTACATTTGGATTAAGACGAACTAATCTTGGCTCTCCGATTAGAGATAAGTCAGATAGTTCATCTATTACTTTAGATGATAAATAGGTAGTACACCCCCCTTCTAACGAATCTGTATCATCTATACCGACGTATATCAAGAAATACCTCTAGATGCTTTTTCGATTATCCTATCTTCGATTTTAGTTATGAAGCTAGTAATTTCTATATCCAAAGTTCTAGCCAATATGAGCACCTCTACTTCTGGGAGAATTCCGCGATGTTTTGATTGATTTTTATTTATTAATTTTATAATTTCTGTCTTCTTCATATCTGAATTATTGATTATGACTGACAAAAGTTGATTGAATAATGTATCAGACAAGTTCAAACACTCCCTTTGAACCGTAAGGAACTGTTATATTTTTATCTATTTTTGCAAAATAAAAATCGGAGTTGTCGAGTATTAAATTTGGTAATGAAGGAGGATTGCTACCCAAAATAGTTATTAAAAATCTATTGATATTCATATTTTGTAAACGATTTATTAAATCGATTAAGGACATATTGGAAAAATCCTTATTTTTGGCGTAAACTGAATCTGTGTAATCGATGCCTATAATCAAATTTTCAGCAAAATCTAAAGCTATACTTAATTCATCAAAGCCATTTAAATTTCTTAAGGAAAGGATTACTTCACCCCTATCTGCCATTATACAATCAATTATATCTTCGCCGTAAAAAGAACCCGAATCAACGAAAACGGTTCTTTTAGGATTTAAAGGTAAAGTGGATGGGTCTGGGCGATTTTTGATGATGCCTCGCATATCCCATATTAGTAATGGGTCGTCGCCTTCAGGTATGATAAAAGTTTCTCCGTGTTTAAAATCGAAGCGATTTTCTGAAAAATCTAAAGTGGCTGATTTGCCATTATTGTAAGCTATCCAAGGCCATGACATGTAAAGATAATTACGAACTCTAATTTATTGTTAACTTATGCTACAAATCTAGAATAAAAACTATGCGAGAAGGTGGTCCAACCGTTATTTCTAGATTGTGATAGCTAATAGCTTTGACTTCTACGCCATACCCGTGTTCTTCAGGAGAATAGTTATCGCCAGATAAAGAAATAGAAGCTTCGGAGTTCGAAAGTGTTATCTGCGCTTTGCCCGGAAGAAAATTTTTTGAATCGAATAAAACGAGTAATTCATTTAAAATATCAACGAGTAAATGGCTTGTATCAGAATAAGATATTTTGAAATTTATCGTCTTTGAAGAATTTACTAGATTTCCACCAGTTATAATTTCAGTTAACGCTAAGCAAGCTTCGGAAAGCGCCTCTGTAAAACTATCTGAATTTACTTCGATTCCAACATCTGCCGTATGCTCTAGTTGCTCTCTCAACAAATAACATAGACGTGGCTAAGATATAAGAGAAACTATTGCAAACAAACGAAGATTGGTAGCGGGGGGTGGATTTGAACCACCGATCTCCGGGTTATGAGCCCGACGGGATTTCCTAGCTACCCCACCCCGCTTCGTTATAGAACTTAACAGCTTTGTTAAGAAGCTTTGGTGAATAAAATAAAAAAAATAAGAATGATGATAACTTATCTTCTCATTATAGTATAACGGAAAACTATGGCTGCGACTACTAAACCTAATAAAACAAAAGGTATTGCGGTAGTCAATGAAACAGAAGGAGTAAAGGAATCATCAGAATCTGGATTTGGGTTTGGATTTTCCATAATCTCAACAGTATATATTAAGGAATTATCATCTTCGAAGGGCCCTTCGTCTATGTTAAAACCGGTATCGACTTTAATTTGTAAAGATTGGGTTCCTGCGCTTGGAATTGCCCAAGTTAAAATAACTTCAGTCTCACTAAAACCTGAAATGCCAGAAACTAATTGTGTATCTTCAACTCTAGCTCCGAAGAATAATTGTACTTGAAAAGAACCTGAAGATTTACCGCCTGTATTATGTATTGTTACAGTAAATTCTAAAGGCAATCCTTGAACTGGAGGAGATGGATTCAAACTAATATCTTGAGAACTAATAGCAAGATTGACTATTTCTTCGGGTGGAATTTCAATAACAAAGGAAGAATCAGCTGCTTCGAAAAAAACCCGACCGTTCGAATTAGAAGAAATTACTTTTAGATAAAAAGAAGCAGAATCGTCATGTTCTGCATTTTTAATATCGATAACTAATTCTAAATTGGCTGTTTGATCTTCATCTATAGTGAGAAGATCAGTATAACTACCTCCTGAAACGTCATAAACAGAAATTGACCAACCACCCCCTACTGAGGTTGAAAAGGAGTAAGTATCTGCACCATTTCCTGTATTCTTAACACTGAAAGGATAATGAAATAAATTGTTTTCTAGATTATAAGGATTAATGGGTATAGAATTGGGGAATGTAGAAGGTGTAACTTGGATGCCCGTTTCTCGAACAGATAAAGAATAATCTATATCTGCAGTTTCAGAAGGATTGCCTCCAGATATCACAGATATAGTGATAGTAGTAGATTCCCCACCAGATGCACTAGAAGGTGAAGAAACAAAAATTGAAATGAGTTCTGAATCCCCTTGATCCAATTCTATAGTTCTAGAGCCATCGACATCAATATTCCACCCAGAAGATGAGCTGTCTGTTTCTAAATCTACAATATCGAAACTATTACCGTTATTGATTACAGATACGTCGAAACTAATTTCAGAACCTGGATTCATAACGAATGTTCGTTCATTATCTTCACTAGTTATATCTACCGAAAAAATATCCACTAAAAGATAGTAATTAGTAACAAAAGACCAATCTTTATTAGAGATACTATCTTCTGCAGTGATTACCAAAGTGTAATTTTTCTCAAGGGCGTTATCGTCTTGATAGTACCAATTTGCACTCAAGATGGTACGAGAACTGCCGCTTGATTTTGCATCGAAACTGTTTCGGAAAGAAGGTGAACTAAAATCAGAAATTGAGATTGTGCCACTTTCAGCATCTGTATAGCTAGCTCCAAATGAGTTGTGTATAAAGAAAGATAACTGAAGATTATCTTCGCCAAAGTCATCAACGCGTTCATTTTCCATACTGTCGATTTCAAAAAACATGTAAGAAATATCGACTTGCATTTTAGAATTCAGACTTGAACTATCCCAGAGAACGGAAGCTTCTCTTGGATTTGCTTCTCCAGACCAAGTAGTATTAGTCCAAGTAATGCTACTTTCCAACTCGATGCCTAAACGAGATATACTTTCATAATCATCTGGAATGACTTCGGGATTAACGTAAAATGTTCCAGATATGAGATACTCCCCCTCTAAACTTCCACCAGGTGGTGCAGTTTCTTCTATTTCAACGGTTGCCAATTCAGTATATCCGTTATTTATGTAAATGTAAATTATAGCCCTAAGGCGGAATTCATCTACTTTGCTTGAAGATACCCAAATATCGAATGACCCCTCTTCGCCTGTAAAAATTACTCCTTTATTATAAGCAAAATTTGATTCCCAAGAGGCCACATCATAATATTTGTATTCCCCATTAGTAGCATTTGGATATTCTTGATCTTCTGCATTATTACATGCTTTATTTCTAGATGCAGAAGAAGGTTGATCTGGATTTAAATTTCCTGTATTCAAAGCGAGATTACCTTCTAAAAATAAATCAACGGATTCGGATTCTGCATTATCTGTAATTAGTAAAACAGAAAAAAATGCTATGCAAAAAAGAACAGCTCCGAAATACTTCGTCTTTTTCATGACTTAACTGTTTCCTTATTATCCGTTAATAAAGTTATCCTTATACAGAAATCAACTAAGAAATAATGAATATTACAAAGTAGGAGGAAAAATTGAGACTCCTCCATTCTCTTCCTGCAATACGCCATCTTTAGCTATTATTTGACCGCGTCTAAAAACTCTTGAAGGGAATATAGCATCCCAATTCTCAAACGGCGTCCAATTAGCTTTAGAATGAAGATTTTCCAAAGATATTTTTGTTTTATTTTTTAAATCTACTGTAATTATATCGGCAGGATTGCCTGGAATTAATTTTCCTCTTTGAATGCCCAATCTTTCAGCTGGTTTTTCTGCCATTGCACTTACTAATCTATCAAGAGATAATCTATCTTCTGCCACTTCATTCAACATCAAAGGAATCATAGTTTCTACACCTGGAATTCCAGAAGGTGGATCTGAGCTTACCTTCTCTGACATTAAATGTGGAGCGTGGTCGCTTGCTAAAATATCGATTTTTCCATTTCTTAATGCATTGTAAAGAGCTGTGTTGTCATTTCTTTCTCGTAAAGGCGGGTCGACTTTGCATTCGATACCAAGTTCGCAACTTAAATTGAGTAAAAGATGATGGGGGCAAACCTCAGAGGTGGCCTGTGATGGCAATACATTCAAACCTTCTTGAGTAGAGAGATGGGCTACATGTAAAGAGCTTGAATTGGGCATTCCTTCCAAGCATAGTTTTTCTGCATTTGATCTATTATGAGTATGATCAGATAAAGCTGAAAGTGTTTCGTAAGAAATATGGTCTGGGTGTTCGCCATGTATAACTATGGGGCGTGAGCTGTTACTTATTACTTCATTTACAGTTGATTGATATTCTGGCCAACTGAAATTATATGGATATAGCTTCCAAAAAGCAGGATAGGTTTTTGTGAACCAAGATTCTTTACTGATTCCAGGATAGGCATAGAACCCTAGACCGAAATCGACTACCGAATTCGATAAGGCCCGATTATTTTTATCTGTAAAATTAGTAGGGCTATTAGTTAGAGGGGTTGTATTGGGCATATCAACAACAGCAGTCACACCGCCACACGCTGCGGCTGCTGAGCCGGTAGCCCAAACTTCTTTTTCGGGATTACCAGGGTCTCTGAAATGTACATGCATATCTGTAGCTGCCGGCAGAATGACATCGGAAGTGGTTGTATGTTCATCGCCCTTTAGAATTTTTTTAACTGCACCTATGTAACCATCATCATTGATGCCGACACAAGCATTAGTTAGACCTTGTCCTGTAATCCATACCTTGCCTTCGAGTACTTTCATCAATCCTCTACGATTACCACTATAGCTTTCGTGTATAAAGCCTCATTGCGTCCGGAAACTTTAATTTTAATTGTATAAGAATCATCAATAGCCTCTTCTGGAACTGTCACTACTAACGTGAGATTGGAATAATCAGAAGCTGATAGATTCAAGGAATAAATATTAGTTTCATTATCGAAATAGAAAACATCACTTGAAAAATTTGAATCGGAAGCTAAAAGAGTATCATTTACAGACCAAATTGTAAAGCTAGATAAAGAAACAGACCAAGATTCATTATGAACAAAGCTGAGTGATAAATTATCTGTGACTGTACCTGTATTGTTCAGCCAAACTATCATTTCGAAAGAAGCATTGGAAGCGGTAGTAAATTCGGAATCGGAAGATTCTATACTTATATCAAATGGACTTTCTCCCACCATGAGTGGTGAAGGGACGAAGCATACAATCAACATCAATACGGAAAAAGCACCTACTATCTTTCTATTAAAATCTAAAGGTGTGATTTCTTCAGAAGGGGGAGGATGAAGTATCCCCATAAAAAAAATTAAGACTCCAAAAATTAACCAACCAAAATATGGATCGACTATACCTGGAATACCTACAAATCCTAAGAAAAACAACATCGACATTGTGAGATAAGAAAAATATTTGGATTTGTTTCCTAGGAGTGCACGTGATATATGCCCTCCATCTAATTGACCTGCTGGGAATAAATTAATTGCTGTAACTAGAAAGCCAGCCCATCCTGCAAATGCTACTGGATGGGTCAAATATGCACCTGAAAGTGGCATTATTTTAACGGCAACCCATATCAGAGCAGACCAAATTATAGGAGTTCCTAAGTAGTAAACACTTCCAGTATCTTCAGGTACTGGAGCTTTTACCATTTCAGTTAATAAAAAGCCGAGAAGCGTGATTGGTATAGCGATTATAAATCCTGCAATTGGACCACTGACACCGACATCGAAAAGAGCTTTACGATTAGGTATTGGTTCACGTATTGATATCATGGCACCCATAGTGCCCAACAAAAATGGAGGAGGGAATGGTATGAAGAATGGTAATGAAGAATCTAGATTGTGTTTTTTAGCATAGAAATAATGAGCGAATTCGTGCACACCCAATATTGTCAATAGTGGAATTGAAAATGTCAAAAATCCCATTAATAGAAGTCTAGGTTCGAGAAAAATTGTGAATAGAAACCAACTTGACTCCGATTCGTAGTTAGAATAGCCAGCATACATGAGAGCCCCGGCCCACATAGTGGTAAAAACTGTAGCGAGGAAAAGATAAACATTAGTTCGTTGACTCTTGAAGGATTGATTCGGTTTTGGAAGTAAAATTAAAAGAGCCTCTCCACCAACCTCCCTTACAATTGGAGAAAAGCGTTCTGGAAAACTTTTGGATTTTAATTCGATTCTTAAATCTTCAAATTTAGATTCAAAATCATCTGGTAGTGCTATATGAAATATATGAGAAAGGCCATCATGTTTGTAATCTTTGATTGACCACCCTTTTGACTTTAAAAAGGAATTCAGTTCTTCCATTGTAATTGTATTGCTAATTGCGAGGTATAAACTATTTGGTGTACAATTGCTTAAACTTCAGGCGAATTTTTATAACCGTTTTCCAATTGGGTATTCTGTTGAGGTTCAACTTATGACTAAACCTGAAATTTCTAAAGATATAGAACTAGAAGAACAAATTAAATGCACAGAATGTAGATCGGAACATTTAGTAAGAGATTACCAAAGAGGCGAGTTGACTTGTAGAACTTGCGGTTTAGTGATTGATGAGAATCAAATAGATCAAGGACCTGAATGGCGTGCATTTGATGCTGAACAAAATGAGAGACGAGCTAGAGGTGGTTCACCTATGAATCCTCTAGTTCATGATAAAGGATTGTCAACAGATATAGCTTGGAGTAATAGAGATTCATATGGAAATGTAGTCCCATCAAAAAACCGTTCACAACTATACAGAATGAGAAAATGGCAAAATAGAACTAGAGCTAATAATTCTGCAGATAGAAATTTAGCATTGGCATTAAATGAATTAAATAGATTGGCTTCTAAAATTGGATTACAGCGACAAGTAAGAGAAACTGCTGCTATGCTTTATAGAAAGGCTGTGCAGAAAAATCTGGTTAGAGGTAGATCAATTGAGGGTGTGGCTGCTGCGACGCTTTATGGGGCATGTAGACAATGTGAAGTTCCTAGAACGCTTGACGAAATAACTAAAGCATCTAACGCAACTAAAAAGGAAGTTGGAAGAACGTACAGATACATATCGAGAGAATTGGGATTGAATCTAATGCCAGCATCTCCTGTTTCATACATAACTAGATATTCTCGTGAACTTGGATTATCTGGTAGAGTAGAAGATGCAGCAATAAAAATACTTCAAGAAGCTACTGAATCTGAATTGACTTCAGGAAGAGGACCAACTGGAGTTGCGGCTGCTGCGATATATTTAGCATCTGTAGTTTATAATCAACGCAAAACTCAGAAAGCTATAGCGGACACGGTAGGGGTTACCGAAGTTACAATAAGAAATAGATACAAAGAATTAACAGAATATCTGAGTATCACTGCTGCTGTAGCAGCTTGAAGGTACATATTGAAATTTCGAAAGAACGACACGAATAGTCGAAAGGTTTGGTTACAGCATCCCGATGATTTATATTATTTAAATCTGATAATTGAGAATGAAGATACGGTGACGGCTTTTACAGAACGAAGAGAATCTAAACAAGCAGACAAAATAAGATCTGAAAGAGGGGTAAAAAAGAAGATGAATTTAACTATAAAAGTTGAAGATAAAGAATATCAGAACTTTGATCAAAGATTCAGATGTCATGGAAAAATAATAGAAGGCGTGCAAGATGTTGGGAACTATCATTCATTGATACTTAAAGCAGGAGATGATTTTGTTCTCGGAAAAAAAGCGTGGATGCCACACCATGAAAGGATGTTTGTAAAAGCCAAAAAGGCATCATTTAGAGCTATAGCAATAAATGTGGAAACGGACGCAATAGTATTTGCAGAATTAAGAACGTTCGGACTTAGGGAATTAAAAACTATTAACAGAGCTGGTGGGGGAAAAAGAAAGGGTGGTGAAACTCAGAAATCATTCTTTGAAAGAGGTGTTGAACAGTTAAAGGAAATTTATAGTTCCGGAGAAACTTTGATAATATTGGGGCCTGGATTTCCAAAAGAAGATTTCATAAGAGTGTGTAAAGAAAAGGATTCTGAATTGTTTAATAGATATCAAACTGACACAGTTGGTCAGGGCGGTATGAATGGAATTAACGAAGCACTTAAAAGTGGTAAAATAACAAATAAAATGGAAACGATAGAATTGGAAAAAGAATTGACGATAATGGAAGAATTAAAAACATCAATTTACAAAGATTTTGCAACATATGGGTGGAATGAAGTTAAAGATAAAATAGAGAATGGTTCTGTTGAAAAGGTCATAATGTTAGATACGGAAATACATCAAAAAAAGGGAATTAAAATGCTTGCATTGTGTGAAAGAAATAGAATTGAAATTGTGGAAATATCCAACCATCATGAAGGAGGGCAGATGTTAGAAGGACTAGGAAAAGTGGCTTGTTTACTAAGATACAAGGCAGGATAGTTTCTTTTATTGGCATTGTTATTTTAGATATTATGATACCGGGCATGGGAAGAATGAATCCGCGGATGATGAAGAAGCTTCAGAAACAATTAGAAAAGGCCACTGAAGAGATAGATGCGACCAAAGTAACCATTGAAACCCCAGAAAAAACATTAGTCTTTGACCGGCCATCTGTAACTATCATGGATATGATGGGGCAAAAAACATACCAAGTAGTTGGGGAACCTAATGAAGTAGAAAATGAAGATGAGGGAATACCTGAAGAAGACATAGAATTAGTGATGTCCCAAACTAGCGTTTCAAGAGAGAAAGCAATCTCAACTCTAGAAGAATGTGATGGGGAACCTGCAGAAGCCATAATCAAATTGGTAGGTGAATAATGGATTTTAGAGAAACAGAAGAACAGAAAATGATAAGAGAAACTATACGTGAATTCTCTGAAACTGAAGTTTTGAAAACTGCCATGAAAAGAGATGAAGAGCAAATTCCACCTATTGAAGAATTCAAAAAATTGGCAGAATTGGGATTTGCTGGTATGACTATTTCTGAAAAATATGGTGGGCAAAAAATAGATGATATATCTGAAGCTATAGTAATAGAAGAGCTCTCTAGAGTTGATCCATCATTGGGAGTTTTTCTTGCTGTGCACGTTGGATTGTCTGCAATGACAATTGCACTTCATGGAACAGAGGAACAGAAAAAGAAGTACCTGCCAAGAATGGCAACTGGAGAATGTATTGGTGCGTATTCACTAAGTGAAGCTAGTTCTGGAACGGATGCAGCGGCTATGACTGCAAAGGCAGATTTAGAAAATGAGGATTTTATTTTGAACGGTGAAAAAATGTGGGTAACTAATGGAGCATCGGCAGATATTTTTGTTTTATTTGCTAAACATGTGGGTGATGCTGAATATGGTAAAAAGAAACATGGAGGAATAACTGCATTTATAGTTGAAAAAGAGTTTGATGGATTTTCAGTTGGTAAAAAAGAAGATAAACTTGGAATTCGATCATCTGATACTTGTACACTCTTAATGAAAAACTGTAAAGTGCCTAAAGAAAACGTATTGGGTGAGGTTGGAAAGGGCTTCTCAATTGCTATGAATGCTCTTGATAATTCTAGAGTTGGAATTGCTGCTCAAGCATTGGGAATTGCTCAGGGGGCGTATGAATCTGCATTGAAATATTCTAAAGAGAGAGAAACGTTTGGAAAGATGATACTTGAACATCAAACAATAGGAAATTATTTAGCAGATATGGCGAATAAAATTGATGCAGCGAGACTACAAGTGTACAGAGCTGCTTGGGCTAAACAGAAGCACTACGAAGAAGGAATGCCTAGACATACATTAGAAGCTTCAATGGCGAAACTGAGTGCTGGCGATACCGCTATGTGGGTGGCTGATCGTGCAGTTCAGATATTAGGTGGGTATGGATACACAAAAGAATTTCCTGTTGAAAGATTTTTCAGAGATGCTAAAATAACACAAATATATGAAGGTACGCAAGAAGTACAAAGATTAGTTATAGCCAGAGAAATAGGCAAGAGATAAAGAGTGAGTGAAAAATGAAAATAGGAATACCTAAAGAACCTGAAGCTGAAAAAAGGGTTGCAATGGTTCCTGATGTTATCCCAAAATTAACTAAAAATGGTTTTGAGATTGTAGTGGAAGATGGATTAGGAAATAGTGCAGGATTTTCAAATGAAGAATATAGAGTAAAGGGTGCAAACGTCACTACTCGAAATGAAGTAATGGATTCTGAAATAATTATGTCTATTGGAGTTCCTGAAAATGAAAAATGGAATGATGGTCAAACGGTTGTTTGTTTAGCAGACCCGTTTAGAGAGAATGAAATAGTAAAACGACTAGCAAAAGAAGGTGTGAATCTTTGTTCGATGGATATGATACCTCGTAGATTATCAAAAGCTCAGTCAATGGATGTAAATTCAAGTCAGGATAATTTAGCAGGATACAAATCTGTAATTCTTGGGGGACAACAAAGTAACAAATTATTTCCAATGATGATGACTTCTGCAGGAACTGTAAGACCTGCTAAAGTTGTTATTATGGGAGCAGGTGTTGCAGGACTTCAGGCCATAGCTACTGCGAAAAGGCTTGGAGCGGTAGTGTATGCTTCGGATGTTAGACTAGCCGCAAAGGAACAGATAGAAAGTTTAGGAGGGAAATTTATAGAAGTAGAAGGGATGGAAGATTTTGAAGATGAAAGTGGATATGCTAAACCTTTGACCCCGGAATTTATACAGAAAGTAAATGAAACTGTTTGTAAAGTTGCAGAAGATGCAGATGTTGTGATAACCACTGCGCGTATATTCGGTAGAGATGCACCCATAACCGTTCCTGCTGATGCCGTAAAGAGAATGAAAAAAGGAGCTGTGATAGTTGATATGAATACAGATACAGGAGGGAATTGTGAATTATCTGAAATGGATAAAGTTGTAGAAAAAGAAGGTGTTGTTATTGTAGGAGTATCTAATTTACCTGGAACAGTAGCCAATACTGCATCTATGTTATATGCAAATAATGTTGCGAATTTTGTTAATTCATTATCGAAAGATGGGGAATTTATTTTAGATATGGAAGATGAAATTCTAATAGGGCCTTCAGAAGAGTCTGATTTCTATGTGAAAGGGATGGGTGGGGTTCTTGTAACTACGAATGGTGAAATTCAAAAAAAGCAAGAAAGATTGAAAGAGGTAATTAAATAATGGATTTGGAAACATTAATTGCATCGATAACGGTTTTTGCATTAGCTATTTTTTTAGGATTTGAACTTATTACAAAAGTTCCTCCAACACTACATACACCACTAATGTCTGGTGCTAACGCGATTTCTGGAATTACGATCGTTGGAGCTTTGATTTTTTCTAATACTGAATTTAATGACGGAGATCCTGGACGTGCTGCTTGGTTAGCGTTTTTTGCATTGATTCTTGCTACGATTAATGTGATTGGCGGATTTGCTGTAACTAATAGAATGTTGAATATGATTGCTGGAAAAAGGAGAGGAAAATAATGGATTTAGCAATGTGGGATGTTGGATACTTAGTTGCATCTATATTATTCATAATGGGGTTGAAAAAATTAGGACATCCACGCACGGCCCCGACGGGAAATCTATACGGTGCAACAGGAATGTTAGTTGCAGTAGTTGTTACCATTGCCCAAATGGATTTTGGTAATGTTGACAATTTTATTTTAATTATTGCAGGTTTGAGTACTGGAGGAGTTATCGGTTATGTAATGGCCGTTAGAGTTCAAATGACGGGGATGCCGGAAATGGTGGCTCTGTTCAATGGATTTGGTGGTGCAGCTAGTGCACTTGTTGCTGCATCTGAGGTTTTTAGAAGAATAAATAGTGGTGAGATACCTACTGGTTTAGAATTACAAGTTGCTTGGATTGCAATTGGCCTTTCTGCTTTAGTTGGATGGATGACTTTGACTGGGAGTTTGCTTGCCATGATGAAATTGAAGGGTGGAGTGGAAATTTTTGGAACGTGGTATAGAACTCCTACATGGGGGCCTGAGTGGTTAAATTACGTTAAAGGAATATTCCTGATTGGTATTGTTGGTCTAATTTATATGACGATGGAAGAGCCTGAAAATTCAAATTACGTAATAGGAATCATTGTACTTTCTTGTATTCTGGGTATTTTGTTTGTACTTCCAATCGGTGGAGCAGATATGCCAGTTGTTGTAAGTTTACTAAATTCATTATCAGGAGTAGCTGCTGCATTTACTGGATTTATTATAGGTAATAATGTTTTGATTATTGCAGGTTCGATGGTTGGTGCTGCGGGTTTGATTTTGACAAACATTATGTGTAAAGCAATGAATCGACAATTGATAGACGTATTGTTCAAATCTTTTGGTGGTTCAGATAAAGAGCAAGTAACGCGAACAAAAGTTGGTTCGGATCCGGAAGAAGTTGCTATGATATGTGATGGAATCTCTAAATGTGTTATTATTCCAGGATATGGAATGGCTGTTTCGCAATGTCAACATCAAGTTCGTGAATTTGCAGATATTTTAGAGGAGAATGGATGTGAAGTAAAATATGGAATACATCCTGTTGCTGGACGTATGCCTGGACATATGAATGTATTACTAGCAGAAGCAAGTGTTCCTTATGAAAAATTAATTGAAATGGAAGAAATTAACTCAGAGATGAGTGATTGTGATGTTGCTTTAGTTGTGGGTGCCAATGATACTGTTAACCCAGCTGCTAGAACAGGTGAAGGGCCATTAGCAGGGATGCCGATTATAGATGCAGATAAAGCTCGTGTTGTTGTAATTGTAAAAAGATCATTGTCTGTAGGGTATGCAGGCGTGGATAATGATTTATTTTATGATGACAAAACTATGATGTTATTTGGTGATGGAAAAAAGATGATGACTGAACTAGTATCTGCAATGAAGGAATCTTAGATTAGTTTATCAAACCAAGGTATTGTTTTCTTCAAGCCTTCCTCTAAACTAGTTGAAGGCGACCAGTCAATGATTTTGTTCGCTAGGGAAATGTCTGGATTGCGTCTTTTAGGATCATCAATCGGTAAATCTTTGTGTATAAGTTCAGATTCTGAATTGGTAAGGGAGATGACCATATTAGCTAAATCCAGAATACTATATTCAGAAGGATTGCCCAGATTCAATGGTGATTGATAAGTAGAATTCATTAATCGAACTATACCATCTATTAAATCGTCAACGTAGCAGAAGCTACGCGTTTGTAGACCATCACCATAGATTGTTACTGGTTTATTTTTAAGAGCTTGGCAGATAAAATTTGAAACAACGCGACCGTCTTGAGGGTCCATGTGTGGGCCGTATGTGTTAAAGATTCTTGCAATACGAATATCGACTCCTGCATGTTCTTGATAAGCGATTAACAGTGACTCAGCTACTCGTTTACCTTCGTCATAACATGCACGCGGACCTATTGGATTTACATTGCCCCAATAATCTTCTGATTGTGGATGAACTTCTGGATCACCATAAACTTCGGAAGTAGAAGCATGGAGAATTGGTATGTTTAATCTTTTAGCCATTCCTAAAACATTGTAAATTGCTAAAGTTCCCATTTTTAGGGTTTTGATTGGATTATGTTGGTAATCCACAGGAGATGCCGGTGAAGCAAAGTTGAAAATGCCATTTATTTTTTCTGGAAAAAATGGTGTTGTCAAATCATGACACTCCAAATCAAAGTTTGGATTTGATTTTAAATGTGAAACATTATTTTCATTTCCTGTACTAAAGTCATCTAAACAGAGAACAGCATTTCCATCATTAAGGAGGCGTTCACATAGATGTGATCCAAGAAAGCCTGCACCACCTGTTACTAGATAACGATTCAAAAATCCTCCGAGATATCCTTGATAACTTTACTCCATTTGTATTGATGGGAAAGTATAAGATGAGATCTGAACCAATCTTCCATAGTACCTATATCAAATCTTGTGCCTGAAAACTTCCATGCCAAAAGTGAATTACTTTGTGCAGTCATATTCATAGCATCAGTAAGTTGAATCTCCCCACCCACGCCTGCATTGACTTCTGATTGATAATCGAAAATATCTGGAGTGAAGATATACCTACCGAGAACGCCTAAATTGGAAGGGGCATCAGAAGGTTCTGGTTTTTCAACTAATGAATCGACATTGAATAAAGAATCTTCTATTTTATCACCAGACATTACACCGTATCGACGTGTATCTTCCATTGCAATTTTTTCAACAGCGAAAACCGGTTGATGATGATTATTGAAAATATCAACTAAACCTTTAGTGCAATTTGGATCCCCTACACAGATAGTGTCACCGAGTAAAACTGCAAATGGATCATCGCCTACGAAATCTTTAGCACATAAGATGGCATCCCCTAAACCTTTCTGTGATTCCTGTCTAATGAAAGTAATATTGGCTAAATTGGAAACTTGTTTAACTTTTGCTAAATCTTCATCTTTGCCTCTGCGTTTTAAGGAATCTTCTAAATCTGGAGAAGGATTGAAATGGTTCTCAATTGCAGCTTTGTGTTTTCCTGTAATTATAGCGATATCTGTAATATTTGCATCAATAGCTTCTTCGACAACCCACTGAATAGTAGGTTTATCTACTACAGGTAACATTTCTTTGGGTTGAGCTTTGGTTAAAGGTAGAAAACGTGTACCTAAACCTGCGGCCGGAATGACTGCTTTAATGTTCGATGCCATTAATTGGGCATAGATGGTATAGATAAGGCTTTTTCAGAACTAAAAATAATAGAAAAGGGACTTAATTCTAAAACTAGGCCTCTTTTAGGAAGAGAATGGTACGCATCATACTAGTTGAACCGAAGCACCCAGGAAATGTTGGAGCGGTTGCTAGAGTAATGGGGAATTTTGGTATTGAAGAATTGATTTTGATAGGCGGGTGTGAAATAAATGATGAAGCTTATCACCGATCTACATCTGGTAAGCATATATTAGAAAAAAGTCAAAGATTTGATGACCTAAAGGAAGGGTTAGCAGGTGGTGAAGTAAATGTTGGAACGAGTGGCATTATTCCAGGAGGGGACAAAAGATGGTATCGTACACCAATACATTGTAAAGATTTGTTAAGTAAATTAGACGGACGGAAGCCAAATTTGATATTTGGGAGAGAAGATTTTGGTTTGTATAAAGAAGAGTTGTCCCTGTGTGAAATTGCTGTTAGAGTGCCCACCAATCCAGACAAACCGATACTGAATTTATCTCATGCAGTTGGAATATTATTATATGAATTGAATCGTAAAAATAAATTTAAACTTCCTTCACGACCGAAAAAAATTAAACAGAAAGAAATAGAAATAATGGTAACTTCATTTATAGATGTACTTAAAGAAACGAAATATCCAGAAAGAAGATTGCATAGAGCAGAAACTACATTACGTAGAATTATATCAAGAGGGTCGTTAGATGAATATGAATATGACACATTTATGGGAATGATAAAGGATATAGAAAAAAATCAAAATGAGGTGAAAAATGGATAAAGAAAAACGAATGAGTGTTATTCAATTTTTGCTTGAGGGTGCTACGGAAATATTAGGAGAAAAAACACTAAAAGAACGTTTTACAGAAATGGAAAATCCAGAAATTGATATGGAAAAAATTAAGATAAATCACATAACGAGAGCGCTGAGAGATTCGCCTGAATTTGTAACGGATTTACAGAGACGATTAATTGAATTAAAAAATGTTGCAGAAACTCTGCGTATGCCTCAAGCAAAAATAATTGAGAAGTGGTTAGAAGATGATTGTTTGCCCTGTTTGGTAGAAAAGGTAATTGATGGTTACTCAAACATATATTACATACTAATTGCGATTGATGAGAAGATAATGTGGACTGGGTGGGGTGTATTTGGAAAATTTAATAATCCATAAACTTAAAGCACGTAAACGGAGATAGGTGTTTTGTGAAATTAATTTATAGAAATCAAAGTGAAGCACAAAAACTTCTGAATTGTATGCTGTTGATTGCGTTTCTAGCGATTGTGGTAGCATATATTATGGCCGTAATGAATAAGAATCATGTAGCATGGCTACCGTTCATATCAGAATTGGATCAATATGAACCAGAAGGGAGAGTGTGGACTTTTGGATTGACTTTTGCTGGGATAATATCTATACCTATATGGATGAAATTATATAGAAAATGGGATAAGGAATTACGCGCTTCGAATGCCGATAAAAAATGGCTGAAAGCAAATATGTTGGTATTTGTAATGGCGCAGATTGCAACTGTATCTTTGATATGGTGTGTAAACTTACCGTTCAACGAATATCCAGTTCCTCATGGAATTACAGCAGGAGTTTACTTTTGGTTGATTCTTAGCGTAGGAACACTTACTATATTAATTGTTAGAAAAATAGACAACTATCCTAAAGATTTGATTAAAATGAGGATAGGAATGAATGTAGCAGGATATGCCTGTATGATATTGATGGGGGCCTTTGTTCCTGAAGAGATGATAGAAGCAATAAATGACCCGGATTCGAATTGGGCTGATAATCATGACCATGCAGTGCATGGGATGGCTGCGCTATTCGAATGGTTGATGGTGTTTATTGCACACATGAGTTATTTCTATACATTCAACTATGATTTAGAAGGCGAAACTATACAATAAAGACTTAAAACCAGTTTAATAGAATATAGAATTCGTGAAGTTGATCTATCGAAATCAAAGCGAAGCTCAAAAACTTCTAAATTGTATGTTGTTACTTGCATTCCTAACTCTCGTGATTTCATACATTATAGGAGTAATGAATGGACATCATGAAGCTTGGTTACCTACCATATCAGAACTAGATGAATATGCGAATCCTGAAGGAATGATATGGACATTTGGATTAACATTAGCCGGGATATTATCCATACCAGTCTGGTTGAAGTTATATGAAAAATGGGATAAGGAATTACGCGCTTCGAATGCCGATAAAAAATGGCATAGAGCGAATTTGATGGTGTTTGTAATGACGCAATTAGCAACTGTATCTTTTATCTGGTGTGTGAATTTTCCTTTGAACAAATATGCAGTTCCTCATGGACTTACTGCAGGAATTTATTTCTTTCTCGTTCTGACATTAGGAACAATCGCCATATTAGTAGTAAGAAACATAGACAACTATCCAAAAGAATTGATTAGACTTAGAATGTTATTGAATTTTGCAGGATATGCCAGTTTCTTACTTCTAGGCTACTTTGTACCAGATGGGGTGGAGCCACTATTCATGTATGAATCATTAGGTCCTGATCATTTACACGGCGTGCATGCTTGGACGGCCTTTTTTGAATGGACGATGGTCTTCACTGCACAAATAGGATATTTTTACACCCTTAATCACGATATGAAAGGTGAATCTATAATAGAATAGAATGATCAATCCTTACGTGAAAAGATGGTACCTAAAGCAGAGATGAGTACAGTTACACCAAGGAAACCGGCGAGATAATATTCAATATTTTGAATGCCACCCTCTTTGACTTCGAAGTTTATACTTGTTGTTTGCACATTACCTGCTACGTCATATGCAGATATGGTTACTGTGAATTCCCCATAGGTGTATAATTCATAATCTGAATCGAAAATGAAATCCTGAAGAGAGGAATCTGGGGCGAACGTAGTATCGACTGTTTGTGTAACTCCCTCAACTACATATGTGCCGAATATGCGTATCTCCAAATAATCTATACCGCTATTTTCATCTGAAGTAGCCCAACTAAATTCAACAGGTAACCCTTCATCAACCAAACGATATTGAATATCTATGTCAGCAGTTAATGTGGGTGCAGTAGTGTCCAAATTGAAACTCACTGAAGTTTCGTAAGAATTGTCAACATTGTCGACTACCCTTATTGTAATTTCATGCATTCCATCTTGTAAATCTGGAATTTGGGATTCGGTCAGAATACCCATATCAGTCCATTCACCGTCATCGAATTTGATGAGTGTGTGACTTACACCGGTAGTATTATCGTAAGTTGTCCACTCGATTGAAATTGGGGCCGTTCCATATAATTCATCCATAACTTCCAATTCTGCACCAGGAGAAACAGTATCAATAACGAATGAAACGGTAGAATTCATAGTATTGCCAGCAGCATCATAGACCATGACATCTACAGTGTGCATACCTTCTGATAGATTAGCAAAAGTCCTTTCAATATCGAGATCTACTGATTCCCAAACACCTTCATCTATCCTGATATCGTAACTAGATAACCAAGTTTGAGAATCGCTACCATCCCAAGTAACAGTTACTGATGAAACTGAAAATTCTGCACCGTCAGAAGGATAAGTGAAGGATACAGAGGGAGAAGATATATCGATTGTGAAGGAAACTGAATCTGAAGCAGAGTTTCCAGCTACATCTGTAATCATAATATCAACAGTGTAATCTCCATTAGATAAATCTGTAAAGTCGAAGGAAGTGTCTGAACCTAAATTTTGCCATGGGCCTGAATTGACACTCATTGAATAATAATCAATACCTGAAGTTTCATCAGAACCAGACCAAGAAACTTGAAGAGTTGTTGAGCTAACAATAAAGCCTGCTTCAGGAGAAGAAATTGAAACAGAAGGATTGGTTAAATCTGTTATGAAACTTAAAGAAGTTTCGTATTGATTGCCGGCCAGATCGGTTACTTTAACTGAAACAGTGTGAGTGCCATCTGAAAAAGATTCTGAATGAGAATTCGAATTGTCTGGAGCAGACCATTGACCATCATCAAATTTAATTTCATAGCTTGCAACATCAGATAATGGCGTACCCGAATCACTACCATCCCATGTGAAAGAAACTGGCATAGAATTATGATATGACCCTTCATTAGGTGATGTGATTGCAACTGTAGGATCTGTTAGATCGATTATTACCATAATAGAATCAGCAGTACTGTGACCAACTATATCATAAACGATTACTTGAAGAGAATGGACACCTTCAGAAAGTGTTAATGTTTTCTGAGTGTTCCATGTAAAGGTGCCTTCGTAAGATTCGAAATTACCATCTGCATCGTAAACGTAAAGTTCGTAGTAATCAACACCGCTGTGATCATCAGAACCACCCCAAGAAACGGTGATAGTATCTGTATTGAAATATTGATAATTGGATGGACTATCGATAGATACTTCAGGGTTAGTTAAATCTATCTTAAATGGCCCTATAGTGTAAACAGAATTATTCCAATAACCTGTCGAATCGACTGCTCTTATATGAACATAATATTCTCCAGTTTCATCAACTGTAAAGGAAAGATTTGAATCGGTAGTAGATATCTCTGCAGGAGGTATACTACTTGATTCTTTATTCCAAATAGCTGAATAGCCTGCTATTTCTCCATTTAGATCGTAAGCTCCTGACCACTCCACATAAATGTCACTTACACTGGACCAAGTATTGACTTCTATGTTTGAAGTGAAACTGTCTGGATTGTGGGGTCTTGTATTATCTACTCTAATCGAAGAAGCTTCGGTTTCGAAACAGACGTCCCCGTAACAAACTTGGGCTTTTATTGAGTGATCGCCATCTACATAATCTGAAGTAGACCAAGCGTAAGACCATGAAGTACCTAGTACGTTAGCATCCTCCCACATATCATTTTCGTCAAAATCTGTTCCTGCAGAAATCATAACAGAAACTGATGATGACATCTCTGCGAATATTTCTATTTCATCGACAAAAGCACCTATTCCGTTATCTTGAGGAGCGATATCTGTCCAATTACTGATACTGAGATTACCCCAAGTAGCGTTAGTCTCAACACTACCTTCGGAAGGAAGAGTACCGTTACGATAAGATTCTGGATTAGAATTATTATCATTCTCAACTTCATACTCTGTTGAACCTCCGTTCTTCTTCAAAAAGAGATATTCGATATCCTGACCAGCAGAAGCTGAAACATCGATAGTCACTCCGTAAAGATTATCTCCTACAGACTCCATAACAACAGAATTATCAGAATTCCAAGAACCGTCCCCATCGGCACCGAGTTCTGGAATATTACCATAAACATGGAATTCGTCACCTGGTGAGCCGGGGCCGAATACGTCATAGTGAACTTCAAAGTAAATACCGAGATATGGTGCTGAACTAGAGAAAGTGAAGCTGAAACTTTCTAAATCGCCCTCGCCTGGAGTGATATCAATCATTGCAGATTCCCAACCATCTGATGAACCGCTGAAAATTTCTGAAGCTAAACCATTACCTCCCGCGAAAGCTTCGAATTCTAGGAAATCTTCACCTTCATTAGCGTCCACCATATAATCGAAAACAATGTATGGATTTTGATAGTCTTCTATATCTAGTGGATGAGATAAGGTGGATGTTGAATTATCCATATACTGACTACTCAAAGATGGATCTCCACCTGTCGATAGACCTGTAGAATATGCACTCCTTCCACCTTCTGAGTCATCATAATAACTACTAATCCAAAATTCATTTACAGGTTCTGGTGGAATATAGAGAATATCATAACTGCCTTCATCGAAATTAGAATCTATACAGAATGTAGCTGTGACAAATGTCTCATCATCTGTAATTTCGAAAGAGACCTCAATGATAGCCCCGTTTGTAAAACTGGCAAATGCGAGTTGTTCAGTATCAGGTTCGACTCCGCTAGTTATAGTTACATTACCTGTAACATTATCGGAAGACCAACCATCTCCTGTAGAATCATAAAGTATCGCATTGTAAGTGCTTGAATGTAATTCGAGATTATTTTCAACACAACCACTATCTTCAAAGAACTGCACTCCATCGATAAATTCAGAACTTGGTTCTTCAGGTGTATTGGAAATTGACCAGCCGCTTGATTCCAAATCCCAATCATCGAAAGATTCTCTGAATACTGCGAATTCTAAAGATGAAACGGCTGTTCCCTCTATGTCTGAATCTCCACGAACGAAGTCAGTTCCACCTAGTGAATCTATAGATATCATATCAGGATTATAGTCTCTGACAATACCTGAAGCAACTAATGAGAAATCTTGTGGACCTTCAGGAGTTCCTAAATCACCATCTCTTGCAGAAACTTCTACAGTCCATATTCCAGATTCTGGAACCTGAATGAAAACATTCTCTACATTATTCAAATCGTCCAGATAAGCTTCGGTGTGATTTTCAAATCCATTATCAGAGAAGCTCCAATCATTAGTAGCCATATCTGAAACGCTCCAAATACTGTCATGAAGGCCGTTGTTTCCATAATACACCATACCAGATGGTGATGTTAATTTCAAATCTAAATTATTGACTAAAGAACGTGAAAAACATTCATCGTTATCATTACAAACTTCTGGATAAGTAGAAGCAGCAGGATCTATCCAAACCATAGAAACTTTGAGGCTTGTTCCGCCATCAACATATACTTCTTCTGACCAAGAATCGCCAGCTTCTAAATCTATACCTCCGTCAACGAAGAAATGTCCTTCGGAGCCGAGATTGTATGACCTTTCAATATCTGGAGTTCCCCAGCCTTGTATATTTCTGTACATGAGATTATTATCATTCATTGGGTACTGATATGCATCAGCAAACATCAAGGCCTTGATAGTTGAAGAGAGTGGAATATTCTCTTCAGGATTATTATCGAAAAAGTTCTCCATATACATCTGATACAGAATGCCTGAAGTTGCAACAACTACGGGACCTGCACCACTAGTACCGCCAAAACCAGATGTGTAATTTGTATTGCTGTAGCCGTTGGAGCCGATCATATCTATTGTGTAAATACTACTGTATGGACCTACCAAATCCGGCTTCACTCTATTATCGACAGTAGGGCCTCGACTAGCTCCGTTACCATTGGTATAGTAATCATCACCTAAAGTAGCTGTATCTTCATGCCACAATCCACCAACAGAAATGATATTCTTAGCTGAAGCCATATCAGACATTGAATCTGTTGAACCCATGTAAGCATAATTTCCAGCAGAAAAGGACTGTAGAACATGTGGATAAGTCGATATTGCTAAATCACTGTCTGCGGCAGCTGAATTGTAATTTCCACCTAATGCATTACGCCAGCTGTTTTGTTGGAATAAACCATTATACATAGAAGAGGTACCGTCATTGAATTCACCCCTCCACAAGTTACCTAACGATTCATAAGATGAATTCAAAAGATAACCGAAAGAGCCTTCTGCTTCGGGAAGCATTCCAGTAGCTTGTAGATTATTATTACCTGTACCGAACATTATTCCTGCTACAGAAGTGCCGTGTCTGACCCAGCCGTGATCGATATTGTAGAAAGTATTGGAGACATCTAGAATATCATAACTGCCTTCATCGAAATTGGAATCTATACAGAATTTGAGTTCGAATGGGCCATTACCATCAATTTCAAAGGGCACTTCTAAGTATGAAGAATTGGTAAAGTTTGAAGTTGAAATTTCATTATCACCAGAATCAAAAATTTGTAAAGAACCCGTAAATGTGCCGTCGTACCAACCATTAATATCGGTAGAATTATCAGTAGAATTGAAAGTTCCTTCATCATATAGAAGAACTTTGTATAGGCCGTTGCCAGAAACCGTTTCCGGTTTACATACTTCAACGTGAGTTTCATTAAATGATTGTACGCCGTCTAAAATAGATGAAGACCACATGCTCTCGTTGAAATCATCGTAAAAATTATTAGTCAAATCTGGGTGAATAAATTCCATACCACCCTCCCTTACTTGACCTAAGATTCCTTGACCGGTGAATTGGCCAGAAATGATTTCATTTGTGGTTTCATTTCTAGACAACATTTGAACAGGGTCAACACCCATGTAATCTGCTGAACGCATCAAATCCATTAACGGAAGGGGCGTTCCGAATTCGTCAATAGTTATGACATCTTCTATTGTAGCTATTTTGTGTAATTCTGAAAATGGTATGGAAGCTTTTACAAATGGAGATCCTGGACCTTCTACTGAAATTAATCTAGCATCCATAGCATCCAACTCGAATAATAAATCTGAACGATCGTAAAGACCACCTCTAGCTGATGTAATGATGACATCTATAGAATCTGTTGATTTCTCAAAAAGGGAATCTTGAACTTTGTAGACTGGTTGATAAAGTGTATAGAAAACGATATCTGAATTTGTTTCGAGGATATCGAGAGTCCATGGATGTACAAAAGTAAGCCAAGAAGAAGCGGAAAGATACTGAATGAAATCCATGCCGTAGTAATTTAGAGAGAGTCTATCCTGAAAAGTGGGCGGAGAATTGAATTGAACTATGTAATAAGACCCATCGGAAATTTCATCATTAGATAATTGCCATTTTTCTGTCGACTCTGGCACTTCCTCTCCAGCTCTTAGATAAATTCCTCCAGCACTTATTGTTTTGACGGGTTCTGTCTTATCATAATAACCCGAATTAGTTTCTGCGGAACTGAAATTCGTAAGAGAACCTGTAACTAAAATTGATGTGATTAATATGGCTAGAAAACCTATACCACTAACTGTTTCTTTTACACCACGGCGGGCGGATATATGCGTCGACATAAAATAGCGAGCATTAGGGGGTTAAAAATATATAGCGATGAGATAGAATATTACTTTAGCAATCCAACACCCAGTCCCTCAGGAGTTAATAGGCACGTAGAAACGAATTTTTCAGAAAGAATTTTATGGAAATTTCTCATGCCTTTTACTCTTTCATTTGTCGTGTTAGGATTTTCGATATCATCTAAAAGTTCGCCGAAAAGTAAAGCATTATCACCTAAGAGTAAACCTGCTTTTCGTAAGTTATCAACAGCCCAGTCAGCGTACAAACCATAAGATTCCTTATCTGCATCTAGAAAAATCACATCAAACGGGCCTGAATTTGATAAGTGAGAAAGAGAATTAACGCCCGACATTTCAATGATAGTAACTTTTTCAGATAACCCTGCTTTGTTAAACACAGAACGTGCCACTTTTGCGTGATCTGGATTGAATTCAACAGTCCATAAATGACCATCTTTGGGCAATGCTTTTAGAATCCAAAGTGCAGAATAACCAGATAAGGTACCGAACTCGACTACATTCTTAGCGTTTGATAATCTACAAAGAATTTCAATTAACCTTCCATCTAATGGAGATATCTGAATTGCCGGTAAACCTTCTAACGTATTGTTTGAATTATTTAGATACGAAAGAGCATCTTTATGTGCATCATTTTCTTTAGCGTGTAAATTAGATAGCCATTCGATTACATCTTTGTTGAGGTAACCATATCCCTTGTCTGTTTCTAAATCAGCCATAAAGAGTTAACATATTGTACATAAAATGCTTATAGCAGGCCCGTTTCGATAAGTTGTATGGCAAAGACCTATGCTGAAGCCGGAGTTGACATCGATGCAAGTGATGAAGCTACAGCATCACTTATCGCAAAAATTAAAGGAACTAATAGAAAGGGGAATGGGGAGCCTATTGAACTTGTGAATGGTTTTGCGGGATTGGTTAAACTCGACGATAAGGCGTTAGCTGTATGCACTGATGGTGTCGGAACGAAGATTCTTCTAGCGGAAGAGCTGGATAGTTTACACACTGTAGGAATAGATTGCGTAGCGATGAATGTGAATGATCTAATATGTGTTGGAGCGGAGCCAATAAGCTTTGTAGATTATGTTGCTTTGAATGAACCAGATAATGAAATAATGGGAAAATTAGGAGAAGGTCTTGCTGAAGGATGTAGGCAAGCTAATTGTACACTCTCGGGAGGAGAAACTGCAGTAGTTCCTGAACTAGTACATGGATTCGATATAGCAGGAACTGCAGTTGGTGTTGTTTCTAAAGAAGATTTGATAGATGGGAGTAAAATTGCAGAAGGTGATGTGCTAATAGGAATAAAATCATCTGGACCTCATTCAAATGGATATACACTTATTCGTAAAATATATGATGGGAATAAAGAAATTGGTAAGAAATTAGTTGAGCCGACCAGAATATATGTAAAAGAAATTATGAAACTCCTAAGCGAGATTGAAGTTAGTGGGATAGCTCACATAACTGGAGGTGGACTTGACAATATACCTAGGATGAATAATAAATTTAGATATATTATAGATAATCCACTCCCTGTGCAAGACGTATTTGAATGGTTACAAAAAACGGGCGATATTGAAACTAAAGAGATGTATCGTACATTCAATATGGGAATGGGGATGATTATATCAATGAAAGAAGAAAATGTAAACAGAGCTTTGAAAATTTTAGGAGAAGATGCTCAAATAATAGGAAGAATAGAAAAGGGAACTGGAGTGAAACATTCTGCTATTGTTTAATTATTGATTTCTAAGATAATTCATTGCCGAACCTGCGTTAAACCATTCAATTTGAAGATTATTCATACTATGATTACAAGTAAAATCATCTGAAGTGCCGTCAGAATGTTCTGTTTTGACTGTGAGTTTGCTTCCGGGTGCTAACTCTTCAATACCAGATATAGTAATTCTATCATCAGATTTTAGTAAATGCCAAGATTCTGGATTATCGAATAAGAGTGCTAAAACTCCTTGTTTCTTTAGATTTGTTTCGGCTATTCTAGCAATGCTTCGTGAAATGAGAACTTTACAACCTAAAAATCGCGGAGACATAGCTGCGTGTTCACGGCTACTGCCTTCTCCATAGTTGATATCAGCTATTGCCGCCCAACCTTGGTTTGATTCTTTATATTGTCTAGCGATAGTGGAAACTCCCGCCTTTTCTCCTGTGAATTGATTTATTGCTACTCCTTGCTCATCTGCGAAAACATTGTAGGCACCTGTGTAGCAATTATCAGATATATTATCTAAATGACCTCTATATCTAAGCCAGGGTCCGGCAGGAGAAACGTGATCAGTAGTGCATTTTCCTTCTACTTTCAAAAGAATTGGTAAATTGGAAAGGTCCTGACTTGATGATGGACTGAAGGGTTCTAATGATTGAAGACGCTCGCTATTTGGATCGATTACTAAATCAGCATCTGTGTTTGATGGTGGAATATAACCTTCAGAACTGAATTCAAAACCGTTTTCTGGAAGTTCTTTACCAGTGGGTGGTTTGAGCATTATACTTTGTCCATCTTCAGTAATTAATGAATCAGTATTTGGATTGAAATCTAATCGTCCCGCTAAAGCTAAGGCAGTCACAATCTCAGGACTTGCAAGGAAAGATAATGTTTGATGGTTGCCATCATTCCTACCACTAAAATTCCTATTATATGATGAAATAATTGTATTTGTCTGACCGGAACTGACGTCATCTCGTTTCCATTGACCGATACACGGTCCACATGCATTTGCCAAAACAGTACCCCCTATAGCACTGAGTACTTCCATTTGACCATCTCTGCGTATTGTTTGATCTATTTGGTCTGAACCAGGAGTAACTAAAAATGGAGTTTTTGAAACGAGACCGACATCTAAAGCTTGTTGAGCTATAGAAGCAGCCCTCTCCATGTCTTCATAAGACGAATTTGTACATGAACCTATCAATGCTGCTTTGAGTTCAATAGGCCAATTATTCTCTTTAGCTTCATCTTCCAACTCAGATAAAGATCTAGCCAAATCTGGAGTATGTGGCCCTACTACCATTGGTTCTAAAGTAGAAAGATCAATTTCGATTAATTGATCGTAATATTTTTCAGGATTTGATTCTACTTCTGAATCAGCTCTTAAATGTTCATAATTATTATTTGCTAACTCAGCAATTTGGTTACGGTTTGTTGCGTTAAGATATGAGGCCATTCTCTCATCGTAAGGGAAAATCGAAGTTGTGGCTCCGACTTCGGCCCCCATATTACATATGGTTCCTTTACCAGTGCAAGAAATAGTTTTAGTTCCGGAACCGAAGTATTCAACTATACTGCCTGTGCCTCCTTTGACTGTTAGAATTTCACAAACTTTTAGAATTACATCTTTTGGAGAAGACCAACCTTGCAATTCGCCAGAAAGTCTAACGCCAATAGTCTTAGGCCATTTCAAATTGAAAGATAACCCTGCCATAACTTCTGTGGCATCGGCACCACCACAACCTATTGCAATCATACCTAAACCTCCGCCGTTTGGTGTATGCGAATCTGTACCTATCATCATACCCCCAGGAAATGCATAATTTTCTAAAACGACTTGATGTATTATTCCGGAACCCGGTTCCCAAAATCCTATATCCCATTTTGATGAAGCCGATTTCAAGAAGGAATATACTTCATCATTTTCTTGATTGGCTGTGATTAAATCTTCATTGCGGCCAACATGAGCTCGGATTAAGTGATCGCAATGAACAGTAGATGGAACGGCTACTGCGCCTCTACCTGTAAGTGAAAATTGCAATAGTGCCATTTGTGCAGTAGCATCTTGCATAGCAACTCTATCCGGACTTAAATCGGAATACGTTTTTCCACCAATTAATTCTTCAGATAAATCGGAAGATAAATGCGAATATAGAATTTTTTCTGAGAGAGTAAGTGGGCGATTAATTACCTGTCTGACTCTACTGATTTTTTCAGAAAGAGAATTGTAGAAATTTGTAATATACTCGATATCTAACATTTGAAACGATTTGAGATATGAATATTAGTTATTATACCTTCTCTTTTTTGAAAACTGACTACCAATAATCCATAGTTGATTTCTTTAACATTTCGGCTGAATAAAAGGAATTGTAAAGTAATGCTTTTTTCCAACCTGAAAAGTTTATTCTTCCCCAATCAACTTCATCGCCTTCCTTGACATTGCGCATTGCGAATTCGAACGCACGGTTGCCGAAAATCCAAAAAATTCCACGTCTTGCTATATCTGCCTTCATTCTATCCTTAAACTGAGCCTTCCACATTTTATCATAATCCCCACCAGTAGATAGTGCTCTTTGTGCGAGAACGCCAGATTCTATGGCGTAATTCATACCAAAACCCCTCCATGGATCTTGGAAACCGGCCGCCTCGCCTGTTTTTAGAATTCCGTTTTCGATTGCCGACTTAGGAAAGTGAGCACCCCCCACACCACCTACAGTACCTGTTGGTTTTGCACCATCTATAATATCAGAGAGTATCTTTCTTTTTTCAATTGCTTTAAAGAGTAATTTTTTGGTCTTTTTAGTATGTGGGCGAGAAGTACAATTAACAACTTTTATTGTATCTTTATCCATCGGAATAATATAGAGATACCACCCTCTTGGAGAAAATCTTTCATCGTGCATATATAGAAATTGATCGCGAGGAAAATCTGAATTTTCATAATAAGCACCAAAGGCAGCCATATCTGTACGGTGGCTTCCTGTTGCCAGTATATCTCCAGATTTTGGTTTTTGTTTAGATTTAAAATGGAATTTTACACCTTCGGCTTCGGCTTCATCTTTGATACCTCTTTCCAATGAATTTTCTCCGCCTCGTAAAATTAATGGAAGAGCTTCTTTCATAGAAACTGTGAATTCTCTTTTTTGTGTGCAGCATAAAAATGTTTTTACATTTTTAAATGTAAACTTTGGCTTTAGGCCCCAATCTTTGAGATAAGATGGTGCATCACCGTGTGAATCTAAAAGAACTTGATAATTGGCATGAAATTGATCTCCTACATTTTCTCGTTTTTCATGTATTTCAACATTTTCACCTTCTTTAGCAAAATTAACAGCAGCAGCCAAACCGGACAGGCCGCCTCCGATTATCCTCCTCATGATTAAAGTGCCTCAAAAGTTGTATTACGGGATGGTTCTTCTGGATAAGAAAGAGCACCCACTGGACAAACTCTAGTACAGAATAAACAATCCGTACAATCTTCATTTATCCATATATTACGTTCATTGTATTCTAATAACATAGCATTAGTTGGGCAGACCCCTATGCAAGCTCCGCAAAATAGACATTTATCTTTGTCTAAATCTGGTTTAATTATTGACCTTGAACCATCTTCATTCCATCTCATCCCTGGTGGTTTTGGAATTCCATTTACCCATTTACGTTTGAAAGATAATTGGCCATTCTCGTACCATTTCTTTTCCCATCCATTTTTGACTTTGTTTTCGTATGAGATTTCATGTTTGCGATGTCCGCTTTCGTAAAAATGTACATCCGTTTCATTCTCGTCCATTTGATTCTCCAAAGCCACAACTATTACTTATGAACATTGAAAGAAGGCCTTAAATTATTAAGGCCCGAGTGTATTTTTGAACGAAACCGTAGAAATAGGGGAAATATTATGGAGAAAGAATTCTGGAATGAAGAAATAAATACTGGAAAAGTTCCTGAAAATAAAAGTAAATTTGACGTGATTGTAGTAGGAGGAGGGCCTGTTGGCTCAGCAGCGGCTACGTATGCTGCAATGCAAGGAGATAAAGTTCTTCTACTTGAAAAGGATAGATATCCTCGAGATAAAACGTGTGGAGATGCAGTAGGTGGCAAATCTTTGAAACATGTAGAAGCTCTTGGAGTGAAAACGGCCTTAGAAAATAGCCCCCATTATCGAATAACGGGAGTGCTGTTTACCGCTCCAAATGGAAAATCATTGAATGTTGAAAGACCGGTAGTAGATGGAGAACAGGAATTGGCTGGATACGTTCTTCCTCGAGCTCAGTTCGATTGGTTGATGTTTAATCGAGCAACTGAAGTAGTATTACAAAATGGAGGATCGGTTGTTCAAAATTTTAATGTTAATGAGATAATATATGATGATGGAAGGGGAGGTAGTGATCCTGGACCAAAAAGCGGTGATGAAAGAAGAATTGTCGGAATAAGAGGAAAAACGAAAGAAGGAGAAATGGAATATCATAGTTCCTTAACTATTGGTGCAGGCGGAGTGCGTTGTCCAGTGGCAACTTCGATTGTGGAAGAAACCTATCAAAAAACAATGGTAGATAGTAAAAAAGAACATTACAGTGCAGCATATAGACAATATTGGAAAGGAATTAAAGGATTGAATCACAAAGAAGGTATGATAGAGTTTCATTATATTAAAGGAGTTATTCCTGGTTATTTCTGGATTTTTCCGTTATCAGAAAACACTGCTAACGTAGGGTTTGGAATAGTGCTAAATGAACTGTCTAAACACGAAAAGAAATTGAAGGGATTACAAGATTATATAATAAATGAAAAAATGCCTGAAAGATTCAAAGATGCAGAACTTGTAGAAGGAAGTAGTAAAGGGTGGCAATTACCATTGGGATCACCTAGAAAGGGAGAAGAAATGCAACCAAGAAGATTGTTTGCAAATGGCGCTATGGTTATTGGTGATGCCGGAAGTTTAGTTGATCCGTTTAGTGGTGAAGGAATTGCTAATGGATTTTTATCTGCGAAAATGGCTATTGATTATTTTAATAGAGAAAAACATAGCGACGGTTTTCCTTTAGAAGAAGGAAGAATGTATCAGAAAGAATTGTGGGATACTCTTGGGCACGAATTAACGAATTCGTATAGAATACAAAGATTGATGTCGTGGCCATTCTCAAAGGGTTGGTTGATAAATATGATAATAAATAAAGCGAGAAAGAAACCGGAATTACAGAGAGTGTTATCAGATTGTCTTGTTTCTCCAGAAGCTCAAAAACAAATAACTGATTACCGATTCTTAGCTAAACAATTAATTTTCTGAAGCGAGAACGGTATTGCTCATTAACATTGCTACTGTCATCGGTCCAACGCCACCTGGAACAGGTGTGATGGCTTTGACTTTGCTCGCCACATTGGGTGCACAATCCCCCACTAAACCGGAATCTGTACGATTAACACCGACATCTATTACTATCGTATTTTCAGTTACCATATCTTCATTGAGCGTGTTTGGATAACCTGTAGCAACTACAATGATGTCTGCAATTTTAGTGTATTGTGAAATATCGTTCGTCTGGCTATGACAAACAGTTGTAGTAGCATCAATACCTTTACTGAGAAGAAGATTGGCAAGAGGTTTGCCAACTATATTACTACGGCCAACTACGACAACGTGTTTTCCATTCAGATTGTAATTTGATCGTTGAAGTAGTTCAATTATACCTGCAGGTGTGCAGGGCAATAATGTTGATTCACCCCTCATCAAACGCCCTAAATTCATTGGATGAAAGCCATCAACATCTTTGTCTGGAGAAATTCTAGTTAGGGAAGGAAGTAAAGTTTTAGGAATAGGTAATTGAATGATTATTCCATTGGATTCAGAATTTAGTTTGTCGATTAATGAATTCAAATCGTTTAAAGATATATTAATTGGTAAATGATGATGTTGTAAATCAATGCCTACGCGCTCGGCAGCTTTACTCTTAGCTTTTATGTAAGAAGAACTGGCAGAATCATCCCCTACTTGAACAACGGAAAGTATTGGTTTGAAAGCTAATTTATTAATTCTAATTATTAGTTCTGATTCTATTTCTCTAGCTAGCGAAATGCCGTCAATTATTTGGGCGCTCATATTAACTTCTATTCGAGAACATCTAGTGTGTATAAAGAAACCACTATCCTAGGTGCCTCGCCTTGAGCTGCTATTCTTTTTCTTATGATTAGCTCTGAAATTTGAGAATCGTCGTGATAAAAAACTCCTGTTAAACCGTCCTTTATTGCTTTTGCGATATTATCTGCATCTGGCCTCTTTGCATGATGTTCTTCGGGACGAGGATTAGTTTTACGCCAACGACTTTTTGGACAGGGGAAATAAGCCATGATATCTAATCCCAAGGGGCCATCCAACAATTCATCGATATTATTATCTTCTTTGTGTTTCTGAGCTAGATATTGGATATCTGCCTTGTAAACTTTGCTTGCCTTTGGATCTGTAGCAACTACAAAATTACCACGTCTGTAAAATCTGGGCCTGCCTTGTGCAACTGGCTTACCTGGTATTGTAAGGTCTATCCTCAACGAGAGTTAATAGAATAGTGACTAAAGCAATTTGTGATGAAAAGGTTACTCTTATTTACACCTTGACTAACAGCTGAATATGGTATACTTAGTGTAACCCGCATAGCTGTACTTCATGAGGACCTATGCCAGCCTAAAAATTGTCAGAACGAATGCCATAGCTTTTGCCCGCCTGTGAGAAACGGGATAGAGGTGATAACGTGGCTAAAAAACAATAAGCCACTAATTTCAGAGGAACTTTGCATAGGTTGTGGAATATGTATTCACAAATGTCCATTCGATGCCATTTCCATAATTAATCTTCCAGATGATAGAGATAAAGAAATCGTTCATAGATACGGACAAAATGATTTTCGTTTATTTGGAATTCCTAAACCTCAGCAAGGAAAAGTGGTTGGTTTACTAGGTGCCAATGGAACGGGAAAAACAACAGCAGTGTCTTTACTTTCCGGAGATTTGGTACCCAATTTAGGGGAATGGGAAATAAATGGGGAGCCGTCAAAGGTGTTAGATTATTTTGCTGGAACAGAACTTCAAAGTCATTTTAAAGCGATTCAAAGTGGTGAGATGAAAGTAGTTGTAAAACCGCAATATGTAGATCAAATACCGAAAATTTTTGAAGGGACTTTGAGGAATTTATTAGAGAAAGTGGGAACAGAAAAAGAAGTAGAAGAGATAGCTAAAGAAATGAAGCTTACAAGTTTGGATAATATATTATCGAAATTGTCTGGTGGTGAACTTCAGAAAGGGGCTATTGCAGCAACCCTACTGAAAAAAGCTGATTTGTATTTAATTGACGAACCGTCATCATATTTAGACATAGAACAAAGATTGTTAATATCAAAATTAATTAAAAAAATGGGAATGGAAAAGAAAGTAATAATAGTTGAACATGACTTAGCGATTCTTGATTTTATAGCAGAAGAATTGAACATTCTCTATGGTAAAGAGAATGCATATGGAATGGTGGCAAAAACTCTGGCAACGAGAAATGGAATCAATTCATATTTAGAAGGACATTTGAAAGAAGAGAATATTAGAATAAGAGATAATAAAATAAAATTTCTGGAACATCCACCAAGAAATAGTTGGAAGAATCAAGCTTTAACTACGTGGCCCAAAATGAAAAAGAAATATACTAATTTTTCTCTTGAAGTTGATGAAGGGGAGATATTACAAGGTCAAGTCCTTGGTGTCGTTGGAAAAAACGCAACGGGAAAAACTACATTTGTAAAAATGATAGCAGGAGTAGAAAAGCCTGATGAGGGGGGAGTAGATATGAAAACGGTAGTGGCTTACAAACCTCAATATATTGAAGCAGAAGAAGGGTCCATAGTTGGTGACGTTCTCAAATCCGTAAAGGGATTTGACGAGCAATTCTTCTCTAGTGAAATAGAACGTCCGATGTCACTCACCACCCTTATGGATAGAGAGATGACTTCATTATCGGGTGGAGAATTGCAACGTGTTGCAATAGCAGAATGTCTTCTAAAGGAAGCAGAACTATACCTTCTAGATGAACCGTCTGCATACCTTGATGCAAATCAACGTATGATAGCTGCGAGAACGATAAGAAGAGTGATGGAACACAAAGGATGTTCTGCTCTTGTGGTGGATCACGACGTATATTTCATAGATTACATATCTGATGGAATAATACTTTTTGAAGGGAAATCGGGAAAAACTGGGAACATGTTTGGACCGTATAAAATGAGAAAGGGGATGAATGAATTCCTGAAGCGAGTAGGTGTTACATTTAGAAGAGACAAAAATACACATAGACCTAGAATAAATAACCCCGAATCTAGACTTGATAGGTTACAAAAAGAGAAAGGTGAATACTACTATCCGGACTAAAATAGTAACAACGAATTAGTTTTATGCTCTAATTAATACCGCTAATGTGATTTATCGCGCAGCTGACAAGATGGTGAGGAGTTACACGAGTTTAATTTTGAAATGGCCTGTAGCTACAATTTTGCTATTGTTATTGATTACTTTAGCTATGTTGAAGCCAGCAATGACCTTTGAAAAGAATATGACAAAGGATATTGAAGTGTACTTACCTGATAACGACCCATCAGTAGATGTGTTACTAGAAGTTAGGGAATTTTGGGCCACTGATACGATAATAATATACGTTGAAACACCTAATGCTTTAGATAAGAATAATTCTGATCCTAAATTCAATGTTACATCTGTAAATATATTGAAACAGATAGATGCATTAGAAAGGGAGATAGACCCATTTGGACAATCTAAAGATCAAGAAAATTATCCTGCAGATGGAGGGGAAACTGATGGAATCATATTTACTTTATCTATATCTACCTTAATCAAAGAATTCAATTCCACCAACACGCGATTTGTTGAAGCGTTGGAAGATAAAACACTAGGTGGATTAACGATTACTAACGAAGAAGCCACCGGCACTTATGCGATACCGGATGATCAAGATCGGATAGACACAATATATGATAATACTGAAGGAGCTTTGAGGAATTTTGCAAAGGATACTAATGATGATGGAATACTAGATACTGCGGCAATATTGTTTGGATTGAAATATGAAGGGGAAAATAATGATGAAGCTCAAAAAGTAATAATAGATAGAATTCAAGCGCATTTGGATCGAACTGAAGAATATCGAAATACTGAAATGAGTAAGACTGGATTAGTAATAGTCCTTCATGAAGTTACAGAAAGATTGTATAAAGATTTATTAGATATGATTCCATTATCCATAGGAATAGTACTATTGATGATGTTTTATTTTCATAGAAATGTATTATCTGTGCCTATTGTTTTGATTCCTATATTTTGTGCATTAGTATGGACTCTTGGACTAATCAAAATGAGTGGTGAAGTGCTGACACCGATGATAGTTGCAGCAGGACCTATCTTGATAGGGATAGGTGTTGACTATGGATTGCACGTATCGAATAGGATAGTGGAATTTAGGGAGCAAAAAGATAGTGTAAAATTTGAAGATGCAACGCACAATGCAATGATGACTACTGGGAAGGCGACACTGCTTTGTGCCATAACAGATAGTATAGGATTTTCAGCTTTGTTCATTTCACCAATAGCTCCAATGAGAACTGTTGGTTTGACGATGATTGTTGGAGTATTATGTGCATTTTTCCTTACAGTAACAATGATGCCTGCCATAATGAGTTTAACAAATTATAAGCGGCATCATCCAAAAGCATGGAAAGGTGTAGCTAAAGCAACGACTAGAGGTTGGAAAGTAATATTGGTTGTAGTGTTGGTTGTGACTGCTTATTCCTTAGCACAGTTATCTGCAATGGATCAGGATATTAGAGGAGATGAATCTGCCCCTGAAGATGTGGAATCTATCAGAAGCTTAGCGAAATATTCAGATAATTTTGGTTCTGGACAGACTGGAATAATTCTAATTGCAGGAAATATGGATCGAGACAAACCTGTGGCTAAAGATATGGATACACTAGAAGTTATGAATAGTACGCAAAATGAAATTAATAATATAACAAAAATAAATCGTAATTCCGGTGAACAGATTAATGTATCGAGTTTCTCTATTGTTAATTTCTTCAAATCTGCACATATAAGTATACAATTAGGTGAAGACCCGAATGGAGATGCGATTATTTTTGAGGGGAGCTTCTGGGATTTTTTAACTAGTGATATTTTTGGTGATGATTTTAATAATTTAGATATAATAGATATATTGTATGGAAGAGAAGCGTTCAGGCAAGATATGATAGATGTATTCTATGAATCATTCACTGATGAGATGCGTGCGATGTTGTTGACTCCTGATTATCAAAAGGCCTTGATTTACACAAGTATGCCATATATCAATATAGACGATACTGCCTTGATAATTGAAGATACTAATTACATAACTGATTATCACAATCTTCTACTTGAAGATGCTAAAATGTCAGAAATGAGTGGAGGTCCGCCAATAAGTATAGCGATAAACGAAGGGATTCAAGACACCCAATACAAGACCATAATGCTCAGTTTAGCGTTAGTGTTGGCAACTATGATTTTAATATTTAGATCTTTTAAATTTGGAGTGGTGACTTTCTTACCTATTTTTATTGTGGTTCTTTGGTATCCAGCAACTGTATACAACGGAGGAACTAACCTGAATATTTTCACTGCGATGGTAGGTACTATAATCATAGGAATTGGAATAGATAATTCGATACAAGTAACGGAAAGAGTACGAGAAGAGGGGACTAATCCTAAAGGAATAGAAATTGCAGTGGAAAATACCGGTCAGTCTGTTGTTGAAGCTACATTTACTACAATGGGAGGAATATTGGCTGGTGTACTGATTGCGGTATTCAGTTCGCAATTCGTTGGTCTTAAAAATTTCTTTATGTTGATTATAATTTTAATACTTTTCAGTCTACTACTTGCAGTATTCGCATTGCCGAGTTTCTACCATGGCCTATATCATCTAAGAAAAAACTACGAAGAAAAATTCAAGAACCTAAAGACAACATTGAAACAACGGCCTTGACCGCGTTTTTTGCATAAGGAATTATACGTTCTTCAATTTGATTATCATCAACACCTGGGCCAATTATACCGATACCGATTGGTTTCATGAATTCCAATTGAAGAGATAAGATAGCATTGACGACAGAATGGCCCATGATCTCACCGTGCATAGTTTCACCTTTTTCTATGACTCCTAAAACGACTGCTGCATCTACTTCATCTAATTTTAAAAAATGTTTGAGGGCTAGAGGTTTTTCCATCGAACCTGGAACCCAGCAAATATCAAATAAGGAGAGATTGTGTTCTGCTAAAACGGAATCTGCTTCATTAATCATTTTTTTAACGGTCTCTTTGTGATATTCTCCTGCTATAATTGCTACTTTTTTACTCAACATTATCACCTTTAGTAGATTGAGAATTCAGCTGTGTGATTATTGATTTTGTTACTTGATCTATCTCAATATTAACGCTATCACCTTCAGTTTTGGATAAAAGAGTAGTTGCACGTATTGTTTCTGGTATCAGATAAACTGTAAAAGTTCTCTCTTCTAAATTAACCTCACCTACTGTTAAACTTATGCCATCAATAGCTATGTATCCTTTAGTAATGATAAAATTGGAAAACTCTTCTGGAATTTTTATAGTCACGATACAATTATTGTCTGGAGTTTCTATTTTTGATATTTTAGCAGTACAATCTACATGTCCAGAAAGTAAGTGTCCTCCAATTTCATCACCAAATTTAGCAGCTCTTTCAAAATTGACCTTATCTCCTTTTTGTAAAGTATCAAGAGTCGTGCAACGGAGTGTTTCCATCATGACGTCAGTAACAGCATAATCTTCACTAATTTTAGTTGTTGTAAGACAAACACCATCTATGGAAATACTAGAACCGATTTTCAAACCCAATAACATCTCTTTGTTTAATTTGATTGAAACGGAATTCAGATTCTTATCTTCAACAATATTCTCTACGGTAGCAGTATGTTCTACTATACCTGTGAAAACCATTAGAAACTCCTCTTTTCAGAATTAGTCTTGTTTTTGGTCGCGATGCATTCTAACAATCTTAGCCACGATTTTTCTAGAACCATCCAGATCGTGTTCCATCTTAGGTAATCTAACAACTTTAGCCTCCAAACCCCGTTCTTTTAATTTCTCTTCCAACTCGGAGGTACGGAAAAGACGTTGATCGTAACCTAAAGCGACTATGTTTGGTTTTAAATCTTCCACGACTATATCTAACATATCGCCTGAACGGCCAATGACTGCTTTGTCCACTGGTTTGAGTTCGGAAATCAACTTGGCGCGAACTTCGGATGAAAGGACTGAATCCCCCTTCATTCGCTTGACTGTCTCGTCGTTCGCTACCACAACGAATAGTTCGTCCCCCAATTCTTTGGCTGCGCGAAGGAAATGGATGTGCCCTGGATGGAGTATATCGAATACTCCTGTTGCTAAAACTCGGATCTTTGCCACGCATCTTTAATCTCTTCACCCTCTAAAAAAACATAGCCCCGATCTTTTGCTAGTTTTTGAGCCTCTTCTGGTCCAAGTGCACTACCGGTATCGGATAATATTTCACAGCCCACGGCGACTGGTGATAAATTTCCTAATTTCATAAGTGAAACTATGAGTTCAGTGTGGCCTTCTCGTCCATTTATATAATTTTCATTCGCAATACATATGGGAACGTGACCTGGGGTTCTAAAATTGGAACTGAAACTGTCACTAATTTTATCAGATGAAGAATTGGAAACTAAATTTGAGAATTGTGAAACAGTTAACGCTCTATCGTTATCAGTTATTCCCGTATACGTATCATTGTGATTAATTGAAATTGAAAAGGATGAGTGTGTATCATAAGGTATCTTGTGCTTCATTAAATTTGAAAGAATTGGATATTTTTCAGATGCAACGGTAAAAGAATGTTCTAGAAACGGAAGACCGAAAGCGTTTGCAGATTCGAAATTAACTGCGATGAATATCAGACCTCCGCCGTTCTTCCGTAGAAAACGAATATTTTCTGGAAGAACTGTAGTACCTGAGAAGAAAAAATCGGTTTCACCCTCCCTATTAGCATTGTCGAAAATCATAATCGGTTGGCCGGCAGCTAAAGCCTCTGTAGCCTGATCTAATCTACTGATTTTGGAATCTAACTCTGATGAAGGATTGAGCACATGTTAATGATTTTAACGATACTTATAATATTTTAGTAGCTACTCATTAATGAGTAGAAGATACTATATCCAAACATCATTGGAGGCCGTCAAATCACCTTCTGTATTACCTGTATTCACAACGCCACGAGGTTCAACGAGTAATACTTTGCACTCGTTTTCAGCATGAGGCTTATGTTGAATTCCCTTCGGAACCACATACATATCTCCTTCATTCAATTCTACGGTTTCATCCTCGAACTCAATTGTCATTTTACCCTCTAGTACGATAAAGACTTCGTCAGTATCTGCATGATCGTGCCAAACAAAATCGCCTTTAATCTTGACTAATTTGAATTGATAATCATTCATCTCTGCGATTATTTTTGGAGTCCAATGTTCAGAAAATTTGGATAATTTCTCCTTCAAATTGATTTTAGTCATAAAAAAGGAAAATGTAGCTAATATTAGATGATGTCGTAGTAGGCAACATCGAGATCTACTCGGTTGTCGCCCGCTAGATGATTGAGATACCTAACACAAGATAAATCACCTTTTGCGAGGTAATAGATGAATAAAGAATTCTTTTCGCGTGGTCCTATGATAGGTTCTGAATCGGGCAACTTTACAATATCGAAACCACCCCATTCAATATTCCAAGAATCGGTAAAATCGTATTTTATCAATAGTCTTGCTGGGCTTTCTTCTTCCTCGTGTAGAAGTGTATAGCTTCCTGGAGTATATGATTGATGTAACGATTTTGAATATTTTAAAGATTGAGAAGTTATTTTTTCTAACCAAGATATCAAACGTTTATCTGACCAGATATTTTCTAACACTGCAGGTGCAGAATGGTAGGAATGATATCCATGCCGTACGTCTTCTGATGTTTTAGATGGACAATCTGGAATTGAAACTAAAAAGTCCTTTAGTTCTAGATTTTTTATTTCACTTTGTTCGAATTGTGATTTGATTTGGATGATTGAATCATCATCTAGATACAGGTGATTTATCTTATCCATGATACCACCCTGTTAGAGAGAATCTCTGAACATCTGAAAGAATTTCCGAGACTTGGTGCCACGATTCTGGTGTAACTTTGAAGATTACAATTGAATTGAACTTCGGTACCACTTGTTTGACTATTTCTTTAGCTTCCCCCTCCGTATTAGAAGAGAAAAAATCAAAAGACCCCCCATCGGAAAGTGTCATATTTGGAGTGAGATGAAGGCTGTATGCCAATAATCTACTATCTAGTTCATCGTCATGAGGAAGCAAAAAATCTCCGTTCATGTAAACGTATGCTGCCATATCTACATTACCGGAAAGAGAAACGTCGAAAAAAGATTCTAATTTACGAATCCACACCTTAGAACACAACGAATCGTACAAAGATTTTATGTCTGGATTATCTGAAATGGATAAATTATTGGACGCTGAATAACTGAAAAGATCTGATTCTGTAGGAATGAATTCTTGTTCAGCTAGAGCCTCCAATGAAAGAGATGCTTGATCTAAATCTAAAAAATTATGAATGACCATATGATGAAAGGGGGAATCTATCACTTTCAAATTGAGATTAGGATTTATCATTAGACCTCCTCAACCAATCGAGCATACCGTGTACTGAAACTATGTGAGTGGCGGCCCGTTCACTACCAAAATTAAATTGGATTGGGTGATCTGAATGTTGAGAACCGACTAAACCTTCTCTTTCATCTAATAGTACTTCTAAAATTTCTTCAGGACTAGAATTGTTTGTAAAGCCTCTATGAACAATATCCATCCATGCATTGAATTCTTCTTCAACTTGAACTAAGGTTCCCTCACTTTCTCTAGGGCCGAAATGAGTATAGTTTAACCATTCTAAATCGAGATTCTTCATTATGGAGATAGAATCCAGAGCTAGATTGTGATCATATCTAGGTGGCGTTACTGGAAACGCCCTTTTGAGATCCTTATACCATAGACCTAAGGAATCTCCAACAAAGGCGGTTTTTCCTCTAACCCATGTGATATGATG
>DAHL01000039.1:16776-18417 GCA_002509225.1 Euryarchaeota archaeon UBA102 | reverse complement strand
TCTGAAACTGAATAGACTCTGTTTGAATCGATAGGTTTTGGTTTTCCATACAAGTCTGCAATTTTTCCTAAAACTTTCTGACTTCCCGACCATAGTTTCTCAGGATTAATCACATGTGATAGAGCTCTAGGGTGTACTATTGCTTCTGCATTCTTACATACTTCCATTAAGTGACCTCCACCACCAAAATGATCTAAATGAATATGAGTAGGAATGATATAAGAAACGTCGTCTGGACTTATTTTTAAAGTTGAAAGGGCATCTAAAAGGCGAGCATGGCCGCTCGCTGGACCTGTTTCTATAATGCTTATTTTCTCGTCAATTACTATGTAAATTGAAATGAATTCTTTCAACCCATTTGCTTCTAAATCGAACCAGAAAATGGAATCGTCTTGTTGATGTAATTCCATAATAATAACGTAATGAACATACTTCTTAAACCCACGTGCTAATAGCAGGTCCCGTTGGTAATGAAATTTGTAATTGTAACTGGCGGTGTTTTATCCGGATTAGGGAAGGGTGTAACTTCCTCATCCTCAGGACTTTTGCTACAGAGAGCGGGTTTTTCAGTGACTGCAGTTAAGATTGATCCTTATCTAAACATAGATGCGGGAACTATGAATCCATATGAACATGGTGAAGTTTTCGTAATGAGTGATGGGGCAGAAGTTGATTTGGATTTGGGCAATTATGAAAGATTTCTTGGAGCTGACTTAAAATCGAAACATAACATAACCACAGGTAAAGTATACAAATCTGTTATTGAAAAAGAACGTAGGGGAGATTATCTTGGACAGACTGTGCAGATTATACCACATATAGTAAATGAAATTGTAGGAGAGATAGAGAGTGCGGCAGAAGAGGCTGGAGCTGAAATTTGTATTGTTGAATTAGGTGGTACTGTTGGCGATATAGAATCTATGCCTTTCTTAGAATCTGTAAGACAGCTAACTAGAAAGTGGGGAAGAGATAATGTAATGACGATTCATACAACGCTCGTTCCTGTTGTTGGTGTTGTTGGAGAACAGAAAACTAAACCGACACAACACTCGATTAAAGAATTACAAAGTTTAGGTATAAGACCGGATGTTGTGGTAGCACGTAGTACGGATAAACTTGAAGAAGATATAGCAGGTAAAATTGCATTTTTCGCAGATATACCAAAAGAAGCTGTAATTTCTGCACCTGATGCTGATTCGATTTATCATGTTCCTATGATGTTTGTTAAACAGAAATTGCCTGAAATAATTATGAAACGCCTCAAGCTGAAGAAAAAGAAACCTGAAATGAAAGAATGGATGGATTTCGCTAATCGTGTGAATGAAGGAAGTAATGAAGTTGAAATAGCGATAATTGGAAAATACACACATCTGAAAGATTCATATATATCTCATGAAGAGACTTTACGATATGCAGGAGCCCTTAGAGATTGTAAAGTTAAGATAAGATGGATTGAAGCTCCGAATATAGAAGAATGTGGAAATACTAAAGAGTTGGAAGGAGTTGATGCCGTCTTAGTTCCTGGTGGTTTTGGTAGCCGTGGGTCGGAAGGAAAAATAATGGCAGCTAATTGGGCTAGAGAGAATGGTGTACCTTATTTGGGCGTCTGTTTTGGATTTCAATTAGCAATTGTTGAATTTG
>DAHL01000039.1:615-16435 GCA_002509225.1 Euryarchaeota archaeon UBA102 | reverse complement strand
AAGAAATGTTTTAGGTATGAAGGGGGCAAATTCTACTGAACTAAATAAGAAAACAAAATATCCAGTAATTACCCTTCTTCCGGAGCAGGAAAATGTAAAAGAAATGGGTGCGACAATGAGATTGGGCGATCATCCAGTCAATGTAAAAGATGGTAAAGCCAGAGATCTTTACGGTTCTAAAAAGATAGAAGAGCGGCATAGGCATAGATTTGAAGTGAACCCAGATATGATTGAAAAAATAGAAGAAGCGGGTATGAAATTTACAGGAAGGAATCCGTCGGGGAGAAGAATGGAAATATGCGAATTAGATGGGCACCCTTATTTTGTTGCATCGCAATTCCATCCTGAATTTAAATCGAGGCCGGATGCACCATCCCCATTACATTTAGGCCTAGTTGAAGCAGCAATTAGGAATAAAAAATAGTTTTTAAAAGGTGCAACAGATTTATTAAATCAACTGGAAGATGACATAATATGGTAGACTACCCCGAATACAAGTCAGAAGGAGCTGTTGAACGCTTCATGAAAAGAATAAATAAGTTTGGAATGGGCAGTATTTTTAGTCTTTCATTACTGATTCTTGGATTTGCGCTTTCAGTGTATGGATTGTGGAAAGACAACGATGGATACGTGGGCTATGATGACCACATATTCCTAGGAATGATGATGATTCTTATGTCGATAACGACTGCTGCAGTAATGAAACTACGCTAATTAATCTTAAGAAATAGAGATTAAATCTGTTTGAGATAACGTGACTTCTTGTTCGCCATCAGTTAGGTAGAGAGAATAAATAATTGAATAACTACTTGTATCGTCTTCTGAAGGAATGATATCCTTAAGTGAGAGAGACAATGCATATCCGTTTTCAATGAAAAAGAATTCGAATTCGTTGGCTGAATTTACAAAAGACGATGTAATCTGCGTAATATTAGATTCTTGCGTATTGTTAGAAGAGATATTGGATTCATCTATGGCCCAATCTAAATGGTTTGGGAAATGATCTATGACCATACTAATCATTGGTGTTAAATCGTGATTTTCTCCTTGTTTTTGTCCTAAAGTAACTGAATGTGATATAGAAATGCTAACTACCATTACTGTAACGCACATCATTATTCCTGCCATTAACAGTAACTGTCCTTTCTTATCAATCATTCATACCACAACTCCAAGGTTACTTTCCAAATATCACCTTCGATAGTTAGTGTCCTAAAAGCGATACTAACATCACTACTCGGTGAACCGTTATCGACTAAAACTTCTGAAACTGATCCGTGTGTAACAATGAGATTGTAAGATACCGAATCTAACAACCCGGAATTTAGATAATCTTCCAAACTGGAAGTGTCATTATTAGATATCCAATAAACTAAATGAGAAGATTGAGATGTTGATTCTTCCCAATCATCTAAAACTTCTAAAATTTCGAAACCTAAATATTTCAAATTATCAGTATGATAGCTTGATTGATTGTGTGCCGGAAGATTGATGACTGCAACATTTATCACTGAAGTGAATAAAGTGGCCACCAAAATTACTTCCAAAACGTGCATCTGTGCTTTATCTTGCATAATGACCTCAAGTATTAGGCGGTGAAATTATAGAAGTAGTTATGCCCATAATTTCGAATGTGAACCAACCTATAAGAATTAGAAGAGAAGATCTGATGAATCCTGAATATAATTTTCCAGTTGCCATGAAACCACCAGTCATGCCCATACCAACAGCCTGTATCAAAACACTATAGTAAAATGTAGTTGAAATCCATATTTGATTTAAAGAACGTATTTTCAAATTACCAATAGTAAGACTTCCAGTAGATGCTGTCGCAGCTCCAGAAGAAACGATAGCGGGAACAAAGGTAGCAACGAGTACAATAATTATTAAAAGATAGATAACGAATGACATGTAAATAACTGCTAAATAACTTCCTATTTCTTGACCTCTTTCTGTTTCTAGAGCTTTGATTTCCCGTACATCGTAAGAAGCGGCTAAGAGAATATCTGAAATCTTTCCACCGGCCTTGTTTGCTTCGTCGACCATACGAACTGCCCTAGTAACTACAGGCGAACTAACTCTTTCGGAAAACATATTCATAACTTCTCCAAAAGAAACCCCCCATGAAAGTTGCGTAGACATTTTATGAACTTCATCATTTAAGAATCCATATTCACCTTTAGCTAACGTTTCTACAGCGGTGTTCATGCTTAAACCACCTTTCCAGAACTCTGCTAAATCTCTTAAGAAATCGGGGAATTTTGCCTCAATACGTGTCCTCTGCATATCCCTTCTATAAGCGAAATAGCCGTAAGGAAGCATTATGGAAATAACTGCGAAAATAATGTAATCTAAAGCGGAAATTTCGGGATATTCACGAAACCATGCAGCTGGGTCTTTCTCCTCATCGAACGAACTGACTAATGGATCGGCATCTGCAGTTTCATTGCTAGTAAAGATAGATATACCGAATAAAATTTTAGGATTGAGAGTTAATGCCCCATCGTTTGTAACCCAAGGATTATCAAATTGTTTGTCGCCATCACCATCCCTGATTAATGTTTCTTGATCTGAAGCGTGATTAATGGCTGCTACAGCTAGTAGGCCGATAGCAACTAGTAAAGAAAGAATTACAACCACATAAGGTGCGTAATCGACTTTACCTTTACCCACTTCTAACCACTTAACAGCAGCAGAATAATTCATCCAGGATCTTTTGACTCCTGTACGTGGATCTTTCTGTTTCTTTTTTTCTAGAGATGTCATGTTACACCCCTATCTCATCACTTATAGCCCAAAAAATAAAGGAGAAAACGCTTTGAATAAGAGGGAGTCCTCCGAAAACCATAGCGTAAAGATGTTCTTCTTCCAAAGTCATTCCTGAACCGGAAACCCAGAAAGTGATTAGTGCCATAATCATTGCAAATATTGGAAAGGCCACTGCTACAACGACGTAAACTTCTGCATATAGGGCCATTTGATTAATTAAATCTTTGACTGCCACGCGATTTTCTTGAGCATAATATTCGGACCTATTAAGAAAATATAATTTCATATTACCACCAGAAGTGATAGTTCCCACCATACCTTGAATAAATTCTCCAAATTTTTCAGATGGAGATCTCTCAACTGCTGCTTTTAATGTTGAAACTAAATCCTGTCCGACAAAAGTCATATTGTGATATATCCAACCGGCTTCATTGGATAATTCGCCGTAAATATCTACGTTACGAGCTAAAGATTTGAAAATTTTATCAGGTGTAGCGTTCGCAGCAGACATTGCAGCTACGTAACTTGCTGCATAAGGTAGATTCTTATCCATATCACGACCTCTTTGATAACTAGTCATTCCTGGAGAATAATACTGAACAGCAGCAATCATAGATGGAATTATAACTAAGAAAAAGAAACATAATCCGATTTGAATTGGAATTGATAATAGTTGATCGCCAGTTGGAGATGTTAGATTAGGTGCTGCAAGAAGCATCATTAAAGTTAAGGCTGCACAACCTATGAATGTTAGAAAAACTATCATCATAGAAGTAGCTGCATAAGCCATTGGAAGCATTGAAATTCTAGCTTTGACTAAGTCATTGCGGATCCCTATAGCGTCGTTAGTTAAGGGGCGTGCTAGCCAGCCAAAAAGTAAAAGGCTAAAGGATTCGAATCCGCTTAAAGGTTTCTCTAGAGCCAACTATGCCACCAGCTTGGCTCAGGACCTCTAGAAATTCCCTTGGCAAGACTTTTCTTTAAATTTTCCAAGGCAGATACTCGTCTCTTTTCCTCAGAAGAAACAGCCTTTGACTGCTTATCTGGTTTACTGGCTAATTTTTCTATTTGACTTTCGGCCTTGTATCTTTTTCCTATTTCGGAGTTAACATATTTCAACATTCTACGAGCTTCGACTGGATTAAGTGCGGAAACATCCCCTACTGATAATTGTGAAGCCAGTGGATTGAGTTGATCTAACGGTGCGTGTTTGGCTTGTTCCTTTAAGAGAGTAGCTTCATAATTTGTATCTTCTTTCTTTCTACGAGCTATTTCGACTGCCTCGGCTTTGGTCTTTTTCTTGGAATCGGTAATCTTGGAGATTTTTTCTTCTTCTTTCATTCGACGTTTTACTTCGGCATCTCTTTTCTTCTTTAGATTACTTTGAGCTTTTTGAGGGAATTTAGAAACGTCTACTGGCTCTTTGGTGCGCTTCTTGCGGCGTTTTTTAGTTTCTACTTCGCCACCTTCTAAATCAACATAAACGTTTCTCATTACATCTTCTGGATGAACATAATACTCAGCTACTAATTTTGCAAAGTCCTGATAATATCGAATATTTTGTCTATGCGCATATTCAACCACTAATTGTCGGCGTTTAATCTCCTCCATAACTTCAACACGATTCAAATTCGCCTTCATCATAATTTTTTCTAACATGTAAGATTTACCAGAGAAAACATACTCATCAGTTTGACCATCCCAACGAAATACTTCGTTAGTTAGTAATTCACCAGAGTGTGGATCGACGCCTATTATCTCGATTACTTGTTTGACTCTTCGAACTCGCTTCCCACCCACTCTTGTTTGAATCTGAATTGATAACCCATCCAATGCAGGAATTAAAACTCTTGGAATTTCAATAGGTTTGTTTTCCAAACGATGGACTAAACTTTGAACAGAATCTGCGTGGAATGTAGAATAAGTGGTGTGACCTGTAGCCATTGCCTGGAACAGAACGTAAGCTTCAGCACCTCTGATTTCTCCAACCATAATATATTCTGGTCTTTCTCTTAAAGCAGCCCTTAGTAAATCATACATGTCCACTTCACCCTGGGATTTACCAGATGCATCTTTTTCACCTCCGAAACCTTCACGAGTACAACCTGGAATCCAATTTGGATGAGGTAGATTCAATTCTCTTGTTTCTTCTATACTAACAATTTTGTGTTGCCAAGGTAAGAAAAGAGACATAGCATTCAAAGAGGTTGTTTTACCAGATGCCGTACCCCCCACGAAAAGCATACTCATACCATATTGAAAAGCGAGCCACATGAAAGACAGGAGCATTGAATCGTATGTCTTGAATTCAATTAAATCTACAGGCGTAAAAGGCTCATCTCGGAAACGCCGTATAGTAAATGTAGAGCCTTTAGTGGAAACTTCCCTACCTAATGTCATTACAATACGAGACCCATCCATTAAAGTTGCATCTAGCAGAGGTTCTGCTATTGAAATGTGTTTACCGCAACGTTGAGCTAGACGAATAATATATCTTTCTAATTCAACTTCGTCTGTCCAGATAACATTTGTTTTTAATGATTCAAAACGTCTGTGATAAACGAAAATATCAACATTGGGACCATCACAAGAAACATCCTCTATATTTGGATCTTTCATTAGAACATCGACTTTGCCGTAACCTAGTAAATCTCTTTTGATGAAATAGTGGATTTTCGCCCTATTACTCAATCGACTTTTGAGTTTGTAACTATCTAAGATATCATCTACAGCTTTATCTAAAAAGTCTGACTGCTCCATATCGAGAGTTTCAGTATCGATGTTTAGCGCTCTCGTTAAAACGTCCATAACAACTGCTAAATCTTTCTCTTCTTGAGGAGTTACTTTTGGTTCTATAGCGTAATACATTCTAGAATAATCTCGTTTATCAAAAAGAATACGTACGTAAGAGAATGGAGGGGTGACGGGATAAAGATCTAATTCCTCAAAATCCTCACCCAACTCGATATCACTGAGAGCTAAATCTGAGAGTACGCCGGCCTTTGCAGCCTTTTTCTTCTTTCTCTTGTCAGACCAAGACAATGATTCGCTTGCACCTGAACTTGCTCCTGAAGCTTCCATACTTCTTACCTACTTCGAGATTAACTCGATAACCCGTTGTTCGGAGTCATATTTAACTACTATGTGAACAGAATCTGAAGAGACTTTGCCAATTATAGAATCTGCAGGACTGAGATTTAATTGATGTTTTGCGTTAATTTTTAGAAAATTGGTTGATGAAACGAATAATTCATCTGAATTGCCCATTACAGAAAAACCGACCCCTCTATTGTTTAATTTTATAGTTGATTTAACTTCAGAATCAGGATATTCTCTAGCAACTTTTAATACATCCTCTATAGAAGTTAAGAGGATAATTGAAATTCTATCAATTTCTTCTTGTGCGATTGTCTGTTGATGAAATTCTACAATCTGTCCTGATGAATGTGCGACAGAAGTGAGAACAAAAACGCTGAGAACTGTCGTATAGATGAACCCTATCTCTTCTGCTGCATTATCATCTAAGACTAATCGATACATCTACGTCCCTCTCTAATAATCTGAAATCTATTGGATTATCTGAATCTATGTATATTTCATTGCCGAATGGATCTTTTTCAAAATCGAAATAAGATTGATAACCGTAGTATAATGGTGTTTGAAAATCCCCAGATATGTGGAGTCTTAAATGATATATTGAAGTATAGCTTTGAATTGACCCTCCTTGATTTCGGAGTGATACTTCGTAATTACCAGTGCCTATTGCAGAATACCTAGAACCATCGAGATTTAAATCGACAGAGTAAAAGGAAATGGTTCCAGATTCCAAACTACCCAAAGTCAAAGGAGTACTGACAAGATATGGCTGGCTAGACGGTTCTTTTGCTATTGTTGACCCTGATATTAAACTCATAGAATAAACGCCTGCGACTGATTGGTAATTGTAGAACAATTCATCTACTCCGAGTAAAATAAATCCCCCTAATTCCGTACCATTTACATCAGAGATTATACCAGAAGTATCTGAAATGAGGTTTCTTGATAAAGATATTTCATTATCGGAAGTGTTGTATTGTGCTTCTTCTCCGTCTGGATAAAATATAGTAATATTAAATAAATCTAAGTTGCCGTCTAAATCATACACCCGTAAAAAGTCGCTACCGTTAGAAAGGCCTTCAGTATCTAAAACTACAGAGGGGACGGATGTGTAAACGAAGCTAAAGGTTTCTGAGTCTTTTTTGAACGTTACATCACCTGCACTTAAGGAAACTGAAGATATTCTAGAAGCACCTTCTCCTTGAGTAGAGACATCTTCTATATCGTGTTGTAAATTGAGTAGATTATTATAGCAAGTCATGTAATTAGCATAAGCTTCATTACTTTGTAAATTTGGTATACCCCAAGACAATAAAGCGCCTGTAACAACCAGCATTATTCCTAGTATCAAAACAGTACCTATTACGGGCGTAACGGCATCATCATCCAGAGATCTATACTTTCCACTCACGAAAGGCAGTTTGAGTTAAGCGTAATAAACGTTTTCTCGATAGCAAAGAGAACAAAAAAGGTTAGTTTTCCTCCAACCAACGTTCACAGTCAATAGCTGCCATACAGCCCATACCTGCAGCAGTTATTGCTTGACGGTACCGTGTATCGACTACATCACCACAAGCAAATACTCCTTCGACAGAAGTCATTGTGTTTATTTTATTTAAAATATAACCGTGACCATCTACGTCCACTTGATTTTCTAAAAACCCAGTAATCGGTTGATGACCTATAGCTATGAAAGCGCCGTCGAAAGAAAGATTGGAATCTGTATTATCTTTCGTATTTGTTAAGACTGCTCCCGTAAGAATATTGTCTGCGCCAGTCCATGATTTTATGGATGTATTTAATTTCCAATCGATTTTAGGGTTTTCACGCGCTCGTAAAGACATTATTTGTGAAGCTCGTAATCCCTCTCTTCGATGAATAATAGTTACTTTAGATGCGAACCTAGTTAGAAAAGTGGCTTCCTCCATAGCAGAATCTCCGCCACCAATAACTATCACTTCTTTATCCTTAAAAAAAGCTCCATCGCAAGTAGCGCAGGTACTGATTCCTCGACCTTTGTATTGATCTTCATTTTCAGCACCGAGCCATCTTGCTTCGGCCCCTGTTGAAACAATAATTGACTCAGAAAAGAAATCTTCACCCTCTACTGTGACTTTGAAAGGCCTAGATGATAAATCCACAGAAGAAACGTTCTTGTCTACTATTTCTGTTCCAAATTTTTCTGCCTGTTTACGAAAATCAGACATTATCTCTGACCCCATAATTCCTTCAGGATAACCTGGGTAATTTTCAACATCACTTGTAAGCATTAATTGACCGCCGCTAGCATAACCTGCAAAAAGAAGAGGTTTTAGCAAGGCTCTTGAAGTATAAAGTGCGGCAGTATAACCGGCAGGACCTGAGCCAATTATGATGACTTTGTGTACTTGTGACATCAAAAGGAGAGATGGGTGTAACTACAAAAGACTATAGTAACTTTAATGTAAATCTATGTTTCTGGCATTGACGATGAACCCGGTATGCCCGAGAGACATGTTTTTGGGCCTTAACGCATTTTTATCTGCTTTCCAATCCCTTTGTATATTTTCAATGAGTTCGAGCTCTTGCCAACCGTCCAAATGATTGAGGAATTCTAAAACTTGATTAGTTGTTGGTAAATAAGCCATAATTAATCCTCCAGGAACGAGTGATTTTTTGGCCCATGAAACGAAATTCCAAGGTTGAGGGGAATCGAAAAATAAAGCATCGCACTTCAAAGTAGGGGTATCGGAAGTGAATTCTTCATTTACTAAAATAATAGAATCCTTGTAAGGTGATTTTTCTATATTTTTATTTAAAATTTTTAGATGTTTTTTAGATTGTTCGAAAACAGTCAATTTTCCATTAGGAGCTAATGATTGTGCTAGAGCTAGAGTTAATGCTCCGGAACCGCCACCAACTTCAACTATATGTTCTGATGAAGACGCACCTAAACGATAAGATATCCAAGCTATATCTTTTGGAATTATTATCTGAGGGCCTCGTTCGATTAAATCCTCCAAGTCTTGTAAAGTCGGTTTGAGTAACATACAGGTATGATTAGCCAGTTGAAACGATACGCCCTCTTCTTGATTGTGTAAAACGTTAGTTTTGAAACGGCCAATATGTTTCAAATCCGTGAATTCATCATCGAAGTTAACTAAATATTTATGATTGGCTGTGAATAATAATTTTAGATTAGACATGATTATGTAGATAACTGGGTGGAGATTATTTGATTAACGGTTTCTAAAAATTCTAATTCAGAACCGATTGGAATTGTAGCTCCTGAAGCTATAGGATGGCCACCTCCTTGACCATTGAAATTTGATGAAGCATCTCTCATCGCTTCTGCTAAATTCAAACCTTTAGAAACTAGAGATTGTGTGCCTCTTGAAGATATGAAAGTTTTGGCTTTGTCCTTAAAAAGAACTAAAGTTGGTTTACTTTGATCTAAAAATTGACACATAGAAAGGCCGCAAACCGCACCTTTGATTGATGAAATATCTGTGTAAAAATACTGTATTGAAGATAGCGTTTCTAAATTATCATAGGCCTTGTTCATTGAATTCAAAATTAACTTCTGAGAGTCTGATTGATATGTTTTAGATTTTTCGATAGATTTTGAATCGTTGAAACAAACACCAATACCAGTAGAAGTATCGTCGTGATTGCCGCAACTATTCAGAAGATTGCTTAAAGTGGCAACATCGAACTCCATCCTATCTGAATAATATTGATTGGTAAACAAAGAATCAAACTGTTCAGGAGCTGCTCCCTGTTCAATTAATTTAGTTACTATCCATGAACCCAATAAAGAGATTTGAGCATCCGTAAGTTCAGATATCTTAGTTGAACCGTCAATATTAAGGTCTTTCAATACTGAGTCAATCTTAGAAGAATCGCCAGTATAATTCAAAATATAAGGTTCTATTGAATAAGTGAGTGCATCCCTCAAATCGGTACCGTATAGCGATAATGACTCTACAACTTTTATTGAATTATTATCTATAGCTGAATCTACTATTTCTTTGTTGTGACCTTTTAGACCACCTACATTTTGTCTATCACCTATAATGCCTGCGATGGCTAAGGGTGCCAAATCCCAATTTTTTTCATTCATTGAAACAGATATCGTGAAGGCGAGGCTTGCGGCACATGCCTCGTATGTTCCATTTATTCCGATTTTATGTGCATTTAATTCGTAAACATGTGAAGGGACAGTTCCATGACCTAAGTGATGATCCACTACAATAATATCGCCATCCAAATCTGACAATAGTTCTATTTGACCAGACCCTAAATCCGTTATAACTGTGATAAGATTAGATTCTGTTTTCAAAGTATCGATTACGTCTTGATTGAATCCTTTGACATTGGATAAATGAATTTTTTTATTCTCTCTCAAAAGTGATAAAGCCATTATAGCAGAAGAAGATATGCCGTCAGCATCATTATGAGATATTAAACGAATTGGACTATTAGTATCTAAAAGTTTGTTTGCAATTTCTTTGGCTGATTCCCAAATATCCATTTATCCGACTGTTAATTTGGCTGTAGCTAAAGAATATTTCCAATCTGAAGGTAGTACTGAATTATCCTTATAGTAACTAACTAAACGTAGAATTTTTGATTCCGTGAGTTGGAGGGCCCTCTTGTTATGAACGTCTTTTGGATTAGTCTCTAAATGCTCGCCCAAACGCACGGCTTTCCTCATCATATTTGAAAGATCTTCTGGAATTTCTGAATTCAAATTATTTTTTTTCAAAATTCCGTTTATACTTGAATTAGTAGCTAATTTTACGCTTGGAATTCCGTGTGAATCGCGGAGAAGTGCCCCTATTTGAGCTGTAGAAAGACCTTCTTTTGATTTCTCTATAACTAACTTCTCGACATCTTTAGAAGAGATAGGAGACCATGAAGGGTGATTATCTCTTTCCATTGCGTGTGAACCGGAACGTCCTTTTTTTCTAGCGTGTATACGAGCCACTTAATTTCCTCCTACTAAGAAAGATGCGGAGTGAGAGTACTATAAAAAATATTAGTACAGATGAATTAACGAAAAATGTGGCTAAAAATGGATAAAAATCAACAAAACAATGAATAGAATGGGGTGTGTTTTTGTTTTATGATTGCTCGACAATGATTATATAGTGTATCAGATACTTTATTCTCATATATTGGAGGTTTCTATTGAACTCTGGTTCACGAAGTGATGCTGTAATGATTCTTATGGGATTAATTTCCCTGATGATTGTGTCTGGAACAGTTCACAGTTGGCCGACTGGTGGAGAAATGGGGGGGGATGGTTGGACAGATGAAGTTGTAGTTCAAGAAAAAGGGTGTTATTGTCATACGAATGAGCCGAGCGATTTAGTGACAGTTACGGTTTTGGGATTTCCTGTTGAATACGAGCCGGACGTGGTTTACAATCTAAGTATGTCTGTTGATGATGGACGTGAATTCAATGAAGGTGGATTTTTAGCAAATATTAATGAAGGAGAATTTAGCGCAGAACAGGAAAACTATTGGATAAGTGATGACCATAAATATGTTAGTCATAGTAATAGGTTTGATCGTGAATGGGAAGTTCAATGGACTGCACCTAGTGAAGGAACTGGTGATGCAATTCTTATAGTATATTTCAATGCAGTCAACAACGATACCGGTAGTGAAGCGGGCGGATCTGGAGGAGATTATTGGAATTCCATTACTTTGAGATCAATGGGTACACCTCAAGCGGAGGAAACTTCCATTGCAGATATGGGAGTCTCGTTGAAACAATATTGGATTGGTCTAACGGGAATCGGAGTAGTCTTATTTACAGTCCTATTGGCTTACATAATAATTAGAGGAGGGAGTGCGAATTACAGAGGTTAACGAATTATTAGAGAAAGTTTCCAAAGGTGAAATGACAGCGAAAGATGCTGAAAAGGTATTAGGAACTGAACGTGATGAAGAATTGGGAGAAGTGTTCAAAGAAGAACCCGCGGAGGAGCAGTTATCTTCATTTGCAGTAATATTGTGCCTTCTAGTTTTACAAGTAATGTATGATAGTCTGTTTGTAATGGGAATATTAGAAGGATGGGATCAACAATTCCTATCATTTGTATTTGGAATGGCACTACTGATATTAGGAATCATGCTGGATGTATATAGAAGATCATTCTTACCAGACATATTGGAGGTTAAAGGTAAACGATTCAAAGTTATATCGAAATTAGACAGATGACCAAGAAACAAGATTCAAATAAAGATAAACCGCCTGGAGAACCAGGCCCTCCTGAAATAAAAATAACCAGAAGAGGATTCATGAAAGGTTCGATAGGGGTTGCTGCTGCAGGATTAGTTGGAGCGAGTTCAGTACCTGCGTTGAAATCTTTGATACCCCCTCCAGTAACTAGATGTGACCCAGATACAGCCGAAGATAGATTAATCTACAAATCTCAAGAGGGTGAATGGTGGGATGGTCTAAGTGGAGAGTTTACTAGGAAAGAAGATTTACAAATTAATCAATCTGCTATAGTATGGTGGAAACCTAAAGAATTGGAAGAAGAATTAGGAGTTTGTGAAATGACTTTGAATGTAGTTAAAGTACAAACATCAGCACTTACAGTCATAATTGAAGAAAAGGAGCAAGAAGATGCCGTACAGAGTATATCGGAATGGGGAGTTATTGATGATGAGGGGGAAAGTGTAGTGATGGCATTTAACACATATAAATGTCCGCACCTTTGCTGTAAACCTGTATTTGTAGAAGAAGATAGAACCTCACCGATAAGTGGAATGCCTGTGCAATTTAATTTTCAATGCCCATGCCACCTCTCATTATTTGACCCAACTACAATAATTGATGATGCTCGTGCAGCTGATGATCCTAATGTAGGTATAGAGAGTAGACCAGTTATGGTGGCGCAACTAGTAGAGGGTCCAGCCCCTTGGGGTCTGCCCATGGTGCCTCTTATGGAGAGAGATGGTGTTTTAGTAGGTAGAACTGAAACCATAGATTGGCTCAAATTTTGTGGGATGGGATAATGATGAAGAAGAATATAATGTACTTGGTAGCAGTTATTTTGATTGGAATTTTTATTTCAGGAAATGCGAGCGCAGCCGATGCACCTTTACTTGAAGATTTAATGGAAAAGGGAACATTCCCTATGATTTTTATTTCGATATTGGGTGGGATTATAGGGTTGATATATCTTTACCTAACTGGACTGTTACCTCGTGTACTCTTACCTATTTGGATATGGATTGATGAGCGTTTTGCACTGTATAGATATGTGAATGCAGCTAAACGGGAATATTATTCTGTTGTATTCACATTGATGCCTGCGAGTGGGCGAACTATGCCTAGATCGCATACTGAAAGATACAACGTCAAGGCAGTATGGTATTGGTATCCTTTCTATTGCCTAGGAGGGTTGTCATTCTTAGCTTTCATAGTCCTGACTATAACTGGAATATATCTTGGATTTTACTATGTTCCGGATGGCGAATTTATAGTTGATGAAGTTACGGGAGAATCTACCTCTGGAGCGTATCAATCGATGGAATTGATAATGACTCAAGTAACTTTTGGATATATAATTAGGGCGGTGCATCATTGGGGTGCGCATTTCATGGTAGCTTCTGTATTTTTACATATGATGAGGGTGTATTTCGTAGGAGCATATAGAAATCCAAGAGAATTGAATTGGATATTAGGTTCAATATTGCTTCTAATAACGATAATGTTTGGATATACTGGATATCTATTACCGTGGGATGATTTAGGTTATGCGGCTGGGACTATAGGTTTAGAGATGGCTATGTCAGTCCCTGCCATGGGAGACATAACTGCACAATTGGTATTCGGAGGTACTGTACTTAGTGGCGACACTGTCATTAGAATGTACTGGTTGCATGTATTTGTACTGCCTGTAATAGGGTTTGGACTTATGATATTGCACATGGCATTAGTTTGGATTCAAGGGGAGGCGGAGCCGCACTAATGGAAGATATCGGAGAGATGATTGGAGAATACCAAGAAGGTAAACGAAAAGAAGAAATCGAGGAGAAATTAAAAGGTAGGCAAGCACATTCAGTATTAGAATCTGGAAAGGTAATGGGTGAGCCATTATACCCTCATGAGATTATCAGAGACACGATATTAACACTTTACACTGTTGCCATAATGTTCTTTCTGGCATCATTTGTTCCACCACCTTTACACCATGCAGCAGACCCCACTGCACCGACTGCATATCCTCCACCATTACCTGATTGGTATTTGCTATGGGCTTTTGGATGTTTAAAAGCTGCTTGGGATATAGAAATGTTTGGAGTAACTTTGATGACTGCGAAGGTATGGGGTACTCTATCTCAAGGCCTTATTGTTGGAATTGTAGTAATGTGGCCCTTTGTTGACCGTGCTATTGCAGCTATAGCAGATCCTGGAAAAGGTAACGTAGTAATGAAAGGGCATGCAAGAAGACCTGGAGAAGATCCGATTAGAGCTGCTGCTGGAGTTTATGGACTTGTCCTCATATTGCTGTTATCTGTATTTTCAGTAAATACAAATATAACGGCATTTTACGAAGAACTTGATGGAAAATGCCAAGATGATGGGACTCAATGGTATTGTACTACGACTACAGAAAGTAGTGAAGTTTGGGTTCCGGAACTTACGACAGATATGTTGAATCAACTAACCTTATGGTTGCCTCTGATATTAGCCGGTATGACGCATATATGGTTAGATCGGAGAAGGGCAGAAGGGGCTAAACCCCTTAGTGATGAAGAGCGATTTGATTTGTATAGAAATGGAATAAATACAAGAAAAATGCAGAGAGTATATGAATTCAAATTGAACAGATGCTATCAATGTGGATTATGTGATGATATTTGCCCAGTGAGAGATGTTGAAGGAGAAGAAGAATTGAATATCATATTCAATACTTTCCAAAATGAACATGATGGTGTAGCTATGTGGTCTTGTATAACTTGTGGAATGTGTACTGGAGTTTGTCCACAGAATATAGAGTATGTAGATTATGTACTTGAACAAAGAATAATGTCAACAGAGGGGACCTCATGAGTAGAGAAAAACAATACAGTAGAAGTATACCGCATCCACTGTTTGAGAGATTGATTGCAGACGATGCTATGGATAAAAATGAAGAGGTGTGGAAACCTGAAAGACATCACGACATAGGATATTTTCCCGGTTGTGTAGATTTTATGGATGTAGAAGTAAAATTTTCAAAATTGAATAAAGGTGATGCTGATCACGCATCCATTGCTGCTGCATCGATATTGTTATTGAACAAAGCTGGAATTGATCCATTGGTTTTGGATTTAAATGTGTTTAAATGTTCAGGACACGACCAACTTTGGCAGGGGCAATTAGAGATTTTTGATGCGCTTAAAGAACATAATATGAGAAGAATGAAAGAGTCTGGAATCAAAACTGTGACGTGTTCATGTGCAGAGTGTTATCGAACATTTGCTGTTGATTATGATTTACCAAATACATTAGGAATAAAGGTTGAACATATAACTCAAACATTGAGAAAAAGCGAATTGAAATTTAAAGCTCCGAAAAATGTTAGAGTTGCGTTCCATGACCCGTGTAGATTGGGGAGGATGATGGGAGAATATCAAGCCCCTCGAGACTTAATACAAATTATAGAAAATGTAGAAATGGTAGAACTTGAAAATTCTAAAGAAAGAGCCCTGTGTTGTGGTGTTTCTTCTATGATGTATTGTAATGATGCAACGAAAGCTGTGAGGAAGAAAAGACTCGATCAAGGAACTGATCAGAATATAGATTTAATGTTAGGAGGTTGTCCTAAGTGTTACATGCATATGCAATGTTTACTTAATGAAGAAAGAATGGGAGAGGATGAGCATGCACACCCATTTGAAATGATGGATTTAATGCAATTTTTAGCAGCTTGTTTGGAGGATTAATGAAGATTGATAAGAATTTCAT
>DAHL01000039.1:0-281 GCA_002509225.1 Euryarchaeota archaeon UBA102 | reverse complement strand
TATGCCAAAGTGGCTACACACGATGGAGAGAGTGAAGCGATTCAGATATGGGCTAAGGATAACGATGCCTATACTGGAATCGGTACAGACAAACTCGGCATCTGGGGGACGGTTGTTGGAGTTGACTTCGATCTCTGTGTTGCTGATGGCGCCTGTATTGACGCCTGCCCAGTTGATGTTTTTGAATGGATAGATACACCTGACCACCCGGCTTCAGACAAGAAAGCAATAATGATGCGTGAAGGTGACTGTATTGTCTGTCGTGCCTGTGAAGAGGTCTG
>DAHL01000044.1 GCA_002509225.1 Euryarchaeota archaeon UBA102 | reverse complement strand
TTTTCATTTCTTGAAAAATAGTATGAAAAATATCCCGGTAATAATGGAAATGAACAAGGAGAAAAGAAAGTCACTACTCCTAATATTATTGCCAGAGCAGGTGTTGGTAGTTCTGCAACCTTTGCTACGCCACCTTCTCCCGATATCGCAAGATCAACTTCACTGCGTAATGTTTCGTATGAAGCCACTCCATTATTTTTGTAAGTCAAATTGCCAGTTTTATCTACAATTACTACATATGGTATCTCATACGCACCATATTTTGCACTAATATTGTCAGAATCCATCGCATGTTTCCATACAAATCCTTTCTCATCTTGATGGTTACCAAGTTTTTCATTATTATCTATGTCTACCCACACACTAACAGATATTATTTCCAATTCTGAATTATTTCCCAGCTCTTCTTCATAGATGGGCAGTATCGCTTCATCAGCCATCACAGTACATGGGCCACACGTAGTGGCCATAAAGTCAATCAAAACTACTTTATCTCCTTTAAAATCAGATAGATTTACAACTTCTCCTTCTGTCGTTGTAATTGTAAAATCAGGAGCAACAGAATCTCCATTGCTTATTATCTGACTCCAAAATATTACTCCCCCTAATATAATAACAATTCCAAGAGCCACAATAATTTTTTTCATCTCTTCTTCTTTCATACTATCTCCAAACCATATCTACATCTAGTTTCACCTTCTTCTGAAATCACAATTTCAATCAATCCATCTAATTCTTCTCTAACTCTCTCAAATATCCATCTTGCCATGTTTTCAGTGGTTGGATTTTCTAACCCTTTCACCTCATTCAAGTATCCATGATCCAATATTTTGTGAATTTTTTCTTTGTAGATTTTATCTATTTCATAATAATCTACTACCCACTCCTTTTCTTTGTCTAATTCTCCTTTTACTACTAAAGTAACACCAAAAGCATGTCCATGCAATCTACTGCAAGGGTGGTCATCAGGTAATTTAGGTAAAACCCTAGCCGCTTCGAAACGATAATCCCTTTCTATGATGAACATCCTACTTCTCTAGGACTATCGTTTGATAAAGTATTGCTTACTAAAAATCGAATAGTAGATTCGCAAATCCAATCATAAATAGAGGAATTTGTAAACCAAAATTCGCTAAGACTGGTTTGTCATTAGTAACATAACCTGCGAAAGACCAACAAACAACACCCCCTCCATGAAGGAAAATGTTCATCGGATATATGTTTAGATTGGTAAGAAAGATACCACTCAGTATCAATGCAGTCCCTAGCCATTTAGTGCCTTCTATTTGCTCCATGTTTATCACTTAGAAGTAAAAGGTAGGTACTAATTATAAGAATTATTGAACGTTTCTTTCAACATCAGTCATAACATATATAGGACTCACTTCTATTATTATCGTATGGAAAGGATATTCATAGGGGTGGCATGGCCATATGCAAACGGGCCAATGCACTTAGGACATTTGGCCGGAGTTTACCTACCAGCTGATATCTTTTCCAGGTTTCATAGATTAAACGGTAATGAAGTTCTAATGGTTTCTGGTAGCGATATGCACGGAACTCCCATAACTGTTACCGCACAACAACAAAACAAAACTCCAGAAGAAGTCGCTTTACATTATCATCAAGTTCATTCTGAAACTCTTAAACAAATGGGCATCGAATTTGATAATTATACCAATACTCACACACCAGAACACGCAGACGTCGTTAGAGAATTATTAGGTATTTTAGAACAAAACGATTACATCACTACAAAAACAACAGAAGAACCATACGATCCAAAGTCTAAGCATTTTTTACCAGATAGATACGTTGAAGGAACTTGCCCCCACTGTCAATATGAATCAGCCAGAGGAGATCAATGCGATGACTGTGGCAGAACTTTAGATGCTAAAGATTTGATAAATCCACATCCTAAATTAAATCCAGACACAGAATTAGAATTTCGTGAAACAGAGCATTTGTTTTTCAAACTATCCAATTTCAGAGATGAATTATTGGCATGGGTCTCGAAAGATAAAGAGCATTGGAGGGACAATGTAGGTAAATTCACTCATAATTGGTTACAAGATGGTTTGATTGATAGGGCCATTACTAGAGATTTAGATTGGGGCATTGAAATTGATAAAGAAGGCTACGAAAACAAACGTATCTATGTTTGGTTCGAGGCTGTTATGGGATATTATTCAGCCTCTCGTTCTTGGGCTAAATGGAATGGCGAACCAGACGCATGGAAAAAATGGTGGGAAGATGATGATGCAAGACATTACTATTTCTTAGCTAAAGACAATATTCCGTTTCACACAATAATATGGCCTGCAATCTTAATGGGTTGTAATTTACATTTACCTTATGACGTTCCCGCCAATGAATATCTTCTTTTAGATTTTACTCAGTTTTCAAAATCTAGAAATCATGCAGTATGGGCTCCAGATTATCTAAATACATATGATTCTGAAGCACTCCGTTACGTTCTTTCAGCCGTAATGCCAGAAAATAGAGATTCTAATTTTTCTTGGGAGGACTACGTTGCTCGGATAAACAACGAACTGATAGGAAATCTAGGAAATTTTATTCATAGAACAATATCATTCGCACAGAAAAACTTTCCAAAGGGTCTACATGCCGATGAGTGCAGTGCACCCGAATTACGAGACAAAGTCGCTCTTTCATATTCACAAATTACAACCTCACTTTCTGCATGTAAATTCAAAGAATCATTACAAACACTAATGGAGCTTTCTCAAACAGGAAACATAGCTATGAATGAAATGGCGCCATGGAAATCAATAAAAGAAGATAAGAAAGCCTGTGAAGCAGATCTAGTTACACTGTTGAACGTTTGCAGAGCTTTATCAATTATAATGAACCCATTCCTTCCTAAATCTTCACAAAAGGTTTGGGATTATTTGGGGCTTGAAGGTACCGTTGAAGAGGCGGGCTGGGGGGCTGTTGCACAAGGGCAAACAGATTTCAAGCTGAACGAACCATTACCCTTGTTCCAGAAATTAAATTTAGAAGAAATATTGGAGAGAGAAATGCCAAACGAAGAAGAAACACTGCCAGACTTAAAACCAGAAATCACATTCGAGGATTTCCAAAAGATGGATATTAGAATCGGAACTGTGGTCGGAATAGAAAATCACCCCAATGCTGATAAACTCTATCTTCTCGACGTCGACTTCGGTGGACCCAAACGTCGTATCGTGACAGGGTTGAAAGAAGAATACAATGACGAAGAATTGATGGGCAAACAGATAGCGGTTATCGTTAATCTAGCTCCCGCAAAATTCCGAGGCGAAGTGTCTGAAGGTATGCTCTTAGCTGCTGAGGATGAACACGTTTCAACTGCCAATGTTTCTCTTCTTCATCCAGACAAAGAAGTTACCGACGGAAGTTCCGTTCACTAAAATCAAGGGCCTGTAGCCTAGCCTGGAAGGGCGTCTGGCTTCTAACCAGAAGATCCAGGGTTCGAATCCCTGCAGGCCCGCCATTTTATTATAGAAGACTCTTTGAAGAGTATTATGGAACCAACTCTTAGATTCGTGTTAGGTCTATCTGTATTGATGTATGTGGTTTATTGTTGGACCCATCAAAAATTTTGGAGTCGAAAGCATTTCGATTGGAAACCTAAAGAATATTGGCCAGAGGTATTCTGGCTCAACATCATAATTGGACTATTATCGGCATTTACACTTTTTCTTGCTCCATTCTTATTTTAAGTAATTAGAAGTAAAGAGATTTTTCAATATTTCCACCCGTTAAAATCACTCCAACTCTTTCAATTTCTTCCAATTCTTTGAATTCTGAACTCAAGACAGCAGCTACAGCAGTTGCACAACTAGGCTCAATCATCATCCCCATCTCTTCTACAATTATTTTCATTGAATCTATCACTTCGTCATCAGTAACTCTGTATATCTCTTCAAGATGATCTTTCAGTATGTCCCAGGTTAATTCACCAAGACTTGTTAACAATCCATCACATATCGTATCTGGATTATTTTGAGGAACAATTCTCCCTTCTTTCAAAGAATGATATGCATCATCAGCACCTATCGGTTCAGCTCCAAATAATTTCACATTCGGTAACAAATTCCTAGCAGAAATACAGGTGCCCGACATCAATCCACCACCACCAATCGGTGCAACAATTGCATCCAACGTATCCAATTCTTCAATCATTTCCAAAGCAGCCGTACCCTGTCCAGCAATTACATCAGGATCATTAAATGGATGAACAAGATGACTTTTTGTTTCTTCTTGAACATTACTCAATGTAGTATTTCTAGATTCTATTGTTGGTTCACATAGAATAACATTGGCACCATATCCTTTCACCGCTTCTAATTTTACTTTGGTAACATTATTTGGCATAACAATATAGGCTGGAATTCCTCTTTTCTTAGCGGCAAAAGCAACAGCTTGTGCATGATTTCCACTACTATGTGTACAAACTCCATTTCGTGCCATTTCTTCACTTAATTTTGATATGGCATTCCATCCACCTCTCAGTTTGAAAGCACCAATTTTCTGAAAATTTTCACATTTAAAAAATAATTTTCTTCCAGCCAAATCATCCAAAGTTTTACAGGTTCGAATCGGAGTTCCATTACCCACCCCCTCTATCCTTTCAGCGGCCGCTCGAATGTCTTCTATTGAAGCTGCATATTTTTTCATTAAAATCTAGCGAAGAAATTCCTTTCCGATAGCATAGAATGCATTGCCCACTAACCATTGCCCACCATCTGCAATGATCATATCACCTGTTATCACATCTGCTGCAGGAGAACATAGGTAGAGAACTTGTTGAGCCATTTTTTCAGGTTCAGTTATTCCTCCTATCGGTATATTGGATTCCATTTTTTCAACTATCGCTTTGTCAAGTAGTAAATTCTGTTTGACACTATCTGTTAGAACAATACCCGGACACATAGCATTTACACGAATTTTGTATTTTGACCATTCTAAGGCCAACGTTCTAGTTAGATTCAGCACTCCTGCTTTAGCAGCTCCAGAATGTCCAACATAAGGTGCCGCATTCCAAGCATAATTTGCAATTATATTTACTACAGAACCTCCATTCTTTTTCATCAGAGGCAAGCAAGCTTTTGAAACTCTAAATGTACCATCAAGAACAATATCAACTACTGCCCTCCATGCATTTTCACTAAGTTCTTCTGTCGGACAGAAAAAATTACCAGCCGCATTGTTTACCAATACATCGATATGCCCCCATTCATCAGCTAGAAACTTTGATACACTTTCAACACTTTCAAAATCTCGCACATCCATAACTTTCCATAAAAGAGATTTTCCAGTCATCTCTTTCATTTTTTCAGAAGCTACCTTTAATTTTTCTTCCTTACGGGATGCAATGAAAACTTCAGCCCCATGCTCTACGAACGCCCTTGCAAAGCCGAATCCCATTCCGGTTGCACCTCCCGTTATGAAGACTTTTTTCCCTTCAAATAAATTATCTTTGAATATACTTTCACTCATGTAAGGGCCTCTTCATAGAATTCTATTATTCTATTTTCATATTCATCTGAATGCGATAATGGAGCCTCTACATGCTCTAAGTCTGGTATAATCCAAGAGTCCATATCTACATTCTCTTTTTCCGCTCTATCTATCATCATTTGACTATGGTGCACTCCAACTCTTTCATCTCCTGTACCATGTATAACAAACATCGGTCTTCCATTTGCTGCACTAACTGCATCAAGCGGAGGCATAGACAATAACTCATCTCCTGTTAGAATTTCAGCCATGAATATTGCACCCTTAGAAAGCCAGCTAGGGAATCCATTAAGTTCAAGCTCTTCTTCAATAATCATATTCAAATCTGCATAAGGAGATTCCATAATCACTGCTGGAAATCTCTCGTCTGCCATAAAGGCAGCTGCAACATAACCTCCTCCCATCGACATTCCATAGAGTCCAATTTCAGAGTGCGGCGTGTCTTTTGTCTCATTAACCCATTCCATTACGGCTATAATGTCACGATGTTCCCTTATGCCCAACGACAACATACCATCTTCTTGTGTACTATGTCCATGATCTCTATAATCAAACATTACAACATTGTAATCATTTCTATTAAGCATACCAGCTACCAATAACAAAGTATCTGCAGCTTTCGATGAGCGTAAGCCGTGACACATAATAATAGTCGGTTTTTCTTCATCCCCTGAAATCCACCATGCAGATAATTCAATCCCTTCATCTCCTCCAGGTATCGTTATATTTTCATAATTTGGCATAAGGTATGATGTAACATTGTAACCTTCATGTTTATCCCATTTTATTTCAAAATTAGCAGGCGTATTTCCTGCTTGCCCTCCATCTCCTATCGATCCCTTTGCCAGTTGTAAATATATGAAATATCCAATTCCTAAATAAGATGTAAGAAGAATAGTTGTTACAGCAAATATTGCATACGCAACTTTCTTTCGATTTTCATGCAATTTTTTGTAAACTTTATGCTCCTTTACTCTATTCGCAGCTCTTTCAATATTCTTCTTCACCCTTCCCCCTCCATTGACATTAATTTATTTCTAATTTCTTCATCAATTTTCATTTTACTTCCATCCCTATAATTTACGATAACTATTACACTTTCCCCATCAGAAACAATCGCACCTCCATTCTTTTCACTAGTCATTAGGTATTCTATTGTAAACGAACTATTCCCAATACCACCCCTCTTAACTCGAGCCGAAGCATACACTTTATCTGGATATTTCAAAGGAATTCTATAATTTATTTTAAAATTGGCAAGAATAGGTCCAAAACCATCCTTCTTCTTAATTTCATCCATTTGTAATCCTTCCAAGCCCAATGCCTTTTTCGCTATTTCAACTCTAGCAGTTTCAAACCATTTCAGATAAACAATATTATTGACATGACCAAAATCATCCATATCTCCCCATAAAACAGGTATTTCGATTGTTATTGGCCAGCCTTCATTCGGCATATTTTAGAAATCCTCCGAATCAATAGCCATTGTCGTTTTCGAACCAGATGCTATTGCTACAGCATGGCTTATTGTTTGTGAGAACATTCTTTCAAAGAAGAATCTGGCTGAGATTATCTTATTTCTATAAAACACATCCTCATCTTTTTTCGAGAGTGCAATTTTTGCCATTTTTGCCCATAGGTAACCCATAGTCACGTATCCAAATTGTTGCAGATAATCATATGCCCCAGCTCCAATTTCATAAGGATTTCCTAATCCTTTTTGCGCCAAATATAATGTAGTTTTTTGCAACCCTTTAACACCCTTAGAAAAAGGCTCAATGAATTCTTTCATCTCTTCATCGTTTTTATTTTCATCTATAAATTCAAGTATGGGGTGGAAAAATCTTCTCAAAAATCTCCCAGTATGCATCGGCATTTTTCTTCCAGCAAGATCCATTGCTTGAATTCCATTTGTACCTTCCCAAATCGTTCCGATTCGTGCATCTCTTATCAATTGCTCCATACCATGTTCTTGAATGTAGCCATGCCCTCCATACACGTGTATTCCAATATTACAAATTTCAGAACCTGCATCTGTCAGAAAAGCCTTCACAATAGGTGTTAACATTTCCAACAATTCGCCCGCTTCTTTTCGCTTTTTCGCATCCGGATGCTTAAGGGACATATCATGAACTTTAGCAGCCCAAAGAACCATAGCACGCCCCCCTTCAACTAAACATCTCATTCTCATCAACATCCTTCTAACATCTGGATGAACAATTATCGGATCTGCTTCTTCGTCGGGATTTTTTGCACCCTTCAAATCTCGTCCCTGTATCCTTTCTTTAGCATATAATAATGCATTTTGATATGATATCTCCCCTAATCCAATACCTGTAAGTCCAACCGCTATTCTTTCACGATTCATCATCGTAAACATATATTCTAATCCTTTATTCGGCTCACCAACTATCCATCCAGTAGCACCATCATAATTCATTACACAAGTTGCAGAACCCTTCACTCCCATTTTATGCTCTATTGAACCGCAAGACAACGAATTTCTTTCTCCATTCGTTCCATCCTCCTTAGGAATAAATTTAGGAACCAAAATCATAGAAATACCCCTAGTTCCTTTAGGTGCGCCCGGTAATTTTGCTAATACAAGATGGATAATATTGTCTGTAAGATCATGCTCTCCTGATGATATGAACATCTTTGTGCCTGTCACTTTGTATGTTCCATCTTTAATCGGTTCTGCTCGTGTTTTTATTATTCCTAAATCCGTACCACAATGAGGCTCCGTCAAACACATCGTTCCACCCCATTCTCCAGATGCAAGTTTTGGTAAGTATAACTCTTTCATCTCTTCTGAACCATGACTCATCACAGTATCGTAAGCTGCACGAGCCAATGTGAAATAAATCGCTAAAGATAGATTAGTTGAACAGGCCATCTCATTTACGGCCATTTCCAATACTTGAGGTAACCCCTGTCCTCCGTGCTCTATTTCACAAGATAGACTGGCCTGACCACTCTCACATGTCTGTCTATATACTTCCTTGAAACCAGAAGGCGTTGTAACTTTTCCATTGTCAAATTTACATCCTTCTTGATCTCCAATTTTATTGAGCGGTAACCAACTTCGAATAGCACCCTCACCCAATTCTTCTAGTATCATTTCCATCATGTCTATTGATGCTTCTTCATATCCTGGAAAAGACGTCATCTCATTTACATCAAGTAGTTCATCCAGAACAAATTTCATATCTTTTAGAGGTGGTTTATATTCCATATTAATTCCTCAAAGGTTTCCCTTTCTCCATCATATGTTCTATCCTATCTGCAGTTCCTTCATTTTTTGCAAGAGCAATTATAGCCCCTTTCTCTAAATCTAAAAGCGTACCATCGTCTATGGTTTCCGTAGGGTCTGTATCTCCTCCTGTTAATACTTCAGTCAGTTTTTCAGTAACGACTTTATCATATGGTGTAGCTTTTCCAGATCTTACTAAATCATCTACTGCCATGTCTAAAGCTACCTTTCCAGATTTTCCAGCAAGATTGTATTCTCCCATTTCTGGCATTTTATAGTCTTGAGCTAATTCTATGCATTTCTTCTTCGCATCAAACAATACTCGTTCTCTATTCATTGTAACATCATCATTCTTTCTAAGTATTTTCAAATCATAAGCTTCCAGAGCGGAAGTAGATACTTTTGCAGTTCCTATATTTTGAAATACTTGTGTAATACCTCCCATAGGTCCTTTTTCAGAACTATCTTTCCATCTACTTATCATCTCTTTACAACCTCCCCAAGCAGGCACTAATCCCACTCCAACTTCTACTAATCCACTGTATGTTTCAGCATGAGCCTGCACAGCATCACAAGCGAGAAGAACTTCACAACCACCACCTATCGCTAATCCGCTAGGGGCACCTACTACTGGAAAATTGCCATGTTTCAATGACATGAATGCTTGTTGCCCACCAGCAATGAATCTATCCATTTCAGACCAAAGACCAACATTCGCTACAAACAATGCTAGACCTATGTTTGCACCTGCTGAAAAATGCGTTCCATCATTCCCAATCACTAATCCATCAAAATCATTTCCATTTACAATTCTAGATGCTTTTTCAATCATTTCTATTGTCATAGGATCAATAGAGTTCATCTTACTATGAAATTCAAGAAGAGCAATTCTATCTCCCATGTCCCATATACTTGCAGATGGGTTCTTCGCTAGAGGTTCATTCTTAATTTTAATATCTTCAACATTCAAATAACCTTCCGGTTTCACAATATCTGAATACTCTCCATCAACTCCGAATTGTTTACGTATTCCTTTTACACAATCATAAAATTTTCTCCCTTCTATTTCTTTTAAAATTTTAGGAACATCACATTTTTCATCAACTAACTTCTGTACAAATTCGGCAGTACCCAATTGGTCAATCATTTCGAAAGGCCCCCTTTTCCACATATATCCACTTTTCATTGCATTATCAATATCAAAAATACTATCTGATATTTCCGGTACTAATGATGCAGCATAACTCAACGTTTGAGAAAGTACTTTCCATGCATACTGTCCTCCTTTATCTTCATGATTTACTAATTTTTCGAGTCCCTTTTTCGCCGCCTTAATACTCCCCATCCTCACTCTTCTGTTAGCAGGCGCATATTCTCCCGTTTCTATATTTCGAACTTCTTTAATTTTCTTACCATTTTCTTTCTTTAATCTATAAAATCCACCCTTCCCTTTTCTTCCAGTGTAGCCTTCTTCAACCATATTCTCCAGCATACTTTTCATCGTCTTGGCTTCATTATGTATTTTACAGTATTCATCTTCTTTTGGTAAATTCGCTAGCATACTAATTGAAATATGGGGTATGAGGTCTATCCCTACTACATCCATAAGTCCGAAAACTCCAGTTTTTGGAACACCTATAGGCCGTCCCATGACTGCATCAGCTTCTTCAACTGTAAGGCCAGCTTTAATCGCTTCATGAATTGCACACTGGACCCAAAAAATACCGATACGATTTCCTATGAATCCAGGAGTATCTTTACAGATAATAACTTCTTTTCCAAGTTTTATATCTGAAAATTTAGTAATAGATTCAACCGTTTTCTTATCTACTTCTTCATCGGGAACTATTTCCAAAAGTCGCATATATCTTGGTGGATTGAAAAAATGCGTAATCATAAAATTCTTCGAGAATTTTTTAGGCATACCTTCTACAAGTTTCGCTCTAGGAATCGTAGATGTATTCGAACTCACTATCGATCCTTTCTTACGATGTTCTTCGATTTTGTTGTAAACTTTTTGTTTTATTTCTAAATTCTCAATTACCGCTTCAACAATCCAATCAACATCTTTCAGTAGTTCCAAATCATCTTCCAAATTTCCAGGCGTTATTAATTTTCCATTAGTTTTATGCATTAAGGGACTAGGTCTTCCAGGAGGCACTGGTTTGAGCATCTCCTTCAAGGCATTCTCTGCTATGATATTCCTATTTTCAGCATCTTTCGGAACTATATCTAAAAGAACAACAGGAATTCCAGCATTTGCAAAATGAGCAGCTATACCACTCCCCATAACGCCAGCCCCTATGACTGCTGTTTTTCCTATATCCATTAAAATGCCTCTAATACTGTGGATATCCCCTGTCCACCACCAATACACATGGTGGCCAAGGCATACTTTCCTCCTTCTCTATTCAACAATGATGCAGCCTTTCCAGTTATTCTAGCACCACTAGCTCCCAAAGGATGTCCTAGGGCGATAGCTCCGCCGTCAAGATTTACTTTAGAATTATCAATTCCCATTTCATTCAATACAGCTAAGGATTGAGCTGCAAAAGCCTCATTCAATTCAATTATGTCCATATCTTTCAATTCCAATCCAGCTCTCGAAAGCGCTTTCTTTGTAGCACTCACAGGTCCAATACCCATTATCTCTGGTGCACAACCAGCAACCGATGTCGATATTATTTTCGCCATTTTTTGAAGTCCATGTTTATCTGCATATTCACCAGAACAGACTAACACAGCTGTAGAACCATCCGTCAAAGGAGAAGAAGTTCCAGCAGTTATGGTACCGTTTACATCAAATGCAGGCTTAAGTTCTGACAAAGCTTCTCCAGTAGTTCCTTCTCTTATGCATCCATCTTTTTCAATTACATTTCCATTATGGTTTATTGCTACAATTTCATCAGAAAATTTTCCACTATTGGCGGCCGCAGAAGCTCTACTATGAGATTCTACTGCAAACGATTCTTGGTCTTCACGCGATATGTTATATTTTTGCGCTAAATTCTCTGCTGTTATTCCCATGCTTACAAAAGCTTCCGGATAATTTTCATAAAGTCCTGGATGCGGCAGGGGATTGAATCCCATCATTGGAACTCTACTCATTGATTCGATACCTCCACAAATAAACACATCTCCAGCTCCCATCTGAATAGCACCAGCCGCACTATGTATTGATTGCATAGATGAACCACAAAATCGATTAACAGTCATACCAGCAACCGTTATTGGTAATTCAGCTAGAAAATCTACAATTCTCGCAACATTGAATCCCTGTTCACCTTCTGGAAAGGCACAACCCATTATCATATCTTCTATATCTTCTGGATTTACTTCGGTTCTCGAAATAAGTTCTTTAACTACTTGACCTGCTAATTCATCAGGTCTAACTTTTGCCATTTCGCCCTTTTTTGCTGGTGTAAAAGGGGACCGAACATATCCTGCTATCACGACTTCTTTCATGCGAACCAATTAACAATACTACAAGGACTATATATTGAAACTCTTTTTTCTTTAGCAGTACCTTACAAAAACTGCCCTCTATCACCAAACGATGAGTGAGAAGTATATCTATTACTTTGGAAAGGATTCTGCAGATGGTTCAGCAGAGATGAAAAACCTCCTAGGAGGTAAAGGTGCCAACTTAGCCGAAATGTCAAATTTAGGAATGCCAGTTCCTCCAGGATTTACTTTGACTACCGAAGTTTGCACGTTCTATTATTCAAATGAATGCCAATATCCGAGCGTTTTGAATGATGAATTAGAAGAAAATTTACGTAAAATGGAGGAAGAGTTAGGTAGCGATTTCGGAAACCCAAACAATCCTCTTTTACTTTCTGTCAGATCTGGTGCAAGAGCTTCCATGCCGGGTATGATGGAAACTATTCTCAATGTAGGATTAAACGACGAAACCAGAAAAGGTTTAATCGAAAAAAGCGGAGCTCCAAGATTCGTATACGATGCACATCGGCGCTTGATACAAATGTATTCAGATGTTGTGATGGAAAAAGCAGCCGGTATAGAGCCTGAAGAGGGTATGGGTATTCGCCATCAACTCGAACACGAACTTGAAAAAATGAAAGAAGATAGGGGTGTTAACTCTGATACGGATTTAACTGACACAGACTTGAAGGAATTAGTCGATATTTACCGGTCCAAAGTTAAAGAAGTTTTAGGAAAACCATTTCCTGAAGATCCTAAAGAACAGCTTTGGGGAGCTATAGATGCAGTCTTCAAGTCTTGGAACGGCAAGAGAGCAATTTCATACAGAAGAATAGAAAATCTTCCAGACGAATGGGGGACTGCAGTGAATGTTCAAGCAATGGTATTTGGTAATTTAGGTTCAGACAGTAGTACCGGAGTTGCCTTTACTCGCAATCCAGCAACAGGCGAAAATCAATTTTATGGTGAATGGCTTGCAAATGCACAAGGGGAGGACGTAGTCGCAGGTATCAGAACCCCTAATCCTTTGAATGATTCCTGTAAAACAGAAAACAGCCGTGATTTAGAAACGCTGGAAGAATCACATCCAGATGCATATTCTGAATTAATTGAGATAAGGTCAATTTTAGAAAAACGATACAACGATATGCTAGATATTGAATTCACCATCCAATCCAATAAACTTTGGATGCTTCAATGCCGTGTTGGAAAGAGAAATGGAATTGCGGCAGTTAGAATGGCATCTGAAATGAAAAATGAGGGGATGATAGATTCCAAAGAAGCAGTATCTAGGGTTACACCCGATCAGTTAGATGAATTATTACATCCTATCTTGAGCCCAGATGCTGAACGTTCTGCAACATTATTGGCTAAGGGGTTACCTGCAGGTCCGGGTGGTGCAACAGGACGTGTTGTCTTCACTGCTTCCGATGCAGTAGATTGGGCTTCAAGAGGTGAAAAGGTCATACTTGTTAGGGAAGAAACAAACCCTGAAGATGTGGAAGGAATGAGAGCAGCAGTAGCTATTCTGACTGCACGAGGCGGCATGACCAGTCACGCAGCGCTCGTCGCTCGAGGTTGGGGTAAATGCTGTGTAGTTGGTGCTGGTGATTTAGATATTCATTCTTCCGATCGTAAATTCAATGTAGGTTCTCACACAATTTCTGAAGGGGATTGGGTAAGTTTGAATGGAACTCAAGGCAATGTTTACGAAGGAGAATTACTCTTACAAATAACAGATACAGACAACAATTTTTTGGAACATCTACTTTCTATGTGCGGCGATTTCCGAAAATTAAAAGTTAGAGCAAATGCAGAAACTACAGATGACGCACAAAAAGCAAGAGATTTCGGTGCAGAAGGAATCGGGTTGTTTAGAATAGAACATATGTTTTATGGCGAAGGTTCAGATGAACCACTTTTTCACCTCCAAAGAATGATTATGTCTTCTACTATAGAGGAACGAGAATCGGCTTTGAATGAATTATATCCTTTCATGAAAGACGATATTAAAAATACTCTGAAAACAATGGAAAATCTTCCAGTTACAATCCGTTTAATGGACCCTCCATTACACGAATTCATTCCGCATGATGCAAACAGACAAACACAACTTGCAGAAGCATTGGGAATCGATTTAGGACAATTGCAAAAACGTAGCGATTCACTAAGAGAATCCAATCCAATGATGGGCCATAGGGGTGTTAGATTAGGTATCACATATCCTGAGATAACTAGGATGCAAGCACGTGCAATTCTTTCAGCTTCATCAGAACTTAAATCGGAAGGAGTTACAACATATCCTGAGATTATGATTCCATTAACTAGTACAGTTACCGAATTCAGACATCAAGATATTTTAGTTCGTGAAGTAGCAAAAGAATTAGGCATTGATTCAGGATATATGGTCGGTACTATGATTGAAGTTCCAAGGGCTACCGTAGTCGCTGGTGAGATTGCTGAAACAGCAGAATTCTTCTCTTATGGTACTAACGATTTAACACAAATGAGTTTCGGTTTTAGCCGTGATGATACTGGAGAATTTCTCCCATCTTATGTTGAGAATGATATTTTACCAAAAGATCCATTCGCATCACTCGATCCCGCAGTTGGCGAATTGATTAGTATGGGAATCGAAAGAGGAAGGGCTACAAAATCGGATTTGAAAGTTGGAATTTGTGGTGAACATGGAGGGGATCCAGAATCAATCGATTTCTGCCATAAAGCAGGTATGGATTATGTCTCATGTTCACCTTACAGAGTGCCAATAGCGATTCTTTCAGCCGCACAATCAGCTCTAATATCGAAACAATAACCGACCTCTTCTTTTTTACTATTTAAACCTTTAAATACTCCACACGCGTGGTTTGGACCTCTTGGGAGGACTACTATGGCCGAAATAATAATTGTCAACGTCGTCGCTAGTGCGACAATTGGAAAAGAGCTAATGTTACAAGATATAGCATTCCAATTAGAAGGATCTGAATACGATCAGGATAGATTTCCTGGTTTGATATATAAATTAGCAGAGCCAAAAACGGCAGTTCTTATTTTCCGTTCAGGAAAAGTAGTCTGTACTGGTGCACGTTCGATACCAGATGTTTATGTCGCCATTAACAAAGTCGTAGACAAATTGAGAGATATGGATATGCCAGTTCTGGATGAACCGATAATCACAATACAGAACATCGTGGCTACAACCACACTATCCTCTACATTGAATTTAATTCAAATCGCCCTTTCTCTCGGTTTCGATCACATAGAATATGAACCAGAAGCTTTCCCAGGTTTAGTTTATAGGATGGACGATCCAAAAGTTGTTCTACTCTTATTCGGAAGTGGAAAGATGGTTTGTGTTGGAGCAAGAGAAATAAACGATATCAAAAACGCTGTCAGAAACATTGCGGAAGAGCTTTCAACTGCTGGGCTGCTTCGTAACTCTAACTGAGGTACATTTCATGGTAAGAGTTGAGCAAGTAATAGAACGTTTGAAGAAAGTTCAAGAAGATGTAAATGATGAATCATTAGAAATCACAATAGATTTATTAGAAAGAATGCGTCGCAATATATCTTCACGCTCGACATTACAAGGTTATCTAGCAGATGACAAATGGCGTGATTTGAACTGGCAGGAGTAATAATATGACAACAACAATAACCGAAATCAGAGAATTGAAAACAGGTTCTTACATCGTGGTCGATGGCGAACCTTGCAAGATCACAGATTATAAAACATCAAAACCAGGTAAACATGGTGAAGCTAAGGCTCGAATTGTCGCAGTCGGCCTCTTTGATAACAGAAAAAGATCTCTAGTTCATCCAGTAAAACATAAAGTTCACACACCAATGGTCGATAGAAAGAAAGCACAAGTTCTAGCTATGGTGGGTGCAGAAGTGCAAGTTATGGATTTAGAAACATTTGAAACTTTCAATATTCCTCTAACTAACGTTCCTGAAGAATTTCACAATGATTTAGATTCAGGTAGAGAAATTCAATACCTTGCTTCAATGGGTAAACACCTAGTTACACGTGTCTAAATTCTTTGCAGACGCAGAAGAGAGTTTTGAAGAATCTAAGTTCGTTATCTATGGCTATCCTTATGACGGTACAGCCTGTTTTAGAAAAGGAACTGCAAAAGCTCCAGATGCTATAAGGGAACAAAGTTTCAATTTTGAAACAAATTTAATGGAATTGGGGGTAGATTTAGTAGACGTTCCTGCAAACGATTGGGGCAATATCGAATTAGGTGAAAATCAGGAAGAAAACAATTCTCGAATAAAATCATTAGTGTCCGAAATAATTTCAAACAACAAATTTCCAATAGGATTGGGTGGTGAACACTCCTTAACACCTCCAGTCATAGAGGCGATGGTCGAGAAATATCCAAATCTAAACGTTTTAATCATGGACGCACATCTCGATTTTCGAGATGGCTACGAAGGAAATCACTGGTCACACGCTTCTACAACACGAAGAATTTTTGATTTATTAGGTCCGAACAACATTTGGTTATTGGGCGTAAGATCTGCTTCTTCTACTGAAGTTTCAGAAGCAAGAGCTTCCAAATTAAATTACACTGAATCTGGTTGGGTTGATTTAAGAGAACATCTTGCAGACATGCTTGATTTGTTTCAGGGCCCACTTTACCTAAGTTTAGATATGGATGTAATAGATCCAGCCTTTGCTCCAGGTATCGGTACACCCGAACCTTTCGGTATGACCCCCTATGAGGTCGTACAAACGATAAATTTCGTTTCAGATAATTTAGTAGGTTTCGATTGTGTAGAGGTCTGTCCACCATTTGATAATGGCAATACTTCAGCATTAGCAGCTAGGCTAACTCGCCATTTGATGGGTATTGTACACCGAATCAGAAACTAATTTTCAAACGATTTTCTAAAATAGTGCCTACAGATTGAGAAACTAAGCAGGGGTAGCCAAGTCAGGTCAACGGCGACAGACTCAAGATCTGTTCTTGTAGAAGTTCGTCGGTTCGAATCCGGCCCCCTGCACCATTTTTAAAGCTAATTAAAGTGTATAAATTAGAAAAATTTATTTTTTAACAATTTTATAAAATCTTATTAATTAAAAACATTTTTAATTCATTTTTATTCTCTATTATTAATATATAAATATATTATTCATTTACATTTTAAAAAATAAAAAAATCTATTTTTTATTGTAAATAAACAATTTACAAATAACTAAAAACTAAAAATAGATTTATCTTATTTGAGAAATCCATTTTTGATGCAATAAATTACTTTCCGTCAATTCTGGATGAAAAGTAAGCGCCATATGTTTACCTTGTTTTACTCCTACAATTTCATTTTCTAAATGCGCTATTGCATTGCATTCTCCAAAAGTATTTTTTATTTGTGGGGCTCTGATAAAGACACCAGGAAATTTAGAAATTCCATTAAATTCATCCGTTTCTAGCGCTATTTCGCTTTCAAAAGAGTCTATTTGCCTACCATAAGCGTTTCTTAAAATGTTAATATTCACTATTCCAAACGTCTCATCATCACAATTTCCAAGTAATACTGCTCCAGCACAGGTTCCAAGTATAGGTATTTTGTCTTTTTTTAACTCATTCCAAAGTCCAGAATTCTTTAATAATTTTCTCAAAGTTGTAGATTCTCCACCTGGCATTACAAGCCCATTAATCCCATTTAGATCTTTTGGGAGCCGAACGTCTCTAGTTTCTACACCACATCTATGAAATGCCATATGATGCTCACTTACAGAGCCTTGAAGGGCCAAAACACCTATCTCCATAAACCCCTATTAATCGTCGAGATATAGCACTATCCTTGAATCTTATTTCTCCTCGATACCCATATTGCCGTATCGTACGCGTTTAGCCAACGTTTTTTATACAGCTTTACCATGGTTAATGTCCTGTTGACGTCTAACGACTGTTAACAGTAACGCAACCAAGGTGTAAAAAATGCAAGAAACTCAAATGCATAAAGGAAAGAAGCTAGCCATGAGACTAATTTCTCTCGTGGTCGCTGTTACTATGGTAACAAGCGGATCCGCTCTCCTATTTTCATACGCTGAGGCTTCGACCGGAGGACCGGATTCACAGGGTTATTCCTGGACCGATTCCGACGAAGCAGGCAACGAAAATCTGTATAGCGAATATTTTGTGGATTGTGACTCTCTAGGGTCCGATTCAGATAGCAGCAACGACTGTACCAGCTCGTATATCTACGACGATGGAACAGTAACGATAAGTCTACCGTACAGTGTAAAGTACTACTTTGCCGACTACGACTCAGTATCTGTTAATAATAACGGATGTTTAGGTTTCGGTGGATCTCCAAGTTGTAGCTACTACGACACATCTCCTTCGACTTCCAATTCCGGAACTCCGAAGATGGATGTAGCGCACGATGATTGGTATTATTATTCAAATAATGCTGGCAGTACGACTTATGGTACGTACATTGACCACACAGAAACATCTCACCCAGATCACGGTGATGGATATTTCGTACAGTGGACTGATAAGTGTATGTACGGACTCTCGTCTTGTCAAATGTATGGAGAATTTACATTCTCAACTGCATTATTTGCAGATGGAACTATAGTTGCAATGTACAGTGACTGGGGTACTGGTGCTACTTCTAGCAGCACAATCCGTCAAGACGACCCAGTAATCGGCCTTTCACAAGGTGACGGTTCAAACGGTCTAGATTACAGAACAACTAACTGTGGCACTTCATGTAACGGCGACTTAGCCGGTGGAGATTTCGCTGTTATGTTCATGCCACCTTCCTGGGCTCTACATGACTTGGTCATGGACGAGAACCTAGTAGGTGCTGAAGAACTTCCAGAGAATTTCGAATCTCAATTCGGTGCAGTAGTAAAGAACATGGGATTGAACGATGAAGATAATGTAGCCGTTGAAGGTACATTCCATCACACTACTCTCGCAGATGCTATGAATGAAATTATGGATGCAGATACTAACTTAGTAGCTGGTCCAGAATCAGGTTCATTCGGTTCTTCTGACGGAACATACGATTGTTATTACGATGCATTCGCATGCAGCTCAGTAACACTCGAACTACCTGCAGATTCTGTAACAAATCAGGTCTATCAGGGTGGTTACTACGATTGTTCATACAATTATGACTTGTATTATGGCGTATCAGAATCCTATACTGACATGGGAATCTATCTCGTTACCGCATCAGATTATTACGGTGATGGAGGTATGACTGTCGACGCAACTGATGCAAACGGCAATTCATTAGGCCACATTGGACCTTACGACTATAGTGACGAGACATCTTTCACCTTCACCATTGATGGTAGTACTGCAACACCTGTTGAAGTTACTGCTTCTATGGACAGCTGGTGGTGGGAAGGTTGTTTGACCATTGATCATACAGTGGCAACAGCAATACCAGGCGATTTCAGAGCTACAGCAACAGATCAGTACAGTGACGGTGGACACACAATAACTGTTCTAGACGGTGCTGGAAATGAGATGGCTTCTGGTTGTGGAAGCTCACCTTGGTCTGATTGGTGGTTCGGAGATGGAAACGGCTGGGCCGACGGCTCAGAATGTTCACTGGATTTCACAGTTACGGCTGACACCTTGCCGCCTGTTACAATGAGATTCGATAGTGACTTATATGGAAATGAAGGAACTTTCTCCGCTTATGAATTAATTTCAAGCACAAGCGACTGGTCACACGACACAGTTGTAGGTGAATTCGACCACTGGGCAACTAGCTCAGGATCTAGTGGAACTGTTATGGCTTCAGGATTGAAGGACACATACGTTTCAGGTAATCTATTCGAAGGTAATACTAGAATGGCTGAAGGCTGCGGTTACACCTGGGCAGTCGACTATGCCGCTGGTACATTATTCAGATGGACTTCTGGAAGTGAAATGAGTCAACCAACAAGTTTCGATATTAATGGAATAATGGATGTTTCAGCTACTACTACCACATACGGTGGTACTACTGATGCAACAGAAGGTTCACATTATCAGCACGATGCAGATGAGATGTGCCACGTTACAACTCTAGTTTCAGATGGTAGTACTTACAGTGAAGTTACGCATTACTACAATGCAGACTTGACCGGTTCTACAGATCAAGGAAACTATGATTGGCTCGGCAGCTCATTAGATTCTTACGGAATCTCAGCAATGGATGATTCGCAATACAGATATGGATTCACACATAATCCATACGGAAATTTCGATTGTAATGGTGACGGTTCCACAGATTACTACTCGTACTACTACTACACCGTTCTACAACAGGGCGACTACGTCATGCACTTCAGAGATGACAGTGGTGACGGTGGAACTTGGGCATCAGCATACACCTCAGCTCAGGGTAGTTACGGATATGATTGGATGTTCAAGATTGAAGATCACGGTGACTGGGGATACTTAGAATTAGGGGATCCTGTCCCAACTGACGCAGATGGCGATGGAACTATCGACTACTACGACAGTGCAATCTGGTTCAGAATATCTAATGCTTCAGAAGGATTCTACATGCTTTGGTGTGATATTACCATGCCAAGAACTTCAGTAGAGGACGGAACACACTTCGTAATCAACTACGCATATGACGAAGGTCACACAGAAGCTTTCGTTGGCGACAGTGGTAACAACGTAATACACCAAATCCGACAAGACGGCGACACAACTGATGTCGACGATATCGCAGGACTTGGCGTAAATGCAGAAACCACTGGAACAACTATGACATCTTTCGGTGATTTAGTTGTAGATGACGATGGTAACGTACACGCTTCAATGTCTGATGATGACTACGTAGTAGTCCGATCTTACAATAGAGATTCAAGTGGCTTCTACTACACTGATGATTTGGACTCAGATTACCATGAGTACTCGTACGCGTGCGGTACTTGTGATACATGGGGTGCCACAGCTATAGATGCACACAATGGTTACATCTACTCAGCAGAGGCATACACCTCATCAGTTTCATACGGCAGTGATGCTTGTGATGACAATGGTGTTAGTGGCGGTTGTGACTTATTCAGAATGGCCATAGGTTCAGATTCTGGCGAAAGCTGGGGATTAATGCATGAGTGGGGCGGTAGCGGCGGAGACGCAGTTCACTCAGTAACTGGTTCAATTTCAGTTAGTGATGACCGTGTACTCGTATCTACTGGTTATTTCAGTGACAGTGATTATGCAAACACTGAACTCAAAGTTGTCGAATATGAAATGGGCGAATATGCAGTATCTGACGGAGAGGTTCTAGATTATTGCTGGTCGAATTACAACTATGGAATTCCATCATGTAATGCAATGGGTGCAAACGAAAGAACATTCGAGTTCACCTATGCAGGAACTGCTCCAGGTCTAACATTGACTGCTGAAGTAGATTACTGGTACGGCGAAGGTAGCTACAATATTCTCTTAGAAGATGGTAGTTATTACTTCAACGGTTTCCAGACTTTCTCTAGTCCTTACGGCATCAATACACACGACATAAGTGATCTTCCAGCCGGTTCTCACGGCATG
>DAHL01000012.1 GCA_002509225.1 Euryarchaeota archaeon UBA102 | reverse complement strand
AAACTCCTTTTCAGAACAGCTCTAAGGCATCTTTTCTTCGAATTACCACAATATTATAGATGGTATATCCAGAGGGCAGGAGAACCTAACAAAGATCTTCTGAAAAAGTACATCTCTATCGTTACTAGAGGCATAGCTCCAATAGCTCCTCACGCAGCTGAGGAAATTTGGGAATCACTCGGCGGAGAGGGGTTGATTTCGAATGCTCAGTATCCTGAAGGACGCGAAGCCGATTCAAATATTCTCCTTTCTGAAGATTTATTGAGGGAAACAAGTGATGATATAAGAAAAATATTGAATGTCGCTAAGATAGATAAACCGGAGAAAATAACCCTAATTACAGCACCTTCTTGGAAATGGACTGCAGTCTCCATTGCCGCCTCTCTTACCGACGAGCGAGGGCAGGTTTCCGTCAAGGATCTAATGTCCAAAGCGATGGCCGAATTACCGAATGAAGCCAAAAAGGACGCTTCGAACTTCCTAAAGAATTGGGCTCTTCGAGAAATCCCATCTTTAGGGCCAGATTGGGCCCCTAAATATCAGAAGGCCATTGATGAACAGGCGATGCTTACTGAGCGCAAAGAGTTCCTTGAAGAATTATACGGGTGCGATATCGAAGTTCTCCACGCATCCGATGCGCCGGAGGCTGCGAAGTCCAAAGCTAAGCAAGCTCTTCCTCTAAAACCGGCCATATTTATCGAGTAATTTCACCCTCTTTTTTTTTCGTAATCTTTATAAAGTGCACCTAGCTGAACGCATCCTCGAATTCGAGAAATTCAGTTGAGTGATTGAAATGAATCAGTATAACAGCAAGAAAATCGCAGCGCTAGTTGCCGCCACTCTGATGGCGTCTGTACTAGCTAGTATCTTCGTAGTAGATACCAGTTCGGCATCTACACGAACAGGATTTGTCACTAGTGGGGGCGACGCTCTCGAAGGTGTAACCGTAGAATACTTCAATACTGCTACTGGTGATTCAAGCAGCACTTCAACTGATGAGTACGGTTTCTTCCAATTCGATGATCTCGCTGATGGTAACTATATGTTCAGTTTCAGCAACTCTGGATACCTAAATCAGGTAGCAGATGTTGAGGTTATGGATAATAACGCTAACATGAACATCGATATGGAAGCGACAAACACGACTTCTGATTTCATGGGAATCATGCTCGCAGAGAGATCGGAAACATACAGTGCAACCGAATGGAACTTCACTGAAGAGTTTATGCCATTCAATTCAGATAACTGTACAAGTACTTACATTTCACATTCTAACCAAGTCGATACTTGGTGGGGTGCAGATGATGGCTATTCTTACACTGTCAATAGTGAATCCGATTGGAATGACACGGCAGTCAATTTCTTCTACGACGAAGTTAATCTTAATGAAACTTTCACACTTCGAACCAATTGTGACGGGTATTTCACTTCTCACGAAACTTTCAATGCCGATTGGTCAATTGCGTTAATCGACGGTGATGAAATCGACGTTTGGGGCTTCGAGAACGCTTGGACTGATGGTATGGTATTAGCTTCATTAGAATCTCATGAAGCATTCGGTAACGACGTTACCGCATTCGTCTGGGACTCAGAAGGAATCCCAATGAGCGGCACCACTATGATGGCCTACGAGACCAGTACAAGCACTTGGTCTGAAGGTGAATCTGATGGAATCGCTAACAAGTTTACTTTAAGGGATGGTGAGCATTATCTCTACGTACTAGAGGATGGCTACGCAACTGTAGTGGAACATCTAATGGTCGATGGCGATACTACGCACAACATCAACATGCCGGCTTCATCCGGATCTAACCACATACTAGCTATTCCTAGCATTCCAGTATCTGGTGCAATGCAGGACTTACCAATGTCCAATGGACACAGAGTAGTCTTGAATGAAGCTCCAACCGTTACAGCAACGGCAGGTGGTATGCTATCTGAATCTTACACTATCGGTCTAAACACATCTGTTGATTTCAACAGTACTGTTTCAGACGATGTACATACAGCATTAACTTATGGATGGGATTTCCAAGATGGTAGCACATCTTCAGAGACTGATGATAGTCACACTTTCATGACCGAAGGTGTCTACAACGTCTCTCTAACAGTAACCGATGCTTTCGGTGCTAGTTCTACAGAATATGTACTAGTAACTGTAGATGGTACAAATCCAACATCAGCTTTCGATATAACAGTCAAGACAGATGTAACGGACAACGGCACTGCATACAATGCAACTAATGCTGAACAAGGTAATACATTAGTCTTCAATGGTTCCAGCTCAAATGATGGAATGAACGTATCAGCTTCATCATACTTCTGGGATTATGGTGATGGAACAAACGGCACTGGTAACCCAGTGAGCAAGACTTACGAGACTCCAGGAACCTACACAATCTCTCTAACTGTCACAGATGCAGCTGGAAACAGCGACACTTCATCCACTCCAGTAATTATCCATGATACAGAGAGGCCATCTCAAGTAACCTTCACATTCGGTTACGAGACTCCAGGACTTAACAATACAACTAAGTATTATCCATCAACTTCTAAAGAAGGTGAGTTAACCTACTTCAACGCATCTGCAACAGATAACATCGACAACATGTCGACTATGAACTTTGCATGGAGCTTCGGCGACGATTCAGATAATGTTTCAGGTATGGGGGAGATGTACTCTAACGTATCACACGTATTCGAATCAGCAGGCAACTATCAGGTTATTCTTCAAGTTACAGATCATGCAGGAAATGAAGCAGAGAGCTATTCCTACAATCTAACTGTAGCAAGCAAGGAAAGACCAGATGTCTGGATAGCTGACTTATCTCTATCATCTACAGATGTTACTGAAGGTAGCACAGTCTCAATAACAGCCGAATTGGGCGTACAAGGTATGAATATAACCGACTCATTCACAGTCAGTTTCTATTCCAATATAGATGGCGAAGACACACTCATTGCAAATTACACCATGAGTGACGGCTTCATGCTCGATGAAAACGGCACTGCAAATTACACAGAAATTTCAGTTTCATGGTCCGTAGGTAGTTCAGGAACTTATTCAATATGGGCTTCAGCAGACTCTGGAAAAGTTATAGATGAATCTGAAGAAGGAAACAACGATCGTAGTTTATCTAAGGTAGATGTTGGTGGAGAAATCGATGAAGGCTTTGAATGGTCTTCAATACTATTCTTCGTTATAGTAGTCGTTGTAGCTTTAGGTGCAGTAGGGTACATCAACAGAGATAAATTATTCTAAAGATATTTTATCTCAGTGACCGCGACCCGCCATTTTAGTCTCTAGAGAGGACTCTTCCAATCCGGCCATAGCATCGCCTAGTTTGTTTGAAACTTTACTAACAATCTTAGCTTCATCGTAATGGGCAGTAGCTTCAACAATCGCCTTTGCCATTTTCTCTGGCGTTTTCGATTTAAATATTCCAGAACCAACAAAAATACCATCCATTCCGAATTGCATCATTAAAGCAGCATCAGCAGGTGTAGCAATACCACCAGCTGTAAACGTTACAACAGGCAAACGTCCAAGCTCTGCTACTTCTTCAACCAATACAGCCATCTCTGTTACAATCTCTTCATACTCTTTCTCAAATGGCGTAGATTTTGATGAGAACCCTAAATTCTCTTCAGCCTCTTTGTCCAATTCATAATATTTCTCTATAACTTTCTCCGCAATACTTCGATAATCCTTACTAGCTCTTACGGCCTCTATCTCTGCACTAATTAATCTTGCATGACGCATCGCAGCTACAACATTTCCTGTTCCAGCCTCTCCTTTAGTTCTAATCATAGCAGCACCTTCCCACACCCTTCTCAAAGCTTCACCAAGATTAGTTGCACCGCAAACAAAAGGAACATCAAAATCCTTCTTAATTACATGATAATACGGATCTGCCGGGGTTAAAACTTCAGATTCATCTATCATATCAACTCCCAATGATTCTAAAACTCGCGCTTCTGCAGTATGGCCTATTCTACATTTCGCCATAACTGGAATGCTAACAGATTTTATGATTTCTTCAATCATATTAGGTTCAGACATCCTAGCAACTCCACCATCTGCACGAATATCTGATGGAACTCTTTCCAAAGCCATTACGGCAACAGCACCAGCATCTTCTGCAATAACTGCCTGTTCTGGATTAACAACATCCATCACAACTCCGCCTTTTTGCATTCTTGCAAATCCTCTCTTAATCAATTCTGGCCCACATCTAAGTGATTCTAAATCTAAATCATTACTCATTTATTTCTCCTTGGTGGACCGGGCGGGATTTGAACCCGCGCCCTCCGCCTTGCGAAGGCGGCGATCTTCCGAGCTGATCTACCGGCCCACAATTAACGACAGTTGACTCACCTTCCATAAAACCTCATTTTCATAGAATCTTAGCTGCTACTAACATACTGCTCAGCGTGTGCTGACAGTTCACGAAATAGCACTTCATCATCTATACCTTCATAGCTTACGTTACCATTAGATTTCACAATTTCAAGTATGTTGAATTCATTCTTACTACCGCCAGATGGTAGTAATATAGCATATTCAGATCCTCTCATTTCTAATGTTCCATGTAATTCAAACGTTCTCTCAATCCCATCATCATCAACAAGCACTATCTTCTCTTCACCTTTAGATTTAGATCCCCTTTTCAATTTAGATATAAATGGTATTTTAGATGCCACATTACTGAATAATGCAGTCACTTTCGCAATAATGCCCACACTACTCTTTTCTCCATATTCACTAATATCTTTTCCACCTGCTTGAGTCCATTGATCGGCAACCATTTTCTGATCAAGACCAGTTTTCTGCTCCATTTTTTGCCAATTATTTATTTCCCATGGATTATATGCATAATTTTCAGCAATTGTTTGAAAGAATTTTTGTAAATCTTGAGGATTTTCTGCTCCAACTTTCAATTCCAGATAACAGTTTCTTGGGTATCCTAAAAATCCCTTGTATTTTTTTGAAGTTAATTTGATTTTAAACCCTTCCATTCTGAACGATACGGTCCAATTCATTTCATCAAAACCGGATTTACTCAATCTGATTTTCGCGCCTGGATTGACTTCTTTACAGGTATTCCAAACTAGCTCTCCAAAATCAGTTAGCCAAATTATTCCAAACGTCCCTCTTTTTCTGACGTCGTAAACGCCTCTTTTCAAAGACCCCGTTTTTACCAAAGGTTGTTTTTTATGTGGTTGAGCCACAACTTTTACGACGTGCATAACAGTACCCCACTAAGTCTATGGAATAAAACCCCAACGGTGGTTTTTATTCGTTTATTTTAGACCAACAGCTTTAATAACAGCTAAATGCGAAGTAGAAGTAGCCTCAGGGCTATTACGATACTCGATTTACGTTACGGGGGCCTATTCGGTTCCAGTTAGTGTGAGACGAATCCGCACGGAATATGTCCGGCGTTCGTTGTGGTCAGGGGCTAGTTAAAGAGGTAAAATATGAAAATAGACCCAACAACTAGTAAGTATACAATAAAAGCAACAATACGCGCAGACGGTGTTGTTGATCGTTCCGATGTCGTCGGTGCAATTTTTGGCCAAACAGAAGGCCTTCTCGGCGATGAAATGGATTTACGAGATCTTCAAAAATCTGGCCGAATGGGCAGAGTCGAAGT
>DAHL01000034.1:24746-26266 GCA_002509225.1 Euryarchaeota archaeon UBA102 | reverse complement strand
TGAGACAGGTTTGTTGCTATGTGCCGGAACTGTTTGATGCCAGAGAGAAAGGATCCCTTAGTACGAGAGGAACGGGGGTTCGCAGCCACTAGTTTACCAGTTGTCCGACAGGGCACCGCTGGGCAGCCACGCTGTAAGGGATAAGAGCTGAAAGCATCTAAGCTCGAAACCCACCTCGAAACGAGGCATCATGACACCTATAGAAGATAGGTTTGATAGAGCTGGGGTGTACGCACCGAGAATTACAGTGTCTTTGGAAACTACTTCGGTAGTGGAAAATTACACTTCGAGGTGTTCAGCCCGCAGTAACTAATAGTCACAACTGCTAATTCAGCCGTCGGCTCGACCGTTAAATAGGAATTTTCTGCGTATGGAACCGGTTTTTGTTTAAATATAGATGTTCTAAATTCAAATCTCTTTAATAGATATTATTTTTTGAGGTTTAACAGGTCTATCATTAGCTCCTGTTTTAGTCGATTCTATCTGTTTTACAATTTCCATTCCTTTGGTCACTTCACCGAATATAGCATGGTTATTATCCAACCAAGGAGTTGCTACTGTAGTTAGAAAGAATTGACTTCCTCCAGTATTCGGTCCAGCATTAGCCATACTCAATATTCCAGGTCTGTCATGCTTTAATTCAGGATGAAATTCGCATTTAATTGAATGTCCAGGACCTCCCATTCCCGCTCTAGGATTATTCGGATCTTTAGAGTTAGGACACCCTCCTTGTAACATGAAGTCCTTTATCACTCGATGGAAGTGTAAACCATTGTAGAATCCCTTCTTAGTTAAACCTAGAAAATTCTCCACGGTTTTTGGAGCCCTGTTATCATATAATTTAACAAGTATTCTGCCTGCTGATGTTTCTATTGCTACATTAGTCATGAACCCTATTATGCCGTGTAGTATATTATCCAAATGCTCAACTTTATTTCAGGTAAGTAACCATCCGGATCCGTAACACTCGGGTCGTACTCATCTCCTTCATACAATCCTCTGTAAAGAAGGCTATTTTCTCCCTGCTCAATCAGTTCTGTAATATCTATCCTGTCTAGTGCAACATCCTGTCCAGCACACCATCCCGCTCTACCGTAAACCCACGTTCCATATTGATTAGGTGCAACGCCAACATTCACTAAATCATTACATCCATACGCCACTCCTGCATTCAGATGTTCCAATAGAGGCATCGTCTCTCCGTTAATTGTAAACTCATGTTGATGATTACAAAATTCAGCACAATTTTCATCAGTACTACTATGTCCATGCCCACTCAAATATGCAACAATTTCAACTTTTACAATCTCTTCGTCAACTTCAAACGTCTGCTCTTCAAAATTATCATTGTAATCTAAATTGAAAGCCTTGGTTGTAAAACCCCACAAAGTATCTGCTGCCACAGGTCTAACCTCTTTCTCTTCATTCCACATGAATATTTTGACAGTCAAACCGTATCCATTAGGACAACTAAATCTAAATTCCTTCTCTCCACCACTTTGCAACAGAGCTAACATCGG
>DAHL01000034.1:15738-24369 GCA_002509225.1 Euryarchaeota archaeon UBA102 | reverse complement strand
CCAATCTCTCCAATATATTCTCTAGAATTCCATTGACCTCCAGCATTTGTACAATTCGTCTCATCTGCATAGTTACCTGCTGTACAGCTTGCAGGTTCATAGGCGTGCATATTCGCGAAGAAATCCCATTCATTGCATATGTTATGATCTCCACATGCCTGATAGACGTAAATCGACATCGAATCATATTGACTCATCATTTCTGAATTAGGTAAGTCGGCCAATGTCCAACTACTATAGCCACCACCCCAACCACCTGCATGTGTGTAATCTTGACCCATCTCCCAGTCCCAAAGAGCAATCTCTCTTGCATGGTATTCTAAAGCTCTCAATTCACGTTCCATTCCAATCTCATAATTGAAATATATCGCCTCATTCGATAACATCCATATAGGAAGGTAATCATTCACAAAAAGTATGGGAGGGTCGCTACTGAAACCGGACCAACTAGTATTCGTGTCAACAAAGTTTGCATCCCAAAAGAGGCCAACTTCTTGCCATCTCTGCTGTTGGTCTATTCCAAACAGATTAGGATTCTCTTTGTTTTCAATAAATTCTCCCATCGCTTCATTATAGAACATGGCATCTGTAGTTAGAAAGTGAACGTGCGCTGCCCAATGTTCTGTTTCAGATGGGCCAAGAGAGAGTATAGCTCTGGCAACTTGAGTCCATAGGTAACTCCTATCTGCGTATGTTTGAGTTCCATAACCACCAAAGAAATAGTGAACATTGTCTGGTGATTTTTGGAAAAGTTTAGCAATCTCTGGTGATGACCAATAAGCATGATCCATCGTATCTTCATAATTTCTTAGAATGAAAAGATAAGTCTCTTCTCCATTCCATTCCTCTTTCAATTCAAACGACGTATTTGCATATACTAAATTTCCATCACCGGAACTTTCCATATCCATTACTAAAACAGTAAACTCGCCAACTGTTCCCATGTATTCACTACTATTTCCCTCGGACCAAGGTATCGGCCTTTCAAAGTAAGAACATCCATACTGATCCACTTCTTCATGAAATAAAGATTCTGGACATGTATCATATTTATCACTCACCCCATCGCGATCAGTATCTCTTTGATAATCTCCACAACCTTCTCCATCTACTGGATATCCTATTTCCGTTTCTGGACATTTATCATTTTCATCTCCTACTCCATCATTATCATCATCCGTATCTATTGAATCTGGTATGAAATCACCATCCCAATCAGGCGGCGTTGAGTACCGGTCAAGCGGATCGCTCCCCTCTTCTAATTCTACAGTATCATTGTATCCATCATTGTCATCATCTTCATCCGCATTGTTTCCAACACCATCTTTGTCAGTATCCAAGCATTCCATTGAATCATATGGAAAATCATCATCTTCATCTAGGCAACCATCATTATCATCATCTTCATCCGCATTGTCTCCAGTTCCATCTTCATCAGTATCATAGCACTCGGTTTCATCATTAGGAAATACATCATAATCATCTAGGCAACCATCATTATCACTGTCATCATCCATTGAATCTGGTATGTAGTCATTATCTCTGTCTTGAGGTTTCGAATATTGATCATTAGGATCTGTACCAACCAGAATCTCAATGTAATCTGGATACCCGTCTCCATCTGAATCATAACTATCTGCATCATTTGGATCTGGATCGCTATTATCTCCATTTCCATCTCCATCTGAATCTACCCATTCTGTCGAATCATTCGGAAACGCATCTTCATTATCTGGAACGCCATCTCCATCACTATCTTTTTGGGAATCTTCTTTTTCGTATATGCATCCACTCGATAGTACAAGGGAGCCAATCAATATCAGGCTAATCAAAAGAGCTCTTTTTTCTCCCTCTATTTCCATACTACTCATTTCTGTATCGCCCGTTTAAAATAAGGTTTTTCACACCCGTTACATTTTAGTTTCCCTTTCAATTCTGCTTCCATGTCTGCGCAAAAAACCGCTCGAAAGGCAGCGCTAACTTATTGGGGATTCAGCTCAAAAATAACAGGCAATGCCCCTACTGGTGTCGATTTATCTTTATACAAAGAATTCAAGACAAACGGCTTAGAAGATGCAACAGCACCATTGTTACGTTTTGCTAAATCAGTAGATAAGGCATGGGAGGACTATACAGGCAATCTAAGTAGCCACGGTCGGTTATCTATATCTCAACTTTATGAAATAGCTGTTTCATGTCAAGGAGAAGATGCACCAAAACCATCAAACGAAACAATTGATAAATGGATTGAACATCTCGTTGATGCAGATTCTAATGTATTCCTAGCAGTCTCTTCTCATCTTAATATTTCACGAAAATTATTGATAAAAGTCAATAGTTAATTAATAAGAATGTTTTTTTAACTCCAGTATTTTGAAGTTCTGTGAAAATATACACAAAACGTGGTGACGGTGGCAAAACCGGCCTTATAGGTGGCGATGAAATCTCGAAGAGTAACGAACGTATCAATGCCTATGGCGAAGTCGATGAGTTGAATTCAATATTGGGTTGGTGCGCATCAATATCCGATAAGCAAATCAAAAAGATATTAGAAAGAGAAAATCGTAATCTCTTTGTTTTAGGTTCATGGCTCGCAACTCCTGATTCAGCCAGTTCCGATACTAAGAAAAGCCTTCCAGAATGGAATTCAAAGTCAACAGAAGTTCTAGAGGGTGAAATAGACGGGTTTTCTGATTCATTGTCAGAACTCAAAAATTTTATTCTACCTGGAGGCTCTGAATTAGCTTCAAGATTACACATAGCTCGAACAGTTTGTAGAAGGGCAGAGCGAGCTGTTTGTCGTCTATCCGAGAAAGAAAATGTAAACACCATTTTCATTCAATATTTGAACCGCCTAAGTGATTGGTTGTTTACATTAGCACGTGTCAGTAATAGAAATTCAAATATTGAAGATACAATCTGGAATCCAGATTAATCGCCATCCCGAAAGGTTAATTATCCAATTAAACACATCTCTCGTGTTGACCCGTTACTCATCTAATGTCGTGACTGCTATTTTCGTTTCAGTTTTTGTACTATTTTTGTCAACTTCTGCTTCAGCTGATCCACCAGAAGTAGATTCAATTATTGCACCAACAGAAGGTCTTGAAGGTCTTACGTTAACATACACTGTATCTAATGTCACAGATCCAGATGGCGATACCGTTGATACTACTTGGGATTTCGGCGACGGTACTGGTATCACTTCTAATGAATCGACATTCAATACATACCACACATTCAACAACGACGGCGTCTATCTAGTATCATTAACAATGGTCGATTCTAACGGAGAAACCAATTCTACTAATTGGAGTGTTACTATTAGTAACAGAGCTCCATTTATCTATAATTTCACAATACCAGATCAAGGGGGTGTTGGTGAGACCTTATCTTTCACAATACTCGTTTCAGATTTAGATGCAGTGGAGGTACTCTGGGAATTTTGCCTCTTACCTTGCAATGATTCAGACGCAGTAAAAATTTCAGGCGGCAATCTAAATCCCTTTGAAGCTAAACATTCATTTTCCGTTGAAGGAACGTATAATGTTACAGTTACAGCAACTGATGGTGACGGGGCTTCTACACAATTCGTACGTATCATAGAAATAATCATTCCCGCCGAAGAGAAAGATATGCGAGATGTTCTTTCAGATTATGTAATAATATCCTTCGTCGTTCTTTATTCTGTTTATAGTATGTGGCGTCGTAGAAAGGCCCCTAACAGTAAAGATTAATACAACCATATTAAGTTGCGTTATTCGGTAGTATGCACGATAAGAGAATATTCCGCTTCGCTTCATTGCTTCTTTTAGCAGGTCTATTCTCTATTCTAACTGTATTTAGTAGTGCAGATGCAGATACTCATTATGTAACAATCACATCTGATGGTTACGACCCTAATTATTTAGAAATTTATGCACAGGACGAAGTTGTATGGCAGAATGAAGATACGCAGACCCACACCGTTACTGCAGACGACGGGTCTTTCGGCTCTGGAGATATTCTACCGGGCGATAATTGGAGTCACCAGTTTAGAGATGACGATGAAGGTTCTAATCCATACAGCGATGATCGTTCAGATGCGACAGGCGAAATCGTAGTTAGTGTTTCAGGTAGTGGTGGGGATGTAAATGAATGGTTTTATCCTGCAACTAGCGCTACTCGAGTCACATATGAAACCAATGATGACGATTATGACGGTGCCGATGAAAATGTCACCTTCAAAGGTGCATACAACGGAATAGATCCAGATACAGATTGTAGTTGTGATGTTCGAGTTTTAGTTGAAATTTTTATATATAATAATGAAACGCAAGAACTCGTCGCTACCGTTAGAGAAGAGGCCACAATAAATCGTGTAAACGTTCAAGATATACGATTATCGTGGATTACTGACGAGACTGGAAATTTTGATGCTAATGCTACACTATTGGACATGGATAATAATAACAAATTAGAGGACTATCTTTGGATGTATAACATAAGTCTCACAGCTCCCGGTGAAGGTCCAGGTGTTTCAATAAATGTCGATACTATGGTTTGGAATGGCACTGGTGATGGTGCTTTCGATGACATCCGCTTTTACGCTCATGTAGATGAAGATCCTGTAGATAATTTAACAGTTACAATGTATCTCTGGACCACCGGTCCACAAGGTGCACAGAGACTACAAACACACCAAGGTCAAACCAATACTGACGGGTTCTTAGACTTCAACAATGTAGGGGCCAATGCTATATGTGAAAGCGATGGTACATGTAATTATGAATGGGTCACCGATTTCGAATCGGACGCAGAGAAACCACCCCTAATCACATGCTCTGAAGAAATGAGTAGCGAGTTAGGGGGTCATAGTTGTGATATTTTAATCAACGTTAACACACTAACAACAAACCACACAGGAAATCATTTTGGTGATTGGGATGAAGATGGTGAATTCGATGATTTAGCGGTTGTCATGTATAACCCAGAAGGTCATTGTCAAAGTACAGGATATGTCAATGTTTACGACTCAGATGGAAATCTATACAGGTCTGGAGACACAGATAATAATTCCGCTATGGATTACTATTACGGCTATCTCGAAACAAACTGCCCTTACTATTATTATGCTCCTGAACCAGCATTCTATGTTTACGATTTACCAGAAGGAAATTACACCTTCGAAGCGTATCTGGACGATGTCTTGATTACTGATGGGGAAGTTCGTTCACCAGGAAGCTCGAAACATCCTACGTGGGGGGATAATGATGAAACATTTTATCAATATCATTATTACGATTCTGAAAATGGCCAATATCATAAGGTATGGTATTCTACCTCTGATGATAACAGAGATGGCGGCGAAGAGAATCTAACATTCGATTATAATCCAAATACCGAGTGTAAATGTGAAGTAAATATTAGGGTGGAAGGTGAAGCTTATTACAACACAACCGGTGAACCAGAAGACACTGCAGCTTACACATTTTACGCAGATTATGTTATTTTTGAGGATGAATTTGAAACAATTGAACAGAGTTGGCTAACTCCTGAAAATAGCACCTATGATTTCAAATTCAAACTATTGGATTTAGATAATCCAATCGGCGGTGAACCTCAATTAGAAGAAACCTATTGGCTTAGAAACATTACAGCCGGCGATGCGTATTATGATGATGAATATTTTGCACCAAATATAAATTATGTTAAATGGGCTAAGAACGATTATACCACTTATGGTGAATTCCCATTTGAATGGGAAACTGGCTCAGTCAACCTTGAAATGTGTGTCGATTATTGGCACTACGAAACTGAATGGAATATTTACATAGTTGACGATGATGACTATTACTATATCCACTCTAATGGCAGTCAAGACAACAAAGGATTTTCTGAAGCATATGAATGTACTCTTGATATTGAGACTTTATCTGCAGGGGATTACGAAATCCATATCTGGGATGATTTCGGTGATGGGGGTATTGATGGAAAAGTCCGTATACTAGGTCATGGACATTCTACTGAGGATCGGGACGATAATGGTGCGGAGGATAGGATAGAGTTCTATTACGATCCAAATACTCATCTAGAAGATACATATGTCGATATCAAAGTCCAATTACTCGTTTTAGACAACGATGAAGAAGAAACTGAAGATAATGCTACTATTGATGAAATTCTAAATGAAATAGAAGTTTACGAAAATGATAGGGATATGTTTGATTGGGATTGGAACGTTACTAAATCATCTAATTACACTTTCAAATTGAGACTTTGGGATGTGGACAGTGATGATGGGGACGATTCAGATTATGTTGCAGCCGAGTATATTGTAGATGTAACTTTATACGCAGAGGGTGATGAACCACCAAAACCAGACGATAACGAGTATTATTATCCATCAGGTAGTGAAACTGCCATTTCTTGGGAAACTAGTGATGAAGATGAAGATGGCACTGATGATAGTATAAGGATATACAGTATAGATCCAGATACTACCTGTTCTTGTGAAGTCGACATAAGAATAGAGGTGGATGTTTATACAACCGGAACAGGTCTACAAGATGATACAACCGCAGTCTTCTCTGATGATTTCAAGATTACTGGCGCAGGCATAGATGATTTCCAAGTTTGCTGGTCGAATCAAGAGATTGACGCTTATTGGGATTTCCACGTTAAGCTCTTAGATTTAGATCATAATGCTAAATTGGAAGATGAACGGTGGATAAATAATACAAATTTAGAAGTTAATGATGGTAGTGTTATTGAATGTGTTTCTTCAGGAGGCAGTAATCCATCGGATGAATGGTTTGAGGATTTCAATCCAAATGATGAAACTAACTGTGTTTTCGATCCAAGTGATGAAGATGATAACGGTCAAGATGACACGATGCTGATTATTTGTGATGTAGATACTAACGGTGATAGCCAAATGGAAGTTGAAGTAAGATTTTACATTTACAACGGTAGTGGATACTTAATCGATCAATGGATAATATATCAGTACATTGCCGGAGAAGAATTAGAAGAAATTAGAGAAACGTGGAGTCCTAGTGTTGAACAGGATGATGCTAATGATGACGATGAATATGATTTCTATCTAAATGTTTATGACGATCAGGACAATTTCGAAGATTCAGACTACCTTTCTAATGTAGAACTTCATGCTCCAGATAATGACCCACCTATTATCAACGATGTGATATATTGTTTAGAGGAACATGATCGTGATTGTGATGAGGATGAGTATCAATCTCCCGGCAACTTATCGACCGTAAATGAACTCTATTTCGAAGTAGACGTTACCGATGAACATCCTGATGATTTGGAATTTACATGGGACTTTGGTGATAACAATACTGTAACACATATCGGCGATAATGAAGTTAGACACCAGTATTCTGATGAAGGTTGTTATTGGATTAAGTTGTGGGTTGAAGATAAGTTTGGAGAAAACGTCAGCTACAATGTAGATTCAGATGATGAGGATGGTGAAGATGATTGGGATTGTTTCGATATAGGGGCCCCTAAACCAACCATAGAAGATTTATCCGGTAATGAAGCCCCATATGAAGGCTCTACACAATGGTACGAGGTAGAGGCAGATGATCCAACTGGTTCAGATTTAATTTATACATGGGATTTCGGCGACGGCTCCGAAGTAGAGGTTTATGAAGGCTCAGAAGGAGAACAAGTCAGTCATGTTTTTGTTAATGACGGCGATTACATACTAAACGTAACTGTTACTAATCAAGAGAATCAAAGCACCTATAGGACTTTAGAAATTTTTGTCAATAATATGATACCTACTATAATTGACGTCACTATAACTGTCAATGATTTAGAAACTGATCAGGCTCTAGTCGGTCAAACAATAACCTTTACTGCAAATGCATTTGATCCAGGTGTAAACGATACTCTTACTTACTTATGGGATTTTGGAATTAATTGTGGTACTCCAGTTTGTACTGCCGAAGGTTCTACGGTAAATCACGCTTACGCTGAATCTAATGGCTATGTTGTCGGGTTGAAAGTTTACGATGATAGTGAAGATGAGTGTATATTGGGTTCCAATTGTCGTGAATGGGGGGCAATAATCACCATACTTCCAATTAGCTTCAATATAGAATCAGTAAGTATGCCTTCTACAGCTAACATGTTAGAAGATATTAGTTTTTCAGCTATACTGACTGCAGATTCTGAAATCAGTCCAAGTGAACTATTGTTCGAGTGGACCTTTGGTGATGGCAATACAGCCACAGGTCAACAAGTAACGCATTCTTATGAGAATGCCGGCAGCTATTTCGTAGGACTTACAGTTACCGATCCAGGAAGTGGCGCTTCACGTTCCTTTTCTCAGGGTATAATTATCGAGACTGCAAGCACACCAACTGTGGAGACTGAAGGTGAAGGTTTTGTCTGGCCTATAGATCCGATGCTCTTGATTGCAGGTAGTATAGGGTTAGTCGTTCTCGCCGTAGTCGGTGGTCTTATTATGACAAGAAGAGGTGGAGACGATTTCGGCGACTTAGACACCAGTGGTACAGATGATTTCTATGGGGAAAACATGTCATTCTCCACTTCTGATAGTTCACCGGACAGTCTCGGAGGTTTACCTTCTACTCCAGCCGCACCTGCCGCACCTGC
>DAHL01000034.1:0-15412 GCA_002509225.1 Euryarchaeota archaeon UBA102 | reverse complement strand
ACCTGCCGCACCTGCCGCACCTGCTGCAGGAATAGTCGTACAGTGTCCAAGCTGTCAAACTAAACTTAAAGTAACAGATCAAACCCGCCCATTGACTATCGCTTGTCCAAGCTGTCAAACTAAATTAAAATTACAATAACGTTCTTGTTAGCATCGTTATTTTCGCAATTTTATTATGAATTTTCTTTATATACCGCTAATTTATGCTAGAGGTCGGTGGTACATTTGAGATTTGGTAACAGTCAAAGATTGAGTAAAATTACTGCTTTAGTTTTAGCTTTCCTTCTAGCAGTCAACATATTTCCATATACAGCAACATCAGCTGAGGATGTCTATGTTTTTTTCAGAGAAAATTCTGAAGCTTCTGAATTAAATTCTGATTACTTTTCAGATGGTACAGAACTCGTATTAACTTTCGATATGGACAATACAGACACCCTACGTATCACTGTTTGTTCCGATAATTATGGTTCAGATGAGAACTCATGGCAAATAACAAATACGAATAATGGTCAAACTGAATTTTCAGGCGACGCTGTAAGCAACACTTGCGACGTATTCGAGGATTCTCTATATTCTGGAAGTTTTCGATTTACAGTATCTGATGACTTTGGAGATGGTATGGGATGCCCTTCTGATGGTTGTCCTACTAATTCAAATGATGAAACTTACAATGTAATGATTGCAAAAGGGGACACTATTCTATACAATTATCAAGAACTATCTGATACAGATGGAGATTTAAGTCCAGATACAATCGAATTCAGTTATGAGGTGGATGCTGATTGTGATACCTGTACAGCTATAGCTGTTCTCAATATAGATGTTTATACTTATTCAAGAGGTGATTACGCACTAGTCGATACAATAACTCGAGATCTCGAAGTCGATAGTAATTTAGATGACGGCTCCACCATTTCTTGGGATGTCTCCAATTCTAATCCAGATTGGGATGGACCTGAGTATGATTTAACTTTCGATATTTATCTCACTGATTGCAATGAGAATAATGATAATTGCGGTCCAGGTTCTCAAGTTCAAGATTTTTTAGTAGAATTCGGTGAAGGTGCGATTAATGAAGTAAATGTAATTCCATTCGCTATCGATGCCTTTGAAGACAATGATTACAACGATTTAGTCACAGAAGTAAGTTTGGATGGTGTACCATTAAGTGACGTCACTATCCGTTTCGCTTTAGATGACGGGTCTGCTTCACAGACGTACGACACTGATGATGAGGGTAGGGCCTTTTTCCCTAATATGCAAGATGGAACATGGATAATGTCAGCAATTTATAATCAAATAAGTATTGATCACGAAAGCGGTTCAATAACTTTAGATCAATCTTGGCATAATAGTGGCTATGACAGAACTGTTTTGGTTATGAATGAAGCCAATGAAGATGAAATCTTCAATATCATTTTCGTCTACGCAGCTTATATCTCTGGAGATAATGAAGAGACCGAAGGAATTAATGATGTATTTGTTGAGATTTATACCGATGAAGAGAGGACTGACATGTCTGCTTCCGGTTATACTGAAGATGGTTCTTTTCACGCTGCTGATGTCGATCCAGGAAACTATTACTACGACATATATTTAGATGATTCTGAAGATGATGTTGCAGATCTTGTTCAGCAGGGTAGTGTTTTTGTCACTGGTAATTCTGGAAGTGATAATGCTGATGATGGTGAATATGAAGCTCCAGATGGAGTTTACGAAGCGTCTCCTATGACTTTGGATATTCACGATGACGGGGCCGTTGATGATACTATTTTCATGGTCTGCGGTATAGGTGAAGATGGAGAATGCGATCCAGTAGCAAATGCAAAAGTTACACTCACAGATTCTAATGCTGATGAGATAAGTAGGCGTACTGATGGAACAGGAGAGGCCACTTTTGTCAATACAGCTATAGGAACTTACGATTACGAAGTTAGTCACGATAGCGTAGTATTCGATTCTGGAATTCTAAAAGTAGGAATTACTAATCCACGTCTCGGCGTAATTACTGCTTATGATGAGGATGATCCATATCCTCATTTCGTTTTCGCTGTTTGTGATAATTGTCATCCGGATTCTGGAATATCAACTATCGATGATGCCTATGTCAAAATTTTCGATCAAGATGATAATATAATTGATGAGGGATATACAGACCAATCAGTAGAAGACAATGACACCAATAACGGACAATCAGTTTCTGTTTATACGTGGTGGCCAAGAGGCGCCACACAGGTTGAAGATTATTTCACCTATGAAATTCGAAAAGATAGCCCAACAGGTGCACTACTCGGGTCTGGCAATCTAAACAATCCTACAGCCCCATACTATATGCCTCCGGAAGGAATCCTAGATTCTTTTTCAGCTCTTTTAGATATGGATGGTACTGGTGAGAATAATGATATTGTTGGCCGAGCGTGTGGCATGTTCGTAGGAGGTGAAGATCCCTGTTATCCAGTTGATGGGGCTTCTATCACTATGGTGAACGGCGGGGGATTCACAGTAGTAGATGGTTACACAGATGAAGATGGCTTTTTCATGGCTTTAAATCTATCAAACGACGTCTATGATTACGAACTTTCATACGATGATGTTGTTTTCGATTCAGGGACGTTCTTAGTTCAAACATTAGGTGCAGGTCATCTTTACTCCGATGTCTTTGAAGAGTCTATTGCAAGTGATTATGGATTTTATGTTTGCTATACTTGCGATTTCCCTCCAGGAAATTCCACCACTACTGACTCTGCTTATGTTGAAATTTATCACCCAGATGGAAGTACCATAGATTCTGGTTATACGGACGAAGAACTCGATTCAGGCATCACAATCTTTAGTTGGTCATTCCCTGAAGAAAATGCAGCTTCTTACTACGATTACAAAATCTACAGTGATAGTGATAAAACTAACACATTGACTTCTGGAACAATAAATACAAATTCTGAAGGTGATGGTGGCAGAGATTACGTCGAGTATTTCGAGTCTACAAGTTTTTATGTTGAAGATATGAGTGTAATTGCCGAGTTCGACCCCAATACTGTTGGTAACGTTGAAGTAGAAGTTTTAGCAGTTCTGACTGCCTATAATCAAGAAGGTGGGTATGTTGATTCAGCATATACTACTAAGACTATCAATGCTCAAGATGAAGATGCATTCACAATCTCAATCGAATTCGATGACGCAGGCACATATAATTTCAATCTATCATTATACGATTCATCACACGATTCAAAATTCGAAGATAGTAGTCTTTCAACTAATATCCAAGTTCCAGATAATGAAGCTCCAGTCATAGATAATTTCCAAGCTCCAACATTATTAGACGAAGGTGAAGATATCACATTTTCTATCACTTTTTCTGATGAAGATGGTGACAATTTAGATTTAGAACTCCGAGTATACAGAGGGTCTTCATTGGTTGCATGGGATGATAGTTTTTCTGCAGGCAGTGGCAGTTATACGTATACTTGGTCTGCCAACGATAATGGAGATTACACTGCAGTTTTCACAATAGAAGATGATTATCAGGAAGATGAAGTTTCGCACTCATTTTCGGTTACAAATATCGCCCCTACAATAGACTCAATCACATATACTGATAATCCAAGCGAAACTCAAACAGTTCAATTCCAAGTAACTGCTTCAGATGCAAGCCCTATTGATACTCTAACTTATACTTGGGCATTCGACTCCAACAATCCAGAAGATGTTGTTCAGGGCCAAAACGCAGAACGGACATACATGAAAGACGGCGTTTACGACGTTTCACTTACTGTTTGTGATGATGATGAAGGTTGCTCAAATGAACTTTTCCAAGTTACAATAGCTAATACACCTCCAACAATACATGATGTCAGTTTCTCTACTTGGGTTGATGACAATTTCTCCTTCACCTTCGTTATGAATGCTTCAGATCCTGCAGACAACTTCACAGATTATTGGGATTTTGGAGACGGTAATACAGGCGGTATGTCAAATATCGAAAACAATCTTGTAGTTTCACATACATATGATGAACCTGGAACCTACACAGTCACCGTTGAAATCAATGATGGGGATGGCGGAACGGACAATTTCACTGTCACTGTAACTGTAGAGGATCAAAATCAATTCGAAGATATTCTAGGCTGTACCGACGTAAGTGCAGATAACTATAATCACGAAGCTACAGTCGATGATGGGTCATGTATAGAATGGACTCCACCCGATGATGGTAATTCAGAAGATTCAGGAGGAATATTGGAAGCAATACCTGCATTGAACTCTCTATTTGCTATCTCATTATTGGGGCTAATTTCTATTTTAGGAGGAAGACGCCAGGTTTGAAATTATTTTTTCAAACTTTAAATATCGTCGTTTCTTACTATGAATATCGGTGAAAACATGTTTTCGCAACATAGATATGACAGAACAAAAACAACTCCAGTACTGATTGCTCTTTCTTTACTTCTGAGCTCATTACTTGCATTCACGCCAATAGCTAAAGCAGAAGATATCAGTAATGAGACGTATCATATTTCTATAGAGGATAATTATTTCAATAATGAAGCGTGTAGCTGCACTGAAATTACTGTTCTTCTTGGAGATACTGTAATTTGGACTAATAATGGAGATAATACCCATGAAGTTTATCATCCAGATTTTCCTTCAGGCGACCTTCAACCTGGAGAAACATTTACAGTTGAATTCAATACTGCTAATGGATTCCAAGATGATAGAAATTATAACTATCAAGATAGAGACTACCCCGGTAGTGACAGTTCTACTGGAATGGAAGGGTTAGTTTACATCGATGATGGGGAGCTTGAAGATTATGATGAGTATTTCGTTGGCAACACTCCAACTTATGAAATACCAGGCTACGAAATCGAATTTAGTTATGATGTAGATAGTTCAGGATCTGAAGATGTAGATATGAGAGTCAAATTATTTGTTAGAGAAGATGGTTCTCTAATAGATCAACAATACTCAGATCATGTAATAAATGGCGAATCATCCGATTCATTTTCTCAAAGTTGGACTGCACCGGAAGATGGGACTTATGATTTCGAATTTAGAATAAGCGATCTAAATCAGAATAATAAGACAGAAGATTCAGCTACTTTTTCTGATATAGAATTGCCATACACTGCTGGAGGATTCAATGTCAATTTACAAGTAAAAAGTTACGGTGATGCGGGCGGCGGAGTTAATGATTTACAATTTCAAGCATGCAGTAAAACTTCCTGTAATAGGGAAGGAGTTCAGATTAAAACATTCAACAGCGCAGGTACTGTTGTTGATAATGTAGAAACAGGCTCCAATGGCCGTGTTATCCTTAATGATTATGATAATGGCGATTACACTTTTAGAGCTTATAATAATGAAGAGCAAGCAGAAGATGACACCCCCTTCGATGAAGGCTCCTTTGTTGTAAACAATCTTCCTCCTTCTGAAAATGAAGTGGGGTCGGCAACTTATCAAGAGCGTAACTCTACGCATTTGATGAATTATTTTGTAGCTTGTCAAGGCGGTAATTCTGACTGTAGAGGAAATCCAAAAGGTAGCTTAGATGATGCTTACGTAATGTTTTATTCAATGGATGATGTTTTCGTTGAGAATTGTCAAACAGACACCTATACTGGTAATGATTCGAAGGGCTATGTTTGCTTCTCTGATTTTACAGAAGAATGGGGTGAGGACCTCTATAAATTCAATCTTTACGATTCCAAAGGAACAAGTTCCACGAACGATGACGAAGTGTTACAATCAGGAAAATTCTATTACGTACCTTTACCTTGTGAAGAGGATGATGATTGTGTAGAATGGTTTGAGGATGACCATACACTGGGAACTGGAGATTTAGATACTGACGGTAGGCACGATTCAATATCTTTCGAATATGATGCCCAAACAGCTTGCGCTTGTACTGTTGACATAAGAGTCATCTTGTCAATCACTGGTACAGATGGGGGCTCTTATGGAAATACTTACATGTATCAAAGCATCTATTCAGATGCTAGAAATGATGCCTATTCAGGCAGTTGGCAAGCAGATACTCACGATACTTACACTTTTCATTTTAAGCTTTATGACAATTCTACATCTGACTTAGAGGATGATTTTGTCTATTCTAATATTGAATTATATGGACCCAATCAAGCTCCAGAAATAGATGAGTTGGATGCTCCAGATGAAAATAGTCTTCAATACGAAGGTGATGAAATCGTATTCAGTGTCACTGCTACTGATCCCGAGGGCGACGATATAGAGTATGAATGGGACTTCGGTGATGGTTCTGCAAAAGTTAGCGATCCAAGCACTTCTCATACTTACATACAAGATGGAGATTACAGTGTCACATTAACTATGAAAGATGAGCACAGAGGCTACTCACCAGATACTGTTATCAATTTTACGGTTACGAATCTAGCACCTGATGTAAGGGATATTAACGCTACTAGTGATTTTCTAGAAGGTTCTGAAGTATCTTTCACTGCTGATTCATCGGATCCAGGTGTAAATGATATACTTTCCTATTCTTGGAATTTTGGTGACGGAAGCGATAATGTTACGGAAATAAATCCTACACACACATATGGTGATGATGGAACTTATACAGTTACTTTAGTGGTCTGCGATGATAGTGATGATTGTGTTAGCACGAGTAGTGATTTCAACGTTTCCAATATACCACCAACTATAGATGGTATGCAGATGAAAGATCCTGAAGATACTGGTTTCCAAAGAGATAATTACAGGGTAAATGAAACCGTAGAATTCGCCGCTCAGATTAATGAAGATATTGATTTGAACATTACATTTACTTGGGATTTCGGAGACGGTTCTACTTCAACTACCACTTACTGTATTATTGATAATGTAAATTCAATGGAAGATGAATGTAATAATGATATAGAAAATGGTGAATGGGTACGTTCCGAACACATTTACATGAGTGAAGGGAACTATACAGTAGGATTAACAATAACCGACGGTACAGATATCGACTATTGGGAATTACACATAACCATTGACCCACAACCAGTATATGGCTGTACGGATCCAGCGGCAAATAATTACGATAACAATGCCACTGCTCACGATCCGAGTCAGTGTAATTACGATAAAGAAGGCTGTACAGATTCTACAGCAACTAATTACGATCCGGAAGCTGATGTAAATGATGGAAGTTGCATTTTCCCTCAAGACGATATTTGGGGCTGTATGGATGAAAATGCAGAGAATTACAATCCCGCTGCAAATAAAGAAGGTGTAAATTCTTGCGATTACGGGGGAGATAATCAAACCATTCCAGATAATGGTGACGACGAAGAGGATGCCGGGGGTCTCTTGGAAGCAATTCCAGGCTTTTCACTCCTCACAGTTTCATCAATGTTGGTTCTTTTATCAATATTAAGACGAAGAACTTAATTCCATTAGTGTCCGAACGTCTTTCTACAGGCTGCAGAAGTCTCGATGAACAGTTAGAAGGGGGTATTGAAATTGGAGCTTCCACACTCGCTTACGGAGAGCCTGGTAGTGGTAAGACAAGTTTAGCAATTCAACTTTCCAAGAAGGTTATTTCTTCAGGTAAAAAATCTATCTTTATTGATACCGAAGGAGTCTCATTCGAACGTATACAGCAAATTTTTGGCGATACAGATACTTCAGATTTAATTATTTTAGAACCGAAAGATCAAGGAGAATTGCATCAATCAATATCTGACCCTCGCCTTATTCAACCAGATGTTGGTATTATTGTAGTAGATACGATAAATGCACACACAAGACTCGCTTACGCACTTGATAAGGAAAGATGCGAAGCACAATTCTTGAAAATCCTAATGGCTCTTCAAAATATATCTAGAAATTTTCCCATATCAGTTTTTATGACTGCACAAATATTTGAAAGAAATGGAGATATAGAGCCGTACTTTGGTAGAACTTTAGTTTATATGGCAAAAACGCTTTTACTTTTTGAGAAAGGAGAGGCCCCAAGTCTCAGACATTCTAGATTAATGAAACATAGATCTATAGCGGAAGGTTCCGTATCAGATTTCTTACTTACAAATCAAGGTTTGGAATAATTCATACCACGTTTTTAAATCTAGCTAGCATTGACTGATTTATGTCAAATTATGATGAATTAATCTCACGAGTAAAGGAACTTAGCGTAATCGAAAGTATCGGCGGTCTTTTGGCTTGGGATCAGGAAACGTTCATGCCTCCTAAGGGTGCTCAACTACGTTCAGAATCATTGGCCTATCTTTCTAAAACTGCTCATTCAGCTTTGATAAATCCCGAAATGGGCTCTTTATTGGATTCTTTAGAAAATGCCAATCTTACAGATATTGAATCTGCTAATGTTAGAGAAATACAACGTTCATATGATAAAGCAACCAAATTACCTATTAGTTTAGTAGAAGAAATGGCAAGACACAAATCGCACGCCTTACAAATTTGGCAAAAAGCCCGTGCGGAAAATGATTTTACCCATTTCGCTCCAGCTTTAGAGAAAAATTTAGACTTGGCCTGTCAGGCAGCCGAACATTATGGCTATAAAGAAAACATTTACGATGCAATGTTAGATATTTATGAACAGGGAATGACAGTATCTCAGTTGGACTTACTTTTTGCAGGGTTACGTAAAGAAATCGTTCCTTTGGTAAAAGCAATTGGCGAGAGTACTTCAAAACCAGATCTTACATTTCTGACGTCAAATTCCTTTTCCGAAGAAGGTCAGCGTGATTTCTCTCTACGAGTTTCACAGGCAATCGGCTTCGATTTTGAGGGTGGCCGTATGGACACCTCTACACATCCATTCTGTTCTGGCGCAGGTCCTGATGATGTGCGTTTTACAACGCGTTATGATGAATCATTTCCATTTGGTTGTTTGTATGGTGTAATGCATGAAACGGGTCACGGTCTATACGAACAAGGATTATCTAGAGAGCATGAAGGAACTCCATTAGGTAAAGCAGTTTCCTTAGGTGTTCACGAATCTCAATCTAGATTATGGGAGAATGTGGTCGGCCGTAGTAAAGAATTTTGGAATCATTGGTTATCTGATTTTTGCGAAGTTTTTCCCGATGTCGGTGATTTAGATTTAGATACTATCCATCGTGCAGTGAATAATGTTGAACCTTCTCTTATTAGGGTAGAGGCGGATGAAGCAACTTACAATTTACATATTATGATACGTTACGAAGTCGAAAAAGCTTTGGTGAATGGTGATGTTAAAGTAAACGATTTACCACAATTTTGGAATTCACAGATGGAAAACTATCTCGGCATTACTCCACCAGACGACGCTCAAGGCGTTTTACAAGACATTCACTGGAGTATGGGTGCATTCGGATATTTCCCAACATACACCTTAGGAAATCTTTATGCTTCACAATTGTGGGAAGCCACACTACGTGACATTCCAGATATGCCTTCTCTAATTTCACGTGGCGAAACACAACCATTGTTAGATTGGATGCGTACTAATGTACACATACACGGCAGTCGTTGGGAGCCGGATGATTTGATATTACATGCTACTGGAGAAAAGCCATCAAGTGATGCATTTATCAGATATCTAAAACAAAAATTTCAATATTTGTATAATTTATCTTAGAGTATTGGTAGCCCCGCCAGGATTCGAACCTGGGTCTCTGGCTCCAAAGGCCAGAATGATGGACCACTACACTACGGGGCTTTAGAACCTTATAAGGTCTAGTTTAATAGTAAACTATCTACAAAATCGTTATTAACTGTCATTCGAAATTGGGATTGGACTTTTTATGAGTAATGCCACCGAAAGATTTCTAGAAATGGTAAAAGCACACTTCGAAGAGAAGGGCCACTATGTAGGGTGGGCAACCATTGATAAAGCTAAGCAAATGGTAGTACAAATTAAGTCCGAAAGCGGTTATTTCGTTTCTGCAAAATTCGGTATACAGGGTGAACATGTCATAATTTATGATGAATGGGGCCGCTCCGTTGCTGTAAAGCCAACCAAAGCAAATTTGGAAGATGTTAAATCTTGGGCATACGATTAGAAATCTGGTATCTTACTCATACTTTTAGATCCAGGTCTAGGAATTATTTTCAAACTAGTCATCACTCCTTTATTATCTATTTCAAAAATCCACGGCTCACACCACCCAATCTCCGTTTGCAAAATTTGCTCAGGACTATATTTCTTTAATTTCATCACAATGGCCCTAAGGCTATTTCCATGCGCCACAACTAATACGTTCTTACCATCTAAAATTTTAGGTATTATCTCTTCTTCTAAGTAAGGAATAGCTCTTTCAGATGTCATTTTAAGTGATTCACCATTAGGTGGTGCGATATCATAACTCCTTCTCCATATTCTAACCTGTTCCTTTCCAAATTTATCTGCTACTTCTTTTTTATTTTGACCAATTAAATCGCCATAATCTCTTTCGTTCAGGGCCTGATTTTTAATCACTTCTAAATCTTCCTGTTTAATACTTTCTAAAATTATCGCTAATGTTTTTTGTGCACGATATAAGTTTGAAGTGAAGGCAATATCAAAGGTTTCTTTCTTTAGTATCTCAGCAGCTTCTAAAGCTTCTATTTCTCCCAATTCCGTTAGAGGTACATCTTTCCATCCTGTAAATCTATTTTCTAAATTATATGTCGATTGTCCATGTCTAATCAATATCAATTTACCTACATTCATCTTTCTTTACACCTTATTTTTTACGACTGAACGTATATTTTGCAGGTTCCCTCCATCTTCTTCCAGTTATGTATTTGCAAACTCTACATTTGAAACCTATCATGGCCTTTCCTCCAAACAACGTTTTGTTTTCCATTCGCTCCAGTAAATTTCTACAAACAGGACAAGGTTGGCCCACAGAAGCAAATTCTCCTTTTTTGTATTCTCTTCCTTTTCTGTCCGTCCCCCTCCCAGTTCTTCTCCATCTATCAACATCTCCATCATATTCTATTTTTCTCTTCCTCAAATAGCCAGTTTCAGTTTCTGGAACCTCATTCACACTTCTAGTTTTAATATCTATTTTTATTTTTCCAGAATTAATTCCAATAATTCTCATTCTTTCAGCACTAACGCCAGTTTCATTTCCATTTTTTGTTAAAATACTTAACACCTCTCGATGTAATTTTTTTTGACTGTCGATAAAAATACGTTTCTGTAAAATTTGTTCTATCGCTTCAATTATTTCCTTATCACGCACCCTTTTCGGCATCGTTCGTATAATGGCACACATCAATTAAAAATTCTTTGCACCCCTTATTCTTTTCAATTTCAGAAAACTTTAACTATAGGTATACAACCTAAGGTGTATATGTCACTCAATGAGGTCAATGAGCTATTTTACTTATTAGAAAACCCCACAAGACGACGCATTCTAGAGCTCTTATCTCGCGAAGGACACTATCCTCTTCAATTATCTAAAGAAATGTCCGTTACACAACAAGCAGTTGTTAAACATCTTAATATCTTAGAGGAACACGGCTTGGTAAATTCAGAAACAGAACCTAGTAACAGAGGCCCTTCTCGTAGGGTGTATTATTCCACACGTAATATTTCTCTTCAGATAGACGTCAGCCCATCGACATTCAAAGAACAGGCACATTCTTCTTCTAAACAGGATTCAATTTTAGATCTTCCAAAACACAAACATATGAGGGATGCTATAGATTCATCTAGAAAAATGGATTTATCACAAAGGGCCAATTTATTGGATCGGGTTTCAAAAGATATCGAAAATTCATTAAAAGATACAGAAGAAGAACGTAAATCTCTAATTAATTTAACAAATCTCGTTAATCAAGAATTATATAAAATTACAGTCGAATCTAAATGTACTTACGACGAAAGACGACTTCTTTATTTCAGCATACAAAATCCGAATTTCACTATAGAAAAAGCCGCATCATCATTAGGTATGGATGATTCCGAAGTTCATATTATTTTTGATGCATTACATAGAAAAGGATTAATTAAGTAACTTTTAGAACAGGTTCATGCTTAAATAGTAAGTTAAATTTTGACCGTCTAGACTATGTTAACACACATTTCCAAATCTATATCGATAGCAACATTATTAATTTCATTAAGTTTATTCAGTTTCTCAATGGTTTCTCCTTCAGTACAATCTGAAACTTCCTATTTTGTTTCAGGTCTCGAAGATGCAATATTACATGGTTACGAGAAAGGAGCAATCTACGAAGTAAATGTTATGGTCCGTTCAGATATGAATATAGGAGGTCTGAACATCTCAATTACGAACGGGTCGTTAAGTTTTAGTGATGTTCTTTCAGAGGATGATTTACATTCATTATTGATCACAGATCCTTCTGAAAGTGATAACTATGAAAATTGGTCGTTTTGGTGGTTTGCACCTTCATCTTCTTTTGAGTTAGGTGAAGGAGGTTCAATTTTCAATATAGATTTCTTAGTTTCTGACGATAATGGTACCCTTACTGGTGATGTGGCTCTTTCTAGCCAATGGCTTGTTCCACCTCCTCCAGTTTCTTCAGATTCTGGCGTTGTCCCCAGCTGGGCAGAAGATTTAGCGTGGTTTGGAGCATTAGCTACATTAGTATTAATTGTGGTTTCAGTGCTTATTTTCACTCGAAAAGAGCAATCGTAACGTATATATCTACCCCATCTCTTCTAGATTGAGCCCGTAAGGGCTGGAGGACGTAACATGAATAGAAGAATTCTAAAAGACGAACAGGCTGTATCTCCTGTAATCGCCGTCATTTTGATGGTCGCGATCACAGTGGTATTGGCTGCTGTTCTGTACGTTTGGGCTAGCAGTTTCTTAGCTGGTACAAACAAGCAAGCTCCGATTGGCGCTATGGCACCATCGGCTGCTGGAGACGACTGGAGGGTAGAAATCATTAAGATGACACCATCCGTGTCCGTAAACTCTGTTGAATGGTACCTAAAGGATACCTCAGGTAACACAGCTCAATCGGGCTTTGTATCTGATGTCTATGGGTACTACGTTGGAGCAGACAGCGACGGTGACGGCGCTGGCGACATGTGCATTGTCTTTTCAGACAATGATTTTGACGGAAAGTTGACTCCAGGTGACAAATTCGATGCATCATCGGATTGTCTCGGTTTCTCGCTAAACGGGTATGCCTTCTCATTGAAGTTTAACCCAACAGGCGATCAAATCTACGAAGTTAACTTCTAGATTCGATAAAACCGGAAAAAAGTTTGGATGAGTTTGTGGGCCTTCGGGTCCACACTCTTCCTCACAATTTTTTATAACCAAGGTAATTTCTTTGGTTTTTCTTCTATACTTTTTACTTCAGCTTCAGGTATTAAGTTCTGAACAGCATTTTCAATTGTTTTAAATCTAGGATTCTTAGCAACAACCATTTTCCCTTCAAGTATATTTGCATTTGAATATTTTACTAAGAACTCCATTGCACCTTCTTTCCACGGTTCAGGCCCTATATGTTTAATTTTATCCGTTCTTTCAATTATTTCAGATTCAATTATTATCGTTGCTTTATCCTCTATTTTTACATCATATGATATAATTTTAAATTCTTCCAAATTTCTAATTATTTTTCGAGCTTCACTCCTTAGCCACGAAAGTGCACTTTCATCATCCATTTCTGGCTTGTCAAGGCTAATCATAGTCATATTTCCACATTCTTCTTTATCTTCATGTTTAGGAAAGAAATAATTCCGACTTTCATTCTTCAAGAACATTTTAGATGCCAAAATAGATAGACTAAGAATATCTTTCGTTACAGATGCTGCTACATTACGTTTCGAATCAACAGGATCCTTCATAATCATAACATCACGATGTTTATTTCCCCCAATATCGTGTATTATCAAGGGGCATTCGCATGTGGATAACCATTTTATGAAACCCTCAAATCCTTTCTTTTCTATAACTAGAATTTCTAGTAAATATCCAGAGAATCCCCCTACGGATGAAGCTGCACCATACGCCCCTATTCCTTTCATAAATTTTTTAGCCAATCTTATTTCGTCCTCCATCCCATTAATCTCTTTTTTGATGTATTCTGTATGAAATGGCGTTCTATCTACTGCAGATTTCAAATCTCTAATATTATCTATATTATAGCAGGGAACAATATCTACAAATCTATCTTCAATCTTTCCTCTTAAATATGGGTGGGATGCGTACACCTCTTCACCATTAGGCATTATTTTCCGCGCTACGTCTAATCCATCTTTCTTAAGGTCAGCATTCATTGGAAATTTAATAAAGATATCAATATCTACATCTACTAAAAACGTACCTTTAGCAACGGAACCAACAAGTATTACTTCAACTCCTTCAGGACTTTCTTTCTTTGCTTTGTTCAATATTCTATCCGCAATCCCCTTGATTTCCTTTTCCTCTTTCTTTTGCGGTTTTATTTCACTTTTTACTTCTTCAATTATGTCACTCACGTTTCTCCATTAGGTGGTTTCACTTTACCTTTACGCCACGCCTTTTGTCGCTCTCTTTCAGCTCTTTCCATTATATTTTCCATATCATCTTTTACATTAACAAATAACGGAATGCTAGAAATTACAATGCCGATTAACAACGATACCAAAGCGATTCTATAATCACTTCTATATGTTATATATTCTAAGAATATTGAAAACATCACTATTCCTCCTATAGTTGTAATCCAAGTTATTTTTCTATACGTTTTTTCAGAGACGAATTTACTCCCCTCTATTTCTTTCTCTATATTTTCTACTTCTCCAACTGCAGGCATCAATTTTTCCTTTCCTTTCGTTCTTGAAAATTTATCTTTCCGTTTCAAAACATACCACGACACTCCACCTGAAAATAAACATACAACAATTACTGCACGCATAAGGACCATTGCACTCCAATCATATCTACTCATAAAAAAAATCAGATAAAGCGCAACAAACCAAATCGAAATCACAATTAAATTCGGCAAATCAAGAAAACTCTTTCTTTCACTCAATTTCTATTTTCCATTGTTATGGCTTCAACCGGACACGCAAAAACACACAAAGTACATCCAGTGCAAGTATCGTCCATAATCAGTGCTTTTTTAGATTCAAATTCTATAGTACGTGCATCTAAATGATGAGAAATCATATCTATGGAGGCGAAATTACAGAAATATACGCATTGAGTACATCCGATACATTTCTCTTCGTCAACCAAAGCTACGTATTCATTTCCTCTCGATAAAGAATCTAGTGTTTCCTTTCTCAAATCTTTAAACATACTTTTAGCTTTTTCAATACCAGTAGATGGCAATTCCTCTTTACTAAGTACATCATTCATTTTATCCAACCATTTCGTTGGTTTTGGTGCATGATTCAGCGACATTACCGTTGATGAAATTTCAGATTGAATTACAGGCTCGGTCTCTTCTTGTACACTTTCTCCCGTCTCCTCTGCAGGCGCTTCTTCAG
>DAHL01000024.1 GCA_002509225.1 Euryarchaeota archaeon UBA102 | reverse complement strand
TGAAGGTGGAAACTGGCATGCACCTGGTGAATGGGTAAGTAGATCGAGTATAGATAGAGTGTCGCAAATTTACGTAGAGTTTTTGAATGAAATACTGTCAGTATGATTCTAATCTTTCAACTACAAACTCTCGTTCTAAATTAGTAGCCAAGAAGAATCCCATTTTCGGACCATAATTCTGTCCTAGTAATGCTAGATAAACAATTTCGAATATCTTCTTCGCTTCCATCTCACTTTTATCTTGAACTCGGTAGAATGAATTATGAATCTCTTCTGCGTTCCATTCTATTGCATTAAATTCAGTCACTATCTCTTTGATTACCTTTTTCTGTTCATCATCAAACTCATTTTCAGGAGTCTCTTTTTTGATTTCAAACTTAATCTCATCAGGAGCATATCTCGCTAACCAATTTTTGACATATTCTACTCTCTTTCCTAAGTATTCCTCTATCTCTTCGGTCGATTCTTCCAATATTCCTATTCTCTTTAGTGAGCTTATCATATCATCGAGACTACTTTTCGATTGAACAAGAGTCAACAGATTCCTGTACGATTTAACCTGTCCCAATAAATCTCCACTCTCTTTCATTTCAGTATCGACCTGACTCAATTCGTAAGCTCGATGTACATCAGTTTTCTCTTCATTTTTATTGTAATCTAATTCAACTCTTTCATAATCACCTGTAAGATTCAGTATCCCTATTCCAGGATCAAAATCGATATGTCTATTCGGTTGAGGTTTCATAATCAACCATCTCAACACTTCCGGAGGAATAACTTCAAGAATTTCATTCGCCGATATCGCTAATCCAGTAGAGGAATGCATAGCGCCCTCTCCTTTCAGATTTATCCACTCATAGACTGTTTTTTCAGGTTCAGTTCCACCATAGATGTCTCTAACTATTTTTACTCCAGAATCGTAACTTCCACCCTTCGTTGCATGATCCTTTCCAAAAGCCTCGAAAGTAACTCCTAAAACATTCCATTTTGCAGGCCAATCCAACCTCCAAGGAAGCTTCCCTTCACCTTTCTCTATATTATTGGTGAAAACATCTCCATTCTCATCTTCAAATTCAACAATAGGCCATTCGTATTTCAAAACTTTACCACTTATCATTTTTCCATCATCATTTACAAATGTCCAAGGGAACCAGTTTTTCGGTAATTGTCTTCCACTAACAGTTTCCAATATCTCTCTAATTTTCTCTATATTATCGCAGGCGTTCTTCGATTCATTAACATATTTCCCCTCTTTGTACGCCTTATAATTATCAACTACACGAGGATTTACACCAACCGCATTCAACGCTTCAAAAAAAGGATTCAAGAAATAATCTGCATACGTTCCTTCATCATTTGGAGCAGGTATCTCTGCTAAAGGGTATCCAACCCATTTTTCATATCCCAAATTCTCTAAAAACGGATATACCTTTCTCAACGGATCTGCCGTATCTGCAACATATATCAGTTCAGCTTCTCCCCCTTTATCTCTAATAGCTCTTGCAATCGCATCTGCAGTGAGTATCTCTCTCATACTCCCTACATGTATCGGTCCCGATGGCGTTATCCCAGATGAGACAACGTGCTCTTTCCCTTTCTCTAAAAGTTTTTCAGCTATTACGTCAGCCCAGTGCATTACGGTCCCATAGGTCTGGCTCTTACTAAAGCTCTCAATGGAACTCCATTGATCTCGTTCTCAGCTAATTTATTAATAATAACTACAGCTAAAACAGGATTCCCGCCCTCTTTTCTGATATAATCTATAACTTCCGAGCAGGTTCCTCCTGTACTCACTAAATCATCAACAATAACTACATCTTTCCCCTCAAAGCCGGCATAATTAGATGCCAATGTAGTTTGAGATTCATCAAACGTAGGTTTAACAACTCCAAAATCAACATCCAACATTTCAGATACAAACACTCCAAGAGTCATTCCGTTCAAAACAATTCCAGCAACCATATCTATTCCAAATTCCCCATTTTCTGCTTCTTCTACTATAATGTCTGTCATTATCTCAGCAATAGAAGATATTCTAGCACCTGAAACTCCGATAGATCTCCAACCAGTTTTCACATCAGCAGGCATTCCACCTTCCGGTTGTTTAGCTAATAGCCATTTCACAGTGGGATTAGACAGATGCATCTCCTGACAAATCTCTCGAGCAGTCATCCCTTTGGCTTTCAAATCCTTAGCTTTCTTTGCTAAATTATCTATACTCATACATTCGTTTTGTCTAATAGGTATAAAAGGATTAGGTAGTTTTTCTATACATTTCTCTCTTTTTATACATCAAATATTAAATAGGAGCGCTTTTTCCATCGATTCCTAGGATAGATTATGGCTATATGGCAAGGCAAATCCAAACGCAAATCAACAGGCGGTCGTCTAGTATCTTCTAGAGCTAAAAGGAGATTCGAAATCTCGAACGAATTACAAAATACTAAGATAGGTTCTGCACAGAATAAAGTCGCTAGAACAAGAGGTGGAGGCTCAAAACTTCGAGTTCTAATGGACGATCAAGCCATTATCACCGATTCTTCTAAAGGCAAAACTTTCAAGTCAGCTATACAGGAAGTTATTGACAATCCAGCTAACATGAACTACGTTAGGCAGAATATTATCACTAAAGGGGCTGTAATCATGACTGATGCAGGCAAAGCAAGAGTAACTTCTCGACCAGGTCAAGATGGTTCGATTAATGCAGTATTAATCGATTAAAATGTCTGTAAATAAAGATAATTTCGTTATTTATCCTTCATATTTCAATTCAGTTTTATCCCGTTCATCAGGTCGTAAACAACCACTATCTGAATCAGTTAAGCGTCCTACTTCCGATGAAATAGAAAAAATACTAAAATCTTTAAATTTTAATTTCACATCTAAAACAAAATCGAGACCTAGTAACCCACTTCAAACCGAAGACTGCTTTCTTGTAAATTGCGACATTAAAAAATCCGAGCTCTTACATCTAATCGGTAAAGACTTAAAGAAATCTAGACAGACTCAATAGTTTACCAAGGTTCGTTTTTCACACCCATTTTGTATCCTATAATATTCACTCCACGGTGTAATAATGGTGTTAACACAAAAATAGTCATCATCTCTCTCCATAAGTGTTCGATAAATAATTCTTCAATCCATTCTCCATATAGCATCCAAGTCATAACGAGTGATACGACTACAAAATCATACTGATCTAAACCCAAAGCCATACTTCCTCTTTCAAAGCCCATTCTTCTCTTTACGAAAGAAGCGAGCATATCACCAAATAATGCACCAAAAGATAACACAGCCGAAATATATATGTAATTATTCCCTTCCAAATCTAAAATATTATTTTCGACACCACTAATGGGGTTTCCAATTTCTAAAACTAAAATCCCAGTAATAACTCCTCCAATAGTCCCTCCAATCAATCCTTTCCAAGTTTTTCCATCTCCTAAAATTCTTTTTCCATCACTCCAATTATGTCCACCATCAATAGGGGCACCACCACCAACTAAGGCAGCGACGGTGTTAGCAAGATATGCCGGTAATAAATACCACATAATCAGAACAATGGCTACCAAATTTCTTTCTTCGTCCATATCTTACTCAATTCTTTTTTTCAATTCTTCAATAACTTTTACTGGTTCTGGTTCAATATTCTTATTCTTTGCTAATTCTAAAGATACCCAGTCTCCAAGATATATCAATTCTAAAATTTTACCTAGAGTGGTAGTAGCTTCTCCAATTGTCCCTGATTTCGCTACAAACACCTCAGTATCATTCCATATCAGTTCTTGTGTATGTTCCCATCTTTTGAACATACTTTCTTCTTCATCATTGTCTCTTAAACAAACTACAAAATTATTACTTCCCGCATCCTCCCATCCTACAATTTCATTATGATTAAATTCAGGTAATCTATTCCAATGCACTTTCTGTTTGGCATTCTCTTCTATCTGACATTTCCATCTATATGCACTAATTTCACCACAACCAGAACCATATACATGAACATTTTTTCCAATCATACGTTTAGCTATTCCACTCGTAGCTCCATTTTCATGATACTTTCTAATATTTTTAGAAGCATTTATCGCATCTTTTATCTGTTCATCAATATTTGTTATTTCTAATTTTTTCAATACAGGAATAAGAAGCAATGGGAGTGCGGCTCTCGGTTGATGCCCTTCTTCTATTATCGTCACTTCTTTTTTATTTTTGGAAGCATAAGAGCTCAATTCACCACCAGTCGTAATCGCTTCCCATTCAATATTTCTCTTTTCAGCTTCAACAGCTGAGCTAATAGTTTCAGCAGTATTTCCAGAGTATGAAACACATATTACATGACAATCATTATCAGTCCAATTAGGTAATCCGTATTCGTTCCAAGCTGTAATTATTTTATTTCCATCTTTCTCCATTATCTTTTTAGTAATTAACCCCACAATCCCAGAACCACCCATTCCAGAAATAATTACATTTCTCTCTTTAATTGAATTGTATTCTCCTTCTTTCCACGACCTTTCTAACATGTCACTGAAATTTTCAATATCATCTTCAATACTCATTTAATTTCACTTTCCTTTTTCCTTTTTCCTGTTGTCATGCTACCAAAGGCTTTTATTAACTCATCGGAGAATATAAAAAGGAGCGTAAAGCATGGAAACCCAACAGATATTTTTGACTTCAACCGCATCTACTACGTTTCGTTTAGCATTATTTTCATTTTTCTTATTCTGTTTATTATTCATTCCAACAACAACTGCTCAAGATAATCCATCTTTAGTTGAACTTAGCGTTGATGATCATAGCAAATCAGTTCTTTTAGGAGATTCAGTTACATTTGTTTTTACTCTTGCTAATTTCGATGAAGATTTTGACCAGAATGTCCAAATGGAAGTTTTATTCGTTGGAGGGGAAGGCCCAGATTATCAATTATCAGATGATTATGTAGATGTTCCTGCAGATTTTACATCCACCACTAATCTAACTATAGATTGTTCAAATTGTACAATAGGTGAAAACATATCTATCGTTGTTCAAGGTCACGATAAAGGTGGAGCCAATAGTGGCAACGATACAAACAGTGTCAGTCTGTTAGTTACCCCAGTATTGGATTACGATGTAGAAGTACAAGCATCTTCGACCGGTCAAACAGGAGATAGCACTGTAGCTCAGGGAGATACTCTGCTTTGGGATTTCACAATTATCAACACAGGTTGGGAAGATGACGAGTTTGAGATATCCTTTTCCGATATTGGGTTTTTCCAAGGTTTATTCGGTATTTTAGATGATGGAGACACATCCGATTCTTTAACATTAGAAATTTCAGGCACAGGTTCAAACAACCAAAATTACGCCATGATTACAGTTGTTTTCATTCCTGCAGATGATGAACTTCCAATTTCCCATGATTTCTCTTTAGATGTCGAAGGTATCGCTGGTGAAACAGAATCATCAGAAAATATAATTACAATAATAATACCCAGTCCCAATTTAGCTGTCAGAGAGGTAACCTTTAGTCATAGTTCTAGTATAGCTGGTCAATCAATCACCGCTTCGGCTCGTGTAGCGAACGATGGCGGTAGTTTAGATATTTTTGGAGCTACAACCTCTAATGTAGATGTTTGGTTTTTAATGGACGGTGTCACCATAACTGTAATCTGTATAGATTTAGCTCCAGGTGATGAAAAAACAGTTTCATTCGATTTTATCTCTACCATAGGTGTTCGTGAAGTAACAGCAAGAATAAATGACTACGATCTAGGGGGTTATGATTGTGGTAATCAAAATATAGTTGAAAGCAATGAAGGCAACAATGTAGCTATTAATTCTTTAACCGTAGTCTCTTCTACTGAAACAACGCCTTCTTTCATCGTTTCTTTTTATAATTTATTTTTCTCAATTACTATAGTTTCATTCATATCTACACATCTTCGATTTAGAAAAGGCGAGAGCCAATAATACTTGAGATTAAAATGAAAAAAGCCCTTTCTAGTATAGACATAAACGTCCTAATCGAAAGTTGGCAATTTCTCTGCGATTCTAAATTAGAGCAAATATCTCGGCATTCCAAACAAGAAGTCGTTCTTAAATTTCGTAATAAAACTCACGGCACCAATAGATTACTAATAAATTTAGACGGTTGGATTTATCTAACTACCTCTAAAGGTTTCCAATCTAAATCTGGCAATTTTATAGATATTCTAAAAAAATCAATAAAAGGCGGGTTCGTAAAATCAATATCTCAGATTAATTGTGATAGATTAATATCTATAATAATTTCAAACAACAATCAAGAGTTTAATCTCATCATAGAGTTGTTCAGAAAAGGAAACCTATTATTATGCAAAGATAAAGAGATTATTTCCATTCTTCGTAAAGAAAAACTTAATGATAGAATTTTAGATAAAGGCGAACTTTATACTTATCCAAAACATCCATTCAATTTTTTAGATAGCGATACACATTCTTCAACTAAAAAACTAAAATCCTCACATAGAAAATTAATATCTGCTTTAGTTACTGACTGCAATTTAGGTCCAGATGTTGCAGAATATATCTCTTCTAATTACAATTCAAACACTGCTGTTACAGATATGTCAGATGAAGATATTTCATCTATTATTTTACATGCCAAATCAATTCTTTCAAATCCTTCTAAAGCTAGAATTTATTCTAATAATAAACAGATATTATTTGCCAGTCCTTTCGATTTGAAAGATTTAGATATTAACTCCGAATTTCTAAATTATAATGAAGCCATAGAGCATTTCTTATCACTCAAAAAAGAATTAAAAATGGAAGCACCAAGGGAAGATGGTCGTATCTTCACTCAAAAAAAATATTTAAAAAAATTCTTAAAACAATCTAAAGAAATGAGAAAAATTGCAGAATTAATTTCAAGCAATGTCCATCCCATTCAAAATCTTATCGATGATTTCAACAATAAAAAAGATAACAAAGCAATAATAGATTACAACGATTTAAGATCAGAATTCAAAACTTCTATAGATGGTATTTCTTTCAAGATTATACCTTCCAAATCTCCCGAAGCTAACGCTTCTTTACATTTTAAAAATGCAAAGACATTAGAAGCAAAAGCAGCAAAAGCAGAAAAATTAATTCTAACTCAGTCAAAAACTAAAAAGAAAACTTCCAGAGTAAAATCAAATATAAATAAAAATCAAGAATGGTTTGAAAAATATAGATGGTTCATTACTTCAGAGGGTGAAATAGCCATTGCTGGAAAGGATGCTCGTTCCAATGATTTAATAGTTAAAAAATATCTAAAAAAGAATGATTATTTTTCACATGCAGATATACACGGTGCACCGAGTGTAGTAGTCAAACACATCAATTCAGAAATGTCTGAACAATCATTGGAAGAATGTGGTTCATTCAGTCTTTCCTTCAGTAAAGCTTGGTCATCAAAAGTTAGTGGAGGTCATGCATATAGTGTAATTGCTGATAAGGTTTCTAAAACACCAAATTCAGGTGAATTTTTAGCAAGAGGCTCCTTTGCATTAAGAGGTAAACGCACATGGTTCAAGAATTTACCAGTTCTTTTAGCCATAGGAAAAATCTCATATTTAGACTCTGAAAAAATAATGATAGGTCCAGTTTCTTCTCTTGCTACGCATAGTAAAAACTATTCAGTAATACGTCCAGGTTTTGGCAGTAGTACCGTGTTCTCACAATTATTATCAAAGCATCTTAATTGTACACAAGAAGAAATTCAATCTCTTTTACCTTTCGGTAGTTTAGATGTAGTTGAATCTGTGGGGTTTTCAATAGATAATTCTCTTTTGAATAGTGACGAGTAAATTATTTCGCTACCTAGTTTATTAATTAGTATCTATTTACTCATTCATTACCTATGCCAACATATATCAAACTCTATGGCATTCCACGAAGCTGCACTAACTTAGTAAAGTTACTATTTCATAACAACTTTTCAAATATAACAATTCTTTCTAATGTTTTGGGTTGGAAACACGGCAATCATCCAGAAACAGTTGATTGGTCTGGTAAAGATTGGGATCCAATTAACAACCCCGATGGCATTTCTCCTTCAGATTTCGTTAATATCGATGAATTAAATTCAATAAAAGAAGTATACAAAGCCAATCAAATGAAATATGTCGTATGTTTAAAAGATCCATACTCTTGGCTAATAAGTTATTCAAAATATGAAGCTAGAGAATCTCTCATTTCTAGATCCGTACTATCTTTTAAAGGAATAAATCGAAAAAAACTAAAGGAGTACATTTCTCTGTGGAACGATAGACATCGTAATTGGTCAGAACTTCTAAAGAATAATCCAAATGCCACATTGATACGTTATGAAGATATTCTAAAGGATGCAGATTCTGCACTGAATAAAATAGCTATTTTTTTCGATTTAGAGAAGATAGATGAAGTCATCATGCCTGAATTCAATTTATCTAGAAATCCAGAAGCGGTTGGGGAAATCCCTAAACAGGATAATAAATCATTCAACAAAAAAGATTATTATCTAAATAAAAAATATTTAGATTATTTCAACCAAGACGATTTCAATATTATAGAAACTGCTATAGACAAAGAGTTACTTTCATATTTTGGCTATGAAACTCAGTAAAAAAATAACACCCTTTAGACTAATAACTATGGTGCGGGAGGAGGGATTTGAACCCTCGTACTCCTAAGAGACAAGGCCCTCAACCTTGCGCAATTGGCCGGGCTATGCGACCCCCGCTATCCGAGTTTTTCAAGCTTAGAGGAAAATTCTTCAAAATGCTCCTTTAATTCTTTCAAAGCTTGTTCTAACGCTAATTTAGCGGTTAAGGCCCCAGTCGTTTCATATTCAAATATGTATTGACCTTCATTGATTGATAATTCCACACAATCACTTTCATCTCCTTCAATCCATAATTTTTCAATCTTTTTCATCGCTTTTTCAACTTCTAAAGGATCTTCAATCTTATATTTCTTTCCAGATTTTTTAAATTTACTTTTTCCTACCAGCTCTAAAATTTTCGCAGAATCTTTTCCTTCAGTTACAGTCATAGTTCTAGCTTCATAAAATCTAGGAGCTACTACAGTTTGCCATTTTGAATGTACGTCTGCTGTTCCAATTTTAGCTTTTGCATAAACCAATATGGCTTGAGTTTCTGTTAATTTAACAATAGGAATTGTTGCATTTTTAATCTCTAATTGCTTATCTCCATCAACCGGTTCTAAATCACCAGAATAAACAGTGCAAGGGCCCTGTTTATGTAGAGAATACATTATTTCAGGTTGTTTTTCTTCATCATCTATCGCACCTCTGAATGCATTAATTACTGCCTCTTCAGTAGGTATAGGAATCATACCTAATCTATGTGCTATTATTTCATTAAACATAGAACTCATAGATTCATATTCCATTTCTTCTTCATCTTCACCTGTATATGATCCTAAAGAACCCATATGAAAATCTACATCACTTATGGCTAAGCAAGGTACCATTGAAACTAAGGATCTTCTCAATGAATTAAGAAAATTATAATTAGAATCATTGAATTCAATTACGGCGCTCTCTTCTTCCATTTTTCGTACTTTTATTTTCATTTATACTCTCCTTCCTCTACGTCCACCTTTAGCTCTTCCTCCATCATGAGGTGTTGGTGTTACATCATCTATTCTACTTATCAATATACCTGCTCTCGCAAACGCTCTTATGGCTGCTTGGGCACCTGGTCCAGGAGAACCACCCTTCTTACCACCTCTTCCCTTAATTTTTACGTGAAGTTCTTTTATTCCTCTATCTTTCAAAATTTCAGAAATAGAATTTGCTGCAAGCATGGCTGCATGAGGTCTCGATTCTTCCCTTTGTTGCCTTACTGACATTCCTCCAGAATTCTTAGCTATAGTTTCAGCTCCAGTAGGGTCTGTAACAGTTATGATTATATTGTTGTGAGATGCAAAGATATGTGCAACTGCCCAATTATTCATCTTTCACCTCTTCAGCCGGTTTCTCTTCAGC
>DAHL01000003.1:3702-4881 GCA_002509225.1 Euryarchaeota archaeon UBA102 | reverse complement strand
GCAGCCTATCTGTTGAGTCGAAAAAGTCATAAAGGTAACGCATTTGCAGTTATTCGTTTAGATTCAACTGTATCTGAAACAATTATGACATCATTAGAGTCACTGGACGAAATTCAATCTGTTAATTGCATAAAAATTGATTAGTTCCATAGTATTATAGAAATAACCATGAATCTTTGTAATTTTTCGTGATTTTGATAAGAATTGAAGCCATAATGAATAGGAATGTGTTATGAATAAACTTTGGGAAGATTTGAAAGATAATATGAAAGAGTGGGGCACATCGGCTGTTGAGAAGGCCGAAGAGATAAGTCGTGTCGCTGTAGCTAAAGGAGAGGAATTTACTAAGATTTCGAAGATTAAAATTGACATCCATCAGCTTCAACGAGAAAAATCTAAATTATATGAAGACCTTGGTAGGTTTACCTATAACCAAGCTCATAGTGAGAATTTGGCAAACTTTACGGGTAATACTGAGTTTTTTTTAACTGTTAATAAAATTAATGCAATCGATAAACAAATAGGGGAAAATGAATTGGAAATAGAAAAAATAAAGGATGAATACGGTTTGAAAGATGAAGATATTGAATTAGGAAATATGTCTCTTGACAAAGAAATATCTACTGATTCATCTGATGAAAACAAGGAACCAGTGTCAGAATAAACCGGTTGAATGATTCGTTTATAGAATGTAATATTGGTTGATTAGCCCTATCAAATTGTTCTAATGAAGCAAATGTTGACTCAAAAACAATATATCCTGCACCGTGAATCAGACAGTGGTGTAAGCCAATGGCATTTCTCAAGATACCAGCTTTACGTATTGATGGGTATTACTACAATGGTTTTGGGAACTTTTTTATTTTTCGGTGCTGATTTTTTTAGCAAATTTCTTTATGACCAACGTTTACATGAATTCAAAAAGAATTATCATACCGTGTCCCAGAATCTTAAGTTAATCCAGTCACGCCTTAGTGTATTAGATCAGCAGTTAATAGAAATTGAAGAAAAAGATCGGGCTGTACGTACTTATGCTGGCATGCCAGAAGTAGATAAAGACATTCGGAAACTTGGTATTGGAGGTACAATGCTCGGTAAGTCTGTAATACTTGATAACTTAGCACCAGCTGTTAATAGAGAAATTTCTGTATTACAATTAGATATTGAAAAAATATCTCG
>DAHL01000003.1:0-3321 GCA_002509225.1 Euryarchaeota archaeon UBA102 | reverse complement strand
AATATTGATAGAATCCGTCATATTCCATCTATTCGACCAGTGGAAGGTGGTTTCTTAAATTCGGGTTTTGGATACCGCCGGGATCCTATTGACGGTGTGCGTCGGTTCCATCAAGGTCAGGATATAACTGTTTCAAAAGGTACTCCAATTTATTCTCCAGCGGATGGTTTAGTTAAACGTGCGTATTATATCGGTGGTTTTGGGAACCATATAAAGCTTGAGCATAGTCATGGATACGTTACTGTATTTGCTCATTTATCAAAGATATCAGTTAGACATGGACAGAAAATTAAGCGAGGGGATTTAATAGGTTATACTGGTAATACCGGTAGATCCACCGCACCCCATCTTCATTACGAAGTTCACCATTACGGTACACCAAAAAATCCGATGGATTACTTTTTTACCGATACGAGTAAATAGTTTTTTCGTCATAATATAGCTTTGTGAACAAAACGTATTTTATAGAGACGTACGGTTGCCAGATGAATGTAGCCGATTCCGAACTTGTAAAAGGAATTCTGAATAACGAAGGTTTTTTACCAGCCGCAACTCCTGATTCTGCAGATGCGCTTTTTGTCAATACCTGTGCTATACGGGAGCATGCAGAGGAAAAGGTCCATTCCCTACTTGGGAATTTTTATAGGTTCAAGAAGAATCGTCCTGAAATGGTTATCGGTGTGTTGGGGTGTATGGCTCAAAGTATGAAGCATGACCTTTTAGAAAGTAAACCGTATGTGGATATTGTTCTTGGTCCGGACTCTTATCGAAGATTACCAAGGATACTCAAACGCCATGAAAAAGATCAAATTAGCCAGGTTGATACAACTTTGTCTAGGTTTGAAGTCTATGAGGATTTATTTCCTAATCGTAAAAAGGGAATCAATGCTTGGATTTCCATTATGCGAGGTTGTGATAAGTTTTGTTCATTTTGTATTGTTCCTTTCACACGTGGAAGAGAAAGAAGTCGTAGTTTAGAAAGTATCTTAGCAGAAGTTGAGCAGGCAGTATTTGATGGTTTTGTTGAAATTACGCTATTGGGACAGAATGTCAATTCTTACAACTATAAAGACATAAGATTCCATCAATTACTTGAAGAAGTTGCAAAGATCCAAGGATTAAAAAGAATCCGCTATACATCTCCTCATCCTCAGGATATCACTAATGATTTATTAATAACTATGGCGAACCATGATAATATTTGCAATCATGTGCACCTTCCCCTTCAGGCTGGATCAGATCGGATTCTTAAACGCATGAATCGTACGTATTCCCGTGATCAATTTATACAATTGGCTAAAATGATTAGGGAAGTGGTTCCCAATTGCGGTATTAGCACGGATATTATTGTAGGATTTCCTGGTGAAACTGATGGCGAATTCAAAAAAACTTTGGATGTCATGGAAGAAGTGAAATTTGATTCAGCATTCACATTTAAATATTCACCACGACGTGGAACCAAGGCGACAGAATATGAAGATCAAATAATTGATAAAGTTAAACAAATGCGATTAGAAATGATTATTGCCGCTCAAAAATTCCATACCTTAGAACGTAATCAGCACTATGTGGATCGTATAGAGTCCGTTCTAGCTGAAAAGGAAAGTAAACGATCTGTAAATCAATTGGCGGGACGGACCGACTCAAATAAATGGGTGATATTTGACAAAGAAGATGTGCAAATCAAAGATATGGTACCTGTTCATATATTGGAAGCAAAAGGTATTAGCCTTCATGGTCAACTTTTGAAAAAATAGAGATTAGCGTAATGAGACTCGTAAAAATATTTGGCATAATTTTAATAAATTTAGTCTTGGTGTATTTTCTGGCACAGAATGCAGGGGAAAAGGTAGACTTGAACCTTCTATTTCTCTCCTATGAGAATGTGCCAGTTTTCTTAATAATTCTTTTTTCATTATCAATCGGAATTCTAAGTGGCTTTCTCTCAGCTGTGATAGTAGTATTGTCACTTAAGTCACAGACCCGAAGTTTAAAAGATAAGAATCGTCTGCTAACAGATGAATTGAACGACCTACGTAATGTAGCAATTGATGAAGGTATATACGATACAGAGGATGGAGATCTTTAACATTGAATTCACTGCCCATTGTTTTTGTTCTGGCTTCGGCCATTATTGCGGTAGGCGTTTGGCTATTTTTTCTTTATAAACCGCAAAAATCCCCTCGAACAGACAACATCTACACCGAAGCACTCAATGCCATGGTGAGAGCTGATAAAACCAAAGCCGTTAGTCTATTGCGGGATGTTGTCAAAAAAGATTCTGATCATGTGGATGCTTATTTACAATTAGGAAATATTCTAAGAGATAGTAATCCACAACAGGCAGTAAAGATTCATCAGACCTTGACCGTTCGATCTAATCTATCAATTGAAATACAGGAAGATATTCATAAAGCCTTGGCTTTGGATTATAAAACACTCAATAATCAGGTCCGAGCTAGGAAAGAAGCAGAGCAAATACTTCGTCTTAATAAGCATAGCCAATGGGCAGTAGAATTTCTTCTTTCTTTGTCAGTGCAGGAGAAGAATTGGGATCAGGCTGCAGACCGAGCTCGGCAACTCCAGAAACTTACTGGAAATAAAAATCCAAATGAATTGACTATCTATACGATTTATAAAGGTTTAGAAAAAATGAAACAAGATAAAAAGAACGAAGCAAAGTCTTTTTTTGAAAAAGCGATAAAACAAGCGCCAGAGCTTGGTCTGTCTTACCGTTATCTTGGTGATGTGTATGCTGAGTCACGAGACCTGGTCAAGGCCGTAGAAAATTGGGAACGATTTGCAGAACTTTCACCAGGTAATGCTTCCATGGTTTTCAATGAAATTGAATCTGCCCTTTTTGATTTGGGTCGCTATAGCGAAGTAGAAAATTTTTACCGGAGGGTGTTGGATAAAAACAAAAACAATCTGGAAGCTGTAATTAAATTGGCCAATGTTTTAGATGAGAAAGGTGAACATCAGGCTGCACTGACTTTGGTAGAAGGGTCTATCCAACCTGAAAATGTGGACATAGCAGTTTTAGTTATGAAATTAAAATTATCACTTTCTATTTCAACTCCAGTTGAATTAGGTCACCAGATTGATGAAATTCTGGGACACCTACACAAATCTTCTAACGATGAAACATAAAATATTTTTTCATATTATTTTGTCATTCCTGTATAGCCAGAATATTGATATGTACCTGTCTCTTCTTCATGAAGGGCAGGTCGATGGTGTACGTGAAAATCTTCCTGAGCTAATATCTAAATATCCAAACAATCCGGATGAGTTTTATCTGAAGGCTTTGCTAACAAAAGA
>DAHL01000019.1 GCA_002509225.1 Euryarchaeota archaeon UBA102 | reverse complement strand
TTTCATGTAGAAGAAATAAAAGAGAAGTTTTCTTTCAGTTCTCCCGAAGGCACTATTTTTTCCTTAATATCTGTTCCAACAGCAGTTGTTTCAGTTTCTGGTTCAAGATGGGATTTAGATCAAACTACTCTGAATCTCGGAGGCCGTGCCTTACACAACGAGGCCGATTCAAGTGAAAAAGTAACTATCACTTGTCATTCAGGTAAACTAGCATTGATGAGAGGCAAATTCAGGCTTCCACACGATTAAAAATCGCTGAACTAATTATAGTAATACCGCCTGAACCAATCAAAGCAGAAAGAAAAACTCCAAGGTTAGCAAGTCCCAATTCATTTACGGGGTTTGTCAAGTATCCAATTCCGGTTCCTATGTCTGCAGTTACTGCGCCATAAACAACTACTGAAAGTAAACCAGATACAGCTCCTATCAAACTCCCTTTAGGTGTTACTTTATCTGAAAGGGTTAGAAAAATTGGCAATACAGTGGCTGCAGCAAACAAATCCGCTACCAGAAAAATCCTAAAGACGCTTAACGTCTCATCTTCAAGATACCAAGCTAAAATAATGGCGATAGGAACTATCGCCACAGTTGCATATCTAGCTTCTTTTAATGATATTTTACCATCTGTAATATCTCGAGAAATAACAGCTACCAAAGCATTTTGCAACGTATCTATACTAGAACAAACTAAAGCTATTCCAATAATAATAAACATAGCAAGTATCCCTATAGAATAATTTTTAATCAGTTCAAAAAAGGCAATTGAAGGATCATTCAAAGCACCTTCTCCAGCTTTCACCGTACCAAGAAATCCCATGAGTAGTACGGCTATGAAACATAGTCCTGCAGCAAGGTAGGCTCCTTTCCGAAGTGCTAAATCATTTTCTGAAGCCCAAGCACGTTGCCAGTTACCTTGAGAGAACATCTCAGCGGCAGTTATCGCTAACACTAATGCTAATCCAGCTTCGAAGGTTGAATAGTCTGAAATACTTCCATGTAACCACCCCCATTCCACATCTTCTGGGGTGTATGCTTTCGCATTTTCCCACATATCGGACATTCCTGAAGTAACTATTATTAACAAAATACATATAATCAACCAAATAACAAAATAAGCCTGTATGCGATCAGTCTTAATCGATACAGGAAGTCCGCCCATCATAGTATATGTGGTAGTTACAATTCCAACAGCTATAATAGGTATCAACGGGTCCATACCGGATAGAAAATTCATAGCTTTTCCGATAGCAATATATTCTGCAAACATGAAAGTTAACATATATATTATAGAAATTATTCCAACATAAATCTGCATTGTTCTTCCCATTCTCTGTTTCACATAATCGGCCAAAGTCACTCCTTCTGGAGTTATTCTTCTTATTATCGGCCCTATATTTGCTAATAAAATAAAGGGGGTAGCAGATGAAAGAGCATAACCTAGAACATCATAGAAACCACCATAGTATCCGACTTCTGATGGGCCAAAAAGTATCCAGATTCCCATACCAGAAGCAAACAAACTTAGCCCAATACTGAGCCAAGATTGACTGTTTCTAGCAGAGAGGTATTCATCAAAGTTCGATTCTTTTTTCAGAGCATTTGTAATTCCTAACCAAGCAAAAAATCCCAATGAAATTATCATGAGAAGATATGCATAAGTTACATTCATCATCATTTTCCTATGTCAGTATCTATCTTATAAGTTTTCCATAAGCATGCTTTTAGGGATGTTCTCCTATTCCTATCTATTAGGGTGTTGAAAATTGACAAAAGAAAAAATACCATTACCATCTAAACTTATTGATGATTCTCTAAAGGAAACAGGTTTCTCATCTGATAATCTCGCTATAAGGGAGGTAAACCGTTTAGTTAATATTCTTGAAGACAAAACAGGTATCGATTTCATACGTATGGAGTTCGGCATACCGAACATTCCTCCTCCTGATTTTGTTAAAGAGGTAGAGCAAGAAGCCATGAGTCAAGGCGTACACGGGGCCTACCCTCCTTTTGACGGAATTCCTGAATTAAAACAAGCAGGTTCACGTTTCTTCGAAGCATTTTTCAATGTAAAAACTCCAACGAGTTCGATAATACCAACATGCGGTTCAATGCAAGGGGGATTCATTTCTCAACAGCTTGCGGGAAATCTTTTTCCCAATAGAAAAAAAATACTGTTTTTAGATCCAACTTTTCCTGTATCGAAATTACAAGCTCGTTTCTTAGGTCTTGAAACAGAAGGTATCGATCTCTATGATTGTAGGGGCGATTCCTTACTTTCAGCTATAAGAAAAAAATTCGAAGAAGGAAACATTGGAGGTCTTTTATGGTCTTCTCCAAACAATCCTTCCTGGGTCTGTTTGAGGCCTAGTGAGTTACAAGGCATAGCTGAATTATGTGACAAGTATAAAGTTCTAGCAATAGAAGATCAAGCATACATAGGTATGGATTTTCGCCAAGATTATTCCACCCCTTTTACAGAACCATTTATACCTTCAGTAGCACAGTATGGTGATTATTGGGTAACACTCATCTCTTCTTCAAAGGCGTTTTCTTACCCAGGTCCAAGATGTGCCATATCAGTCATATCTCCTGCTCTTGTAGATATGAATTTTCCAAATCTAAAAGATAAATGCGGTTCTGAAACATTTGGACATTCCTTTTCACACGGGGGGTTGTATGTTACCACTTCTGGTGTTAGCCATGTATCACAACACGGTCTATCATCTTTACTCAATGCCGCTTGTGACGGTTCTTTTAATTTCGTTGAACATACACGAGAATACAGTTCTCGTTCCGAAGAGATTTGTAAAATATTTACCAATCACGGGTTCAATCAAGTCTATAAAACAGACATTGACGTTCCAGTAGGGAATGGATTTTTCTTGACAATGAGCTATCCAGAGTTTACCGGTAATGACTTACTAAAAGAATTACTTAGATATGGTATTTCAACAACTACACTTTCTAGTTCAGGCTCTTCTAGGAACGAAGGATTACGAATTTGTGTTTCATTCGTAAAGCCCACCGAAATCTCTTTACTAGAGCAGCGTTTGAAGCATTTCGCGGAGGATCATATTTGAAACCAGAAGATATAGATTTTGACAATTTATCCTTTTCACATACGCCAACTCGTTCAATGTATATTTCTAAAAGAAAATTAAACGATGATGGCTGGGAGAAAGGAGATTTATTTCCTTTCGGTGAAATATCTCTCTCCCCCGCTGCAGGCGTTCTAAACTACGGCCAAGGGCTTTTTGAGGGTATGAAAGCCTACAAAGGACGCAATGGTAAACCTAGGCTCTTTCGTCCTCAGATGAATGCTAGTAGAATGGCAGAAGGGTGTTCTAGATTAGCAATCCCACCTATATCAGAAGACGTTTTTCTTGATGGGGTTATGAAAACAGTATTAGACAATCAAGATTACATACCAACTCCAGAACAAGGTGCTCTTTACATAAGACCTTTAACGATAGGCAATGGCCCAATTGTCGGCGTAGCCCCTTCTCCAGAATTCACATTTTTAGTATATGTACAACCAGTAGCTCCTTACTTCAAGGGAAGTCTCAAACCAATAGATTTAATTGTAACTAATAAATATCATAGGGCGGCTCTAAAAGGGACAGGCGGTGTAAAAGCTATAGGAAATTACGTGGCCGGTATGAAACCTGCTGGCGAAGCTAAAAGCGCAGGTTACTCCGAAGTTATCTATCTGGATGCAGCAGAAGAAAAATACGTCGAAGAGGTTGGTGCCGCTAATTTCTTTGCATTATTTGGAGATACATTAGTCACTCCTATGTTAACAGGTTCAATCCTTCCAGGTGTGACTAGGGACTCTACTATGCACTTAGCTTTGAATCAATTCGGTATCAAAACAGAGGAAAGGAGAATAACAATAGAGGAAGCACTTACTGCCGATGAGGCGTTTTGCGCAGGCACTGCTGCAATTCTAACTCCTATTGGAAAAATAAATTATAAAGAAGAAGATTACATTTTTTCAGACGGCCAAGTCGGCAAAACAACTAAAAAACTCTACGACGCTTTAACAAGTATCCAATTTGGTGATGTGTCTGATCCTTATGATTGGATAGTAGAATTGTGAAATGGTTTCTACAGTACCGTCAGCCTTTATCGAACGTTACGCCCCAATAAGTGGCAATGTATCGAAGTTTACTGAATACCTTTCTAAGTCACTTCCTCGTTCTTTTCGAGTGAATACTATCAAAAGCAATTCTACGGATGTAGTACAACGCTTAGAGGGTGATGGGTTCAATCTATCTCCAGTTCCATGGTATAAAGATGCCTTCATTTCAAATTCCGATAAGAGATTAGGCACAACACTTGAACATTTTTTAGGAGAAATTTACATTCAAGAATTAACGTCAATGTTGCCCCCTATATTTCTCAAAGATGAAATAAAAAATGCCAACTCGATTTTAGATGCATGCGCAGCTCCAGGATCAAAAGCCACTCAAATCGCAGCATTGATGGATAACAAAGGTACACTGATTTCTAACGATTTAAAGTATCAAAGAATCAAGGCCCTTAGAGGCAATATCGATCGTTTAGGAGTTTTGAACACGGCCGTTACAAATTACGATTTCCGCTCATTTCCAAATCTAAAATTTGATGTAATACTTCTTGATGCGCCATGTAGTTCTGAAGGGATGTGTAGAAAAGATCCATCATTTTTTAATAGATGGAATGAAAGAAGATATTCTTACTTTAGTGGCATTCAAAAAACTCTGATTGCCAAGGCTTTCAGCATGCTTAATGAAGGAGGAACGTTACTCTACTCTACCTGTACCTTTTCACCTGAAGAAAATGAAGCGATTGTAAACACTTTACTTGATAACAAATCAGCAGAATTAATTCCTTTATCTCTACCAAATTTAATCTCTTCCAATGGTATTACAGAATGGAACGGAACTCATTATTCTTCAGAATTATCAAAATCTCTGCGAATTTGGCCACATCAAAACAATACCGACGGGTTCTTCATATCTAAAATAATTAAAAATGCATAAAATCAACAACGAAATGGAACAAGAAATATACAAATATCTCAATGATAGATTCGGACTCAGTAAAGTTCTTTTTTCATCATATTCATGGTATACTGGAAATTCTAGTAATATTTATTTAGGTCCAAAAACGATTGAAAGTAAAATAAATATCTCAAGTGCAGGCATTGTTGCACTTCGAAAATCTAAAACTTACAAACCAACAACCAATTTTCTTCAACTCTTCGGCGCATATATTAAAAAAAGCATATTCAACATATCTTTGAAAGAAACTATCGATTTTTGTCAAGGAAAGAATATCATTCCTAACAGTTTTGATTATGAGCACCTGATACCTGGATTTGTAGCGGTCGCTTATGAAAAAAGAATTCTTGGTTGCGGACATTGGAATGGAGAAACACTCTCCTGTTTAATTCCAAAATCCCGTCGAACTTATTTATCTACTGCGATTCAATAAATTCTCTCTTACCTAGCAAGTGCCTCAATGCATCTTCTAATCTTTCATGTCTAAATTCATATCCACTTTCAATTATCTTATTCGAATTTATTTTATTACTAGCTAGTAGTAATATCTCTCCCATTTCTCCCATTATGTTCTTAACAATAGATTCAGGAAGGGTCATCATATCTGGCCTCCACATGATGTCGCACAGTGTTTTGGAAAATTCTTTTTGCCTAACTGGAAACGGGGCCGTTACATTGTATTTCCCCTTCATTTCACTATTCATCATTGCATGATAAATACTTCCTATGGCGTCATCAATTGAAACCCAACTCCACCACTGTTCTCCACCAATTCTACTCCCTAATCCAAAATTAACAGGAAGCATCATTCTTTCTAGGGCTCCACCTTCTGGAGTAAGAACTATTCCAAATCTCATGTTTACAGTTCTTATTCCAATCCCACTGGCATATTCTGTAGCCTTTTCCCATCCTTTCACCACATCGGGAAAAAATCCACCCCCAGCTCCACTAGTTTCATCAAGGAATTCATTTCCCCGGTCTCCATAATATCCTATCGCAGAAGCAGAAATTAACGCCTTTACAGGTTTAACCATCATCGATATTTTCCTACATAATAAACCAGTTCCAAGAACCCGGCTTTCGTATATCTCTTCTTTCTTTTTCCGACTCCATCTAATTTTAGATCCTACAGGCTCGCCAGCTAAGTGTACTATTATATCCAATCCTTCTAACGAATCAATTTCTCCAGTTTTAGGATTCCAATATATTTCATTTTCCTTAGGGCTACTCCTAACAATTCTCGTTACCTTATGTCCACAAGTCGTAAGGAAAGGTATCAACGCAGTACCGATTAACCCATGACTGCCTGTTATACCAACATTCATCGATTTTCCTCGGTATTTGTTAGCTATTTTGAAATCTTCATATACAGTTGAATGTCGATACTCCAGAAGTTGTTCAACTCTATTTTTTACATACTTTCTAGAAAAAATCTTACCAACTAAACCTAAAGGAATCCTACAATCAATTCTATCAGTCATTTTTGTAAATCCTTTCTTCGATTCATTGAATAAGTGAGTATGTTCCCACATAGGAAATGGCCCTTCTATTTGCACATCTTTGAATTTACTATTTTTTTTATATTCGCAATGTTGCACTAACATTTTTATTTGCAGAGGTCCAATTTTTACTCTCATATCTACCTCCCCATCTACAATTCCTCCTTCTCTCTTAATTATTTCTACAGGATCCCATGTAGGGGTTAATCTTTCAAAAGCTCCAGGTTTTTCGTGCCATTCAAATAAATCTTCTACATTCGTTTCTATCTCTACATTTTTCTCAAATCTTTCTTCAGTGTCTAAAATGGGATATAAAATTTTGATTCCCATCATGGCTGAAAATAACGATAGCGCCATGTCTGGAGTTAAAAATAACGATATAATTATCAATAAAAATCCAATAATAAATGTCCGATATTCAGAACGTATAAGCATGTTTAGATATCGCCTCGCTCCACAACTTCTAATTCAACATTTTGATTTTTTAATTCTAATTTAATCATATCTCTTGTATTTATTTCATAACAAGGATTGTCATTAAATGAATGAGCATAAGGTATCTTCAGCAATGAGCACGCAGGTATCATTTGCTGATCCAAATTTGAATTTACAATTGCTTTAGGCCCCTTTCCTCTATAAAATAATTCCATTAATACGTAAGGAGCTACACTGGATCCACTACCTTTAGGAAAAATCAAAATTTTATCAGTAATCGTTTCACCATCTAAAGGGTGCCCCCTTTCTTCAATTTTTCCCGTTTCCCGATTAACATATCCTAAGAACGTTATTGGCACATCCGTTACCATTGCTTCTCCTTCTATATTCCATTCTTTTTGAGATTTCAATCCCTTTCCAAAAATTTTACAAGCACCTTTTCTGTATTTTTTATTACTATTTTTTTCAATTATTTTAACATCAGGTTCCACGTTTTTTTCTATTTTCTTTTGAGGTCTTGCAGCTACTTCAATACAATCTTTTAATCTCATTACAGACGTAGGTATATTGTTTAATCCAGATGTCAAGTAATGCTCTGCTTTCAATGAATTTGTAAGTATATGTTTTACTTTTTCCCTATCATACGGTACTACTTCTGGGCAAGTATTTTTCAACATCATTGCCCCCGATGCTTCTATACTCTCTACAATCCCTTCTTCATAAGCTCGTTCATAGTTTCTTTTAGATGTAAAAACCCACAATCTTTTATCTGGAATTTCATTGTTTCTTAGTAGTTTTTCAGTCTCTTGAATCTCTTCATACGAAGCTTGCGGACATCCAATAACTACCAAATCCACATTTTCTTTAGGCGCCAGTTCTGCATACCTTTTATTCAATTCTTTTTCAGAGAATATAATCTTTCTCTCACAACAATCTATCTCTTTGTTTTGTTCTGAACAATTCAAATATAACATTGGTGATCCATAGTTCGCAGCGGCCGCTGTTAATGCCTTTCTACGATAGTAATCGACATCATTTTTTATTCCACATATACAAGGTATGGGACCGTAAGGCATATCCCATTCAGGCGGTATATTTTTTCCTATCCAATCCCCTAAGATGGAGTAGTCTGTGGGGGTTTCTAATTCACATACAACATTCACACAAAAATTCGGACTTCGATTTGAATCTAATAATAATCCATATTCTGGCGTTATTCCACATATGGCAGAAGCCAGAGCAGAGAGTCCCGATTCTCTATTCGTTCTAAGGTCAGTATATGAATTTGCATAACATATCGCGTTAGATTCTGCCCAAGATGCATTACCCTTTTCAATCTTTTTTTCAACTTCATAAGGCGTACACGACATTGTCATTTCGATACCTAGTTTTTCATAACATTCCAGTATCTCTCTCTGTTTTTTAAGATAATTTTCATAAGGTATATTCATTTCAGTTATTCTATCTTCATCACAACCTGCAGCATTCAATGTAGTCGGTATACTTATTTTACATTCATCATCTCCTGTTATATCTTCTAAAAATTTAATTAAACCAAATCCACCCGTTAAAGGGGAAACACCAGATACGTGTGCAGATTTTATCGAAATCATTTTACTAGCTTTAGCCGCCACTCCTAAATCAACTAACAAACTCATTGCCATTTGGCGACCACGGCCCTTTTCACCGTCCAAAATTTTCAATTCTTCTGTATTAAGTTCCACAGTTAATTGCCTTCTAAGTAATCATCTAGATTAATTCGCATAGCAGGTTCTGGTTTTTGAAAATGTTCCAAGTTTTTATCAAGAGGTACTGTACAATCAAAACCAACTTTACACGTCTCTCTAGTTTCAATACATGAACTAGGATCCAATGAAGAACCCTTCTCTAATTCTTTAACTATCATGTCTTTGTCTCCTTGAAATCGAGTGGCCATTGCCCATTCCACTTCTTCTGCTTTCGTTACATCTATATCGTTATCTACAATCCACACGTGCTTCAGAGATTTATGACCACGAAAAGCCGCTTCTATTGCTTTTTTTCCATCCTCTTCATCTTTTTTATTAATAGACACAAAAGCATGCAACCACGACCCCCCTCCCGGCGTAACATTAACATCAACACACTCTACTCCTTTGTTTATTTCATAGAAGATAGTAGGCTCTCTAGGCATCCCCATTAGGACTTTATGTTCTGGACCGCCAGGTAACAATGCATGAAAAATAGAATCGTTTCTAGCAAAAATTTTCTTAATCCTTACAACAGGTTGCTTTCTCACAATATCCAATGTTTCAGTTATATCAAGGAACGGCCCTTCATCTGCCTCCTCTCCTGTGAATTCACAAATCATTACAAATTCCGATTCAGGAACCATATGCCCTCCTACTTCTATTAATGGAGATTCAGAAAGCGCATTCGCTATAGCCATTTCACTAGTGCCTATTTCAAAAGATGTAGCAGCCCCTAGTAAAACAGCCCCAGAAACTCCATTGCAGAATGCAAATTCATTCACTCCCTCTTCTCTGAACGCTTGTAAATTTCTTGGTAATATGCGGAGAACTAAATGCTCATCATCTATCTTCATCCCTCTATGAAATGACATATTCATCCCATATTTTTCACTATGCGCCACTGCAATAGCACTAGCAATGTATGCGCCACCATCTCCTTTTTGATGAGTCAAAATTGGCATGCCTTTTAGGGTCGGCTCAATTTCTATATATCCTACTTCTGCTTTCTCCATTGGTTCTTTTGGATCATTACCTGCCTTAGCAATCATATGCAGTATGTCTTTTTCTTCACAATCCAAACTCATTGCAACCAATTCTCGACTAGAACAAATATTAGTAATTACAGGAAATTTACTGCCTTTCACATTTTCAAACATTAATGGACAATCACCAGCCTGCTCCATCAATGCTGCAACTTCATATTCAGAAGACACCTCTTTAGTTATCCGCTTCAACATTTTATTTTCATCAAGAATATTAACAAATTTTCTTAAATTCATAGTCTAGCACCCACTTTAGTCTTACAAACACTATAACCAGCACCTTCAATAGCGTTTGCTATCATTTTCTGAGTTTCCAACTTGTCCGAAATCGCAACTACGTTACCTCCTCCACCTTTTCCAGTCAGTTTAGCACCAAGTGCTCCAGCCCTTCTAGTAATTTCAATTATGTTATCCAACTCTGGATGTGATAACTGCATTTCTATTAATATTTCTTGATTTTTATTCATTAACATTCCAATCTCATCTATATTTCCATTTTGAATATTCTGTTCAGCTTCCTTAACTAATTTTCCTATTCTGTCAAATTTATTTTCAAATTCTTTTGGCTTTTCATTAACCATCTCTCTTATATTTTTCACCATTTCCATCGTAGAACTTTCTACACCACTTTCTCCTATGATTATATACAAATCTCTTTTTGAATGTAATATTTTTGGAGCTTCCCCCTTTACAAATAATATCGGTTTTTCATAAACAATAACATTATTGTCTATACCGCTCGGCGTTCCATGAACAATTTCTTCTGCTCTAAATACAATTTCACTTTCTTCTTCCGCCGTTAGCTCTATTCCGAGATATTCTGCTACACACCTACAGACTGCAGCAGAGGTGGCAGCACTACTCCCCATTCCAACTGATTGAGGTATGTCTGATGTTAATTTAACAGTAAAATTTAATTTTTCACTTTGAGTTTTTTGTATTAATTCATTTATCACAATAGCAAACTGGTGTCTATTCTCATTTTCAATAACAATTTTCTCATTGAGATCTAAAGCGTCAATTTCAATTCCTCTTTGATTATTTTCTTCTATCCATGCATATGCTCTGATATCTTCCATTGGTATGGCTATTGCCGGTTGACCGTACACGACTGCATGCTCTCCCAACAAAATACTCTTGCCACATGCACTCTGTTCGGCAATCTTCATAATTAGATAGGATAAAGTGGGGGTTTTACCAATATTCTTTCTAAAATATGCAACCTAAACTAATAGTAGTCCCCTCTCTTAATCGCATTCTATGGAAAGAATAGTTGTAGGAATTAGCGGTGCATCAGGGTTACCTTATGCCATCCGTCTTTTAGAAATTCTAAAGCCTTTAGATTTCGAAACACATTTAGTTTCCACTGATTCCGCTAAGCTGGTACATAAACATGAATGCCAAGGTGTTTGGCAAGATGTTTTGGATTTAGCTGACGTAGTTCATGAAAATGAAAACGTAGCCGCTAGTATAGCTTCAGGGTCTTTCAAAGCCAAAGCCATGGTCATAATCCCTTGTTCAGGTACAACATTAGGTAAGATTGCATCAGGGGTTTCTGATAACCTCTTAACACGATCTGCTACAGTTATGTTGAAAGAGAGAAGAAAACTAATTCTAGTTCCACGTGAAACTCCATTAAGCACAATATACATAGAGAATATGTTAAAGATAGCTCAAGCCGGTGCTATTATGGTTCCAGCTATGCCGGCCTTCTATAATTTACCAAAGACCATAGAAGATAATGTCAATTTTATTGTCGGCAGAGTTCTCGATGTTTTAGATATAGATACAAACATATTCAAACGTTGGGAAGGTCCAAAAGATTAATCTAAATTGTGATTATATCTGGCTCTTTGTCTAGAGGTTTTCTTCCTTCAAAACCATCTTCTACATTGTGCCAATGAGTCATTTTTTTCTCTCCAAGTCTATGACACAAATAAACTGGTTGCTCTCCTCTCATTGCTGGAAAATCTACTATTCCTAATATCGAATCCTTTACGTTCAATCCCATATTCGTTATTTCACCTTCTAGCTTATCCATCTCTCTAACGTTAATATCCAACGTTCCTTTAATCTCCTTCAATTCATCTATCGCATTCGGGTGAGTTCCTTCTTCCATTACTTCATCTAAAATTTCGTTTGCCTGTTCTTCAAGGAGTTTCTGTTTAACACTCGTATCAACTAATTTCTGCAAAAGTATGTCCACAGTAGGCAAAAGTTCCTCCGCCTCCTCCGTAGTAAAAACCCGAACTATACCTGACATTCGGACATACCAATTGCCCATAGACTTTAAATCGTAACGTATACCTTTATAATCCCCAAGCCAAAAAAACTATTAATCCACTCTTTTTAGTGCAGTATCTACTCCGAAGCCTCTACTATGAGTAATCATTCTAAACATCCTGACATTTTTGATCATAGACACATCGGGCCAAACGATTCTCAAATTCAGTCCATGCTTAAAACTATAGATTATAATTCCTTAAATGACTTAATAGATACAACCATACCACCTTCCATAAGATTCAATCACCCCACTCCCGAAAGTTTCAACGAAGGTCCCAAAAGCGAATTCGAAACATTAAGAGATTTAGAAACTTTAGGATCTCATAATAAAATTTTCAACTCGTACATCGGTATGGGTTATAATGATTGCATAACTCCACCTGTAATTCAACGTAATATATTGGAAAATCCAGGGTGGTATACTCAATACACTCCATACCAAGCTGAAATATCACAAGGCCGTTTGGAAGCTCTTTTAAATTTTCAAACTATGATTATGGACTTAACCGGCATGGGGTTTGCTAATGCTTCTTTGCTAGATGAATCAACTGCAGCTTCTGAAGCAATGACAATGGCTTATAATCTTACCAATCATTCTAACACTTTAATAATTTCAAATAGATGCCATCCTCAAACAATCAACGTAGTAAAAACTAGAGCGGAACCTCTAGGTATCGAAGTAAAAGTCATAGATCATAACACCACATCTCAAATAAGTGATTTTTTCGGCATCATTTTACAATATCCTTGCACCGAAGGTAGCGTAGAGGATTATTCTCAAATTTCAAAAATAGCCCATGATAATGATGCTCTTGTAATAGTTTGTGCAGATATTCTTTCTCTTACTCTTTTAACTCCACCTAGTGATTTTGGTGCAGACATAGTAGTTGGTAACACCCAAAGATTCGGTATGCCTCTCGGTTTCGGAGGCCCCCATGCAGCCTTTTTCGCTACCCATGATAAATACAAAAGACGAACGCCAGGTAGAGTTGTCGGCGTTTCAAAGGATTCGAACGATAATTATGCTTTAAGATTAGCATTACAAACTAGAGAACAACATATACGCAGAGATAAGGCTACAAGCAATATCTGTACTGCACAGGTTCTGCCAGCTATAGTTGCTAGCATGTATGCAGTTTATCACGGCCCTCAGCGTTTAAAACAGATTGCAGTTTATGTTAACAATCTAGCCACATCGTTAGCCACTAAACTATCTTCTATGGGATATGATTTATCTCATTCTCAATTCTTTGATACCTTGTGTGTAAAAACTGCCCACACTTCAAAAATCATTTCAAGAGCCATTGAAAAAGAAGTGAATTTAAGAGAATTAAATAATAATTCAATCACAATTTCTTTGGATGAAAAAACCACAGAACAGGATATTTCCGAACTCTTAAATATTTTTAATTTCGATGACAAATCATTATCTAATGAAATCATTTCTGACAGCTTTATATTAGCTAAAAATCTGTGTCGTAACTCTGCTTACCTTGAAAATCAAGTTTTTAATTCATACCATTCTGAAACCGAACTTTTACGATATATATTCAAACTACAGAATAGAGATTTATCTTTGACAAGTAGTATGATTCCTCTCGGCTCATGTACTATGAAATTAAATTCCACCACTGAAATGATGCCAATTACTTGGAAGTGTTTTTCAGATATACATCCATTCGCACCTTCAGAACAAACAGGAGGATATCAAACTCTAATATCTTCTTTAGGGGATTGGTTAGTAGATCTCACAGGTTTAGATGAAATCTCTTTTCAACCAAACGCAGGTTCGCAGGGTGAATACGCGGGGTTACTCGCAATACGCAATTATCATATCTCCAAAAATCAACCCAATCGAAATGTTTGTCTAATCCCAATTTCTGCACACGGAACAAATCCTGCAAGTGCCATTATGGCAGGAATGAAAGTAGTCCCAGTTTCTTGCGATAATCAAGGAAATATAGATATATCAGATTTAACCGATAAAATAGAAGAAAATTCTGCAAATCTTGCCGGTATTATGATTACTTACCCCTCAACACATGGTGTTTTTGAAGAATCTATAGTTTCCGTTTGCGACATGATTCATTCCAGTGGAGGATTAGTTTACATGGATGGTGCAAATTTTAACGCTATGGCCGGCGTTTGCCGACCTGGAGATTTAGGTGTGGATGTATGTCATCTCAATTTGCACAAAACTTTCTGTATACCTCACGGCGGCGGTGGACCAGGCATGGGCCCAATCGTAGTTCAAAAAGATTTAATTCCTTTCTTACCAGGAGATTCTCTTAATGGTTCTGGAGCCATCTCTTCATCTTCTCTAAGTAGCGCTTTAATCTTAACTATTCCTTGGGCTTATATTTCAATGATGGGGTGGTCAGGTTTAACTAAAGCTACTAAAATCGCTATCTTAAATGCCAATTATATTGCCCATCGTTTGAAGAATGCATACCCTATATTGTTCACAGGCAATGAGGGTTTAGTTGCCCATGAATGTATTTTAGATATTAGGGATATTACCGAAAATACAGACGTGACTGTAGAGGATATAGCAAAAAGATTAATCGATTATGGTTTTCATGCACCAACAATGTCATGGCCCGTTAGTGGTACATTAATGATAGAGCCAACAGAATCAGAATCTAAGAAAGAATTAGATTCTTTTTGTGATACACTTTTACTGATTAGAAAAGAGATAGAAGCTATCGAAAATAAAAAAATATCAGTTTTAGATAGTCCACTTCGAAATTCTCCCCACACTGCAAAACAGATAGCATCTGAAGACTGGCCCCATCAGTACTCAAGAGAAACTGCGGCTTTTCCGATGATAGATTCTTCAGATAATAAATTCTGGCCACACGTCGGACGAGTAGACAACGTTCATGGCGATAGAAATTTAATCTGCTCCTGTAATCTGATGGAAGATTATTTGGAGTAAACATGACGGATTCCGATTTAAAACCAATTAAAATATACGGCACAACTTGGTGTGGCGATTGTCACCGTTCTACAGATTTCCTAGACAAACATAATATTTCTTATGTTTGGATCAACATAGAAGATGATGATGATGCTAGAGAGACTGCCGTCGCATTGAACGACGGAGTTCAAAGAGTCCCCGTAATAGTTTTCCCTGATAATTCCGTCTTAGTTGAGCCAACAAATTCCGACTTGGAACTCAAATTAGGCCTTAACTAAGTTTTTTATGCTCGTTTCAGAGTGTTGCACCGGTCAACTATAAATATCGGCCCACGATATTATGGTAAGCTGGAGAATATAATGAAAAATAATCCTCTGAGAGCGTTTCTGCTTGTTGTCCTAGTATTAGGCTCAACAATGTTAGTTTACGTGCCAACGAGCTCTTCACAGCTAGCAGCTGTTTCTTTCTCGATAGAGGTAGCTGATGCTAGCGTTCAACTCGATGTCCGTCCAGGTTCTAGCGGTGTTGGCTGTACTTCTATGACTATAACTAATCAAGGTACTGCAAACATAGATGTGGACATTCAACTCAGTGGTGGGGGAGTTACCATTTCTCCTTCTTCAACTTCTGTTACTTTGAGTGCCGGTGCTGATGCTACAGTGCCTGTATGTGCTCTTGCATTAACACAATCTTCATACAAGAATGTAGACGTTTCAATTGTGGCACAAGGAAAGGAATCTAATACTCAAACTTTCACAGTTACTAAATATGCAGGATTCACAGCACAGATTCTTCAATACGCAAGATTAGCAATTAGAGCTGATGCCCCATTTATCAGAATAGGCCCTGGCAGTGATTACATACAAACATACACTATAGTTAACTATGGAAATTACATCGATACAATACTAATTGAGGTTCTAAATCAGGACGATTTAGAAGAGTCTGGTTTTACACTAGCTCTCGGTCAGTCTCAATGGCAAGTTGATTCTTTGGGTGAACAAGTCGTTCCAATAACTCTACAAACTCCTCGTGGAACTGTTTTGGGGTGGTTTAATGAATATCACACTGTGATTGTTAAAGCTTCAACAACACTTTCTGGTGAAAACGAAGCTCGAACTGTAACATCAACTCTTTGGATTAGAGGGGTTTTCATTCCAGGTTTCGATCCTATGTTCAGTATCATGGCATTAGCGTTCCTCGCATCTATACTCGGTAGAGTAAAGATAGAAGAAGAATAGAGTTTTCTTAGCTAGGCATTACTAATCCTTTTAAGGTGTAGCTCCAGCTCTATTATTATGGAGCATTCTTGTGGCATAGTTTTATTCCATGAAAACAAAGTTCTTCTTTTAAAATACAAAGGAGGAGGCCATTGGGATTTTCCCAAAGGGCACATAGAAAACAACGAATCTGAAACGGAAACGGCATTAAGGGAATTAAAAGAAGAAACGGGCATTTCTGAGGTAACTTTATTTTCAGATTTTCGGGAAATAATAGAATACTCCTTCCGCAAGGGCCGTTCGACTATCAAAAAGCAAGTTATTTATTTCCTAGGAGAAACAGAAGAAACTAACATCACTCTTAGTCATGAACATACCAATTTTCTCTGGGCAAATTCTGATAACGCCCTTCATACTATTACTTATCAAAAATCAAAATCGATTCTAAACAAGGCGTTGATATCTAGAAAAGAAATGTCAAATATATGAATAGATAGTTTTTAATTCTTGATACTCAGACTGGTAAGTATGAAAGAGTATTTTGAACGGTTATCTATTCAAATCGGTTCTTATTTAGACAATACAGAAAAGAAACTTTTCAAATTAACTAATGCTACTAAATCATCTGAGAAAACCGCCATTAGTACGGCTTTCAATTTTTTTATTGTAATGGTAGTAGTTTTGCCTATTGATCTATTATTTCAACACCTGACTCGTGCAGATAATTCTCTTTTATTTTTTCAGAAAATTGTAGCTAGGTTTGTTTACCACACTGAAAAATTAATGGGCATCGATGTTTCATTAACAGGTGTTCATCAAACAGAACTTTCATATGCAGAAATTCCAATTAATTTAGAGATAGTATCTCAATGTACTGGTTTACATGAAACTCTATTTTTGGGGTTGCTAGTTATCTGTTTCAGAGGGGTAAATCCCTATGTTCGTTTGAAATGGGCAGGTATTTTTGCTGTTTTAATCTTTATAGAAAATGCAATCCGTATAATCTCTTTTTACCCCGTAACACAAGCTTACGATTTTCAAACGTGGGACAAACTTCATTATTTTTGGTGGCACACAGGTCAATATGCTCTTCTAATGACTGCATTTATCCTTTGGGTTTCGATAGTGGCTAATAATCCCGATAATAGAACTAAATTTCAGTCCAATTCATGACCCATTCTTTCTGATTTAGTTTTCAAATATTCTTTATTCTCTTTATTCGGTATGGTTTTGTGAGGTATTCTTTTTACTTCAAATCCATTACTTCTCAAATCTTCTACTTTAGCTGGATTATTAGTCATTAAAATTATTTTAGAAACACTCATCGATTTTAATATCCTAGCTGCTGCTTCATATTCACGAAGCTCTCCTTCAAATCCTAATTTTTCATTAGCTTCTACAGTATCCATACCTTCATCTTGTAGGTTATATGCGTGTAATTTATTCACTAATCCTATTCCGCGACCCTCTTGTCTCAAATACACAATCATTCCCTTTCCTTCTTTCGCAATTTTTTCCATTGCACTTTCTAATTGTATTCCACAATCACATCTTTTTGAATAAAAAGTGTCTCCAGTTAAACATTCAGAATGCACTCTAACTAACACTTCTCCTTCTGTAATATCTCCCATAATTATTGCCAAATGCTCCCTATTTTCCTCTTCTCCAGGAAAAGCAATTATTCTAAATTCCCCATATTTAGTTGGCAATCTGGCTGAAACTAACTCATTCATTTCACCTTCAATATTTTCTATGTCCGTTTCTGAAAATTCCATTTTTCACCAGTTATTCACCATTTTATTCCGACTAAAAGAAGGTTCGCCTCATCTTCTTTTTGTAAAGTTTAGAACATATTCAATTTTACCCTGGCTTCGTCACTCATCATATCCATATTCCAAGGCGGATCAAACGTTACTTCAACCTTTGCACTTTTCGTTTCATTCATAGCTTCTACTTTTTTTCTAACTTCTTCAGGCAAAGATTCAGCTACTGGACAGAACGGCGATGTTAGCGTCATATTTATTTTAACATCATTTTCTTTATCAATGTCTATCGAATATATCAATCCAAGATCAAAAATATTTACAGGTATTTCAGGATCGTAAATAGTTTTAATAATTTCTATTATTTTTAATTCTTCTTTATTATATTCTATTTTTTTTGGTTTTTTAGCCTCTTTCCATTCTATATCTTCTTTTGACATTTTTATTCCATTTCTTTAATTGCATTATTCATTGTGTGCCATGATAAAGTAGCACACTTCACTCGTGCTGGGAATTCTTTTACACCTTCAAACACTTTCAATTTCCCTAGCTCTTCATAATCTCCTTCATCTTCTGTAAGCATTGAATGAAATTTCTCAAATATTTCTTCAACATCTTCTATTTTTTTCCCTATAATAACTTCAGTCATCATAGAACTAGATGCCATAGTTATGGCACAACCTTCTCCTTTAAATTTTATATCTGATATTTTTTCATCCTCAATAATTAGATATAATATTATATTGTCTCCACACAGGGGATTATCTCCGTCTCTCCTAATAGTACATGGCTCAAGTTCACCATAATTTCTAGGACTTTGATTATGATCAAGAATAACTTCTTGATACAGGTCTCTCAAACTCA